>JBAUZZ010000696.1:0-1756 GCA_049585495.1 Chthoniobacterales bacterium | reverse complement strand
AGCGTGTTGTTAGCTCGTGTTTCGTCCCCGAAGCGGTCTCAACTGATCGGAACCAGGGCTGCACACCGGCAGCGATGTTGACGATCCGGCTTGATGGGATATGCAAGATCTCGACTGCTTCTCGGCGGGATGATTCGGAAATGGCGAGGAGCAGGTCGGCGCGCTTCAGCGATTGTGCGCGGCGCAGGTAGTGTCGCTTTCTCACCGGGTCCGTCAGGTAACTCGCTGGACGCAGGAGCGGGATAAGATCGTATAGAGTCGCCGCCGCCGGCACCGTGGTACCCAATCGGCCAACCGAGGCGACCACTTCGTTCCCCAAACCCTCGAACAGCGTGGATACGTGGACGATATCCGGACTCAGATCGGCCAGAAACTTCTCCCGCAACAGTTCCGCCATCTGCATTCGCCAGGCATTGGCGAGATCTATCTCAGCGACCGGCCCCGGCAGTTCGAAGACGCGGATGTGTTCGGCCGGGATCAGATCCGCGAAAGCGGCGCGCAGCGGTTCGACCGATTCGGGAAATCGGCCGCTCAGCGCTAGCCAGACCTCGTGTTGACCTGCCTGCCGAGCGATCTCTTCAGCTAACGCCAAAGAGTAACGGCCAATCCCGCGGAACCGGCTGTCGCTCTGCGCGCCTTGAAGGTCCAGCACGATCCTCATTGGTTGCGGGTCCAGGCGTCGCTGTCGGCCATGGCGGCCTTTAGCCTTCGATAGATGCGCCGCGCTGAGGCTGGTAAATTCGCTGGGATCTCGGCATTGTCCGATGGGAGCTGTCCGGCCGGAGAAGCGGCGGGTGGAGAAGTGACGGCTGGAGCGGCGGCTGGAGAGGGGACCGATGAGCGGGCGACAGCGTCAGCCGTGATTGCGAGCTGATAAAGATTCGTTGTGAGCTTCGGGAATGGTTTCAGCACAGCTCGGCCGAATGCCAGTAACCACCGATTGCGCATAGAGCGCTGAACCGACGTGGTCAGCACCCGTTTTGCCAGGCTGCGCAGACCTCCGCCGGTGAGCCGGTCGCCGGTTTCACGCAGACGTCTCAACGCGCGCCCGATGGCCCGATCGATGGAGGGGACTGCCAACTGTGCCTCGAGTTGGTGAATGCGCCCCTGCAGATTCGCGTTTTGTGCCTGCTCCGCTTGTAACGCGTTGCGCAAATTGGCGGCTTGGGCCTGCTCGGCCTGCAATGCTCGTTCCAAGCCGGCCGAGTGTCCTCGCAGGCCGGCCATTTCCTGTTCAAGCTTTGCGACCTCCTGCCGGATCGACCAATCCGGGAAGCGCACAAAATCATCAAACACGTTTGGTGGTACCGCCAACTGCCCTTTCAGCCCGGCCATTTCATTAAACACGTAGAAGCAGTTGAGCCCGTCGAAATAGGCGAAACCATAGCCTCGGTCGGTGATGAGGTGCTCCCACTGATTGCGCGTGCTCACGGTGGAAAAAGGTTCCGTTGCCTCGATAACGATGATCCAGGGACGCACCTGGTCCAGGTTCAAACTTTCCACCACCTCAGCTTCAGCGCCTTCGACATCGATCTTGAGGAAATGAATCGTTGGCAGCCCGCAATCCTCCAGGATCTTGGTCAGTGTCAGCACCGGCACGACGGTCTCGTGGGCTTCCCAGCCGGCAGCTTGATGGCGCGCGGCGATCTGTGGGTCAAACGTGGACAGGCCCGTCCCAGGAATAGCGTGCAGCGTGCGTAACCCTGCCGCTCGGCCCACCGCGACCTTCAGGTTCGTGTCGCGCGGTCTGGCTTGC
>JBAUZZ010000695.1:0-35608 GCA_049585495.1 Chthoniobacterales bacterium | reverse complement strand
TCTATTAGATGTCGGAGCAAGGGCCTTCGGCTCGCCCGGTAGTCTTTTCTATAACACTCTTAAATGACCGTGATCGAGCCGAGGCAGGCCGTCCGCCAGCCCTATTTTGGCTTGCGGCGCAGTTATTCACAACCTCGCTCTGCCTGGCTAGGGCCGGCTGCTTCGCTCGGTCGTGAATAACTGCGAAACTGATATCAGCTCTTAAACAGACGGTCGCGCGTCTTTTCGCGTGTTTCGCGGGCGGTAGAGATTTGGCACGAATCCAGCTTGCTTGACCGTAGTTTCCAATTCCATCTCAGCTGGATACGGGGTTCTCTGGGCATCCTGGAAAGCGTTCCGCACGGAGCTGCCGGGCCGGGATGCTGAGAGAAATCGGGAAGGAAAGTCCAGGACGAAGTGTCCCGGCGGTTCTCTCAAAGTTAACGTTTAAATTGATGAGAATTAGACACCGTGGAAATCATTGACCAGGTCTAAGACCTGGCGATCGGCTTGGCCTTTGTCGCTGTATCGCTCCGCGAAACGAACCGGCTCAGCGCGGCCAATGTTCCTGGAACGATTCAGTCGTTACAAGGCCAGTCTGCGTCTCCCCAGAATGGCGCTGAGACGCTCCGAAAGGGGCTCTCAGCGCAGAAGATCAACCAGCGGACAAAGAGCTGCGACATCAGGGGAGAAGTTGTGAGAGAGCTACTAATAACAATCATCGTCTTGGTTATGGCACCAGCCATCTATGCTGACTTCGTTGACCTGCCCGGAATGAAGGACCGCTATCACGGTATGGCCTACGACGTTCTGGAGGCCGCGTACGGTGCGATGAGCGATTCCTATGCTGCCAGCTACGAACCCAAACCAGAGACCAATATTGAAATCCCGCAGAAATTTAAGGAACTCGTTAAGGCGCGCCAGAGTGATCTGCGAATAGAAATCCAACCCAGCGGTTTCATCATTCTTAATGTCACACCGTCGCCTGTCGCGGGCCACCCGCGGTGGAAGCTTTTGCGCGTCTACGGTTACCTGGCAATGATCGACCGCGGTGAATACGGCGGCGGACAGTGCCGTTCGTATTGGGAGATGATTGTGGAGGACCCGGACGGAGACCGCCCGAGGCTTATCAACTTTTGGGAATCAGGCGCTCAGGAATTTAGCTACGAAAGGTACGGTTGGGAACGGTCGCAAGCTGAGCAGCAAGCGGTTCGTCCAGCACAACGAGCAATTGAAGACAAGCGCACCAGTGAGACTGACGAAGCGTCCAAATCGGGTGTCATTAGTCTTTGAGATTGGTAATGGTGGGACAGGCGTCTCGCCCGTCAAAGCGCCCGAATCGGCTTTGTAGGGCGGCTGGCTCAGCCGCCGGTGACTTCGGCCGCTGCGCGGCGCTTAGCAAATAGGAAATGAGTTTAGCGCGATGCTGCAGTATCACGCGATCGCTGCCCATTTTTCCGCGGAAGCGCTCCCTGAGCTATCCGCCCATTTTCAAAAGCAGGCCGAGGAGGTGGAAGAATATCTGGCGCGGGAGAAGGGTCACGGAGCCACTCTGAGTGGGGAAGAATGAGGTTGGAACTTGTCCTTAGCTAGTTCTCTGGGGCGAAAAATTCCGTTATCGTTCATTTGGCACGACCAGGGTTGGATCGAGGTTTCCGTCGATCGCGTCGAGACAGTTCTTCGCTGCCACTTCGTCCATTCGGCGCGCGCATTCCTTGGTCAGCGCCGCCATGTGCGGTGATAGGATCACGTTCTCCAATTCGATCAAAGGATGATTCGGAGGAAGTGGTTCCTCATTAAACACGTCTAGTCCGGCTCCGCGGATTAGCCCGGCCCGTAAGGCATTTACCAGTTCATCCTCGTCAACTACCCCACCCCGTGCCGTAGAGATAAGACATGCGGTCGACTTCATCGCCGCAAACTGTTTGCGGCCAATCAACCCCATGGTCTCCGGGACTAGTGGCACATGTACACTCACGAAGTCACAAGCAGCCAATCCCTGCAGGAGATCCGCAACCGGCTCAACTTCAACTTCGCGAAAAGCCGCTTCGGGCACTACTGGATCATAGGCCAGCACCCGCAGGCCAAAAGCTTTTGCGCGAACGGCAACAGCCCGGCCGACTCGACCAAATCCAACCAATAGCAGATTTTTTCCGAGCAGATCCGTCGCGACCAGACTATTTCGAAATCCCCAGTTACCGGCCCTGGTTGCCCGGTCGTAGGCCATCACCTGTTTCGCCAGAGCCAGGATGAAGCAAAGCGTGTGCTCAGCTACGGTGGACGCATTGACTGATCCGACGGTTGCGAGGGGAATCCTGCGGCGCCGCAGTGCCGCCAGATCGATGTTGTCGTAGCCCACACCGCGGCGCGAAACTACCTTTAGGACGCGCGCGGCGTCTATGATTGTCTCTGTAATTCGCGTCGTGCCCACGAGAATGGCATCGGCATTAACAACGCGAGCAACTAGTTCTTTCTCGGTTCTTCGATCCAGGCAAAGATCAACCACCACGTCGCTCCTTTGGGCTAAGATGTCTAGCCCGGCTTGCTGGATTTTATCGGTGACAAGTACAGCAGGCATCGGCGCAGTTAGTATGGCCCGGCCTGGGCCGGAGCTGCCTTAGTAGCCTGCGGACGGCGTCCCATCGTTTCCAATACTTCGGAGGCTTTCGCAACTAGCAGGCGGACATCGCTACCGACCGTAACGAATCGGAACCCTTGCTGAATCATCTTTTGCGCATAGACCGGGGACTCCGTGTGAATTCCAGGCACAATTTTTTTGGCTCGCGCTCGAGTCACAATGTACTCAATAGCTTCCACCACGACCCGTTCGGTCGGATCAAGCCGCGGTTCGCATCCCAGGGCCAATGACAGATCTGCGGGCCCGATATAGACCGCGTCGAGCCCTTCGACCGATAAAATTTCTTCGAGATTATCAAGACCGGAACGGGTCTCGATCATTGCCATCGTCACAATGGTCCGATTCGCGTTGGCAACATAATCTGGTCCGGCGTAGATGTTTGCCCGAATCGGGCCACAACTCCGCATGCCGGCGGGCGGGTAGCGACAGGCCGCGACGAACGCGGCTGCCTCCGTGGCGGAATTGACCATCGGACAAATCACCCCGTACGCACCGGCATCGAGGATTTTCATGATGATGGCTGGATCCAGCCAGGGAACCCGAACTAGCGGAACCGTTCGAGTGGTCGAGATCGCCTGGAGCATGCCAACAGCACTTTGGTAGTCGATCAGGCCGTGCTGGAGATCAATGGTCAGCGAATCCCAACCCCGATGAGCCATGACCTCCGCAGAGAAAGTTGCAGGCAGACCCAGCCAGCCGTTGATGGCGCATGCATCTTCTTGCCACAAAGTCTTTAACAAATTCTCGCGCATAACAAAATTACCTTTCAGCGTTCGACTGCAAAAATGCCAAACGAAACCGGATCCATCTCCAGCCGACTGTTGCGGATCTCTGCGCCTCGCACAAACAACGGAGTAGCATTGCTTCCCTGCTTCAACTCGACCGCGCAGGACTTTCCCGCCGGATTGATAGAAACCATGATGCTCTCTTTACCTGTTCTACGAAGGTAAACGAACGGATAGCAATTCTTCGCCGCGTACAGGGGCTCAAAATCTGCGCTATTGGCCAGGGCAGGGTGCTCGCGGCGCAGCTTCAACAAGGCACGAGTAAAGTTCAACATTGAGGCCGGGTCTTGCTCCTCCGTCGCGACATTCGGTCGAGACTCGGAGGGATCAACTGGGAGATAAAGCTTCTCCGTCGGTGCGGTCGAAAAGCCGGAATTTTTTTCCCTGGACCACTGCATCGGAGTTCGTGAACCGCAACGATGCACCTCTCCGAGAGTCCCCCCCTCTTTATTCGGAACTTGCGGGAGAAAGTTCATTCCTATCTCATCACCATAGTAAATGACGGGCACCCCGGGCATGGTCAGTAGCATCGCAAAAATGGCCCGAACCTCTTGGCCACCTCGCCCCCAGGTCGGACGCGGGGTATCGTGATTAGCTGTTGGTAGAGAAATATAACCGCGGGACTTCGTCAGGGAGTAATGCTTGAGGTAGTTGTCAACAAATGCCTTGATGTCGCCACCGCCGGCCCGCTCGAAGAAGGCGTGCGGCTTGCGAGCGTCACCGTCAGGACGTGACTCAGGACCGAGAAGAATGGCGTAGGCAGGCTCACCGAACTGGAGGAGGAAATCGATATGGAAGCCCGCCGGGATCGCTACTGCCGGGTCGCTCCATTCGGAGATTAACACCGCTTCGGGATACTCTTTATCAAACCAGGCTCTATAGTAGTGCCACAGTGCGCTAATCGCTCGGCGATCCGGATCGTTTCGGATCAGTGAAGCCGCCAAATCCACTCGGAAGCCATCGGCACCCAGATCCAACCAGAATTTCATTATATTCCTGAGTTCCTCGCGGACCGCCATGCAGGCAGAATCAGTAGTCGGAAGTTGCCAGGGCCGTTCTGGATCGGGTCGGGCATAACCGTAATTCAGAGCCGGTTGAAAGGGAAAGAAATTGGGTAAATACCGTTCCAATCGATGATTCTCGCCGGGAAACGTCTGCGAGCCAGGAACGTTTTCGCCAGGTGGTGTCCAGATATACCAATTTGAGTAGCGATTTGGCCGGTCTTGGGCGGATTGTTGGAACCATGGATTCAGAACCGAGGTATGCCCGGCTACCAAATCGAGGCAGATATGCAAACCGCGCTTGTGGGCTTCGGCACAGAGATTCTTCAGATCGTCGTTCGTGCCGTAACGCGAAGCGACCTTATAAAAATTAGCCACGTCATAACCCGCATCGGCGAAAGGGGATTCAAAAATCGGATTGATCCAAATCGCGTTGCAACCGATCGATTGGATATAGTCAAGCTTGGCCGTCAAACCAGCCAAGTCACCGATCCCGTCACCGTCGGAGTCGAAATAGCTTTGAGGATAGACCTGGTAAAACACCGCCGTCTGAAGCCACTTCGGGCCTGGAGGAACCTCGGCGGATAGCGGCTCAACCGCTGCGGAACAAAGAATCGTTGCCATGGCCGACTGTTTCAGTATCGATTTGCACATTTCACCATTTCGCCATAGTCCCGCGAGCGCGCAGGTACGTCAACCTAACGATCACCAAGGGAGTTCCACAGCGCAGAAGGTGCGTCACCCACGCCACACCTCTGCCGCCCGCGAAACACGCAGAAGGACGCGAAAAAGTTGCACTAAAGTTCAGAGAGTGAGGTCTAGGTTGTCAAAAGCCTCAGGATCCCTTGTGCGGGCTCTTCTTGGTGTTTGCAAGTTCGTACTCGGCAATCGCGTAAGGTGCATCCTCGAAGATCAAGTTCTCATTTTGCATCTTCATTCCGCGACAAAAAAGATCACCCAGGAGAGGTGGATTACCGTTTCGGCAACGGCATTCCTGTCTTTCGCCGTCGTACAACTAACTGACCCAAATTCCGAAATTACCTTGGAGGGCGACGCTCTCCCAGTCGTGCCGCTGCCGGTTAGCTAGCGGAGAAGATCTTGAGGAACTTTGCCGCCATTTTGCGCAATCTTCTTAATGACTTCCTTGTGGAGCCAGATGTTCATTGCAGCGGAGTCATTCTTGTCGCCCGGGTATTGAAGTTCCGTAGCCAGCTCCTTTCGTGCGGCAAGACTGCTATCCATGCCGACCAGCTTCATGAGATCCACGATCGACCTCTTCCAGTCGAGCTTCTCCGGATTTTTAGCGGCTAAGCCATCAAGAATGGCGGTGACATCCACAACGGCAGGCGCCGCAGCAGCACTCGACGGAGCACCGGGGCCGGACGGAGCACCAGCGGATGGAGCACCACCGGATGGAGCAGTCGTTTCAGGGGTAGCCGCAGCGGCAGCGGGCGCAGCAGGAGTTCCGGCGGCGGAGGAGTGTCCGAAGACTTTCGACATCAGGTTAGCGAGCATTCCCATAATTGGAAAAGCCTACAGAATCTAACCGCTAGTGCAATGCCTGGAAATCTCTTCGCCCTTTGAGGCTGAAGGACTCCTCAGGTCCGACGCGGTCCCACGCCGGATCGACTTGCGATCGGGCTTAGTCGTCCCTTGGCGAGTCGCTCCTCCAGCAGGCGAGCAAGCCGTACGAATGGGAGCCCGAGGACCAGGTATAAAAGCGCCACCACCAGGCCAGTGCCGAAATAGTCGAAGGTTTGAGTGGCAAGGCGGCCGCGGAGTTGATCGAGAGAGTTTAGGGCCGGAGTGCCACGGCGTGCGACGAATTGTTCGAAAGTAAAGTAGTAGGGAATGCTGAATCTCACTTCGTCCGCTTTGTCGGGCGTGATCTCGATCCCACAAATCACGCAATCATAGAGACTGCGATGCAGACCCGGGATCAGCCCATTCCAGTCATTCTGCACAAACTCGGCACGCCGGCCGAGGCTGCGAGCGACAGCGTTGATGATCTCGTATTCGAACCCTGCCAACGTTTTCCCCGCCGCGTAGATTCTATGCAATAAACTCGTGCTGCGGCTTGTAACGCCAGGCGTCGAGCGGGATGCCGGTCGCCTTTCCTCCGTCGATCACATTGCCCGTCATAAGATCGCGATAATAATCGGTCCAGCCAGAAACCGTGGACTGGGTGTATCCATGGCGCGCGCCACCATCAGCGTCGCCAGCAGGCATTCGGTAGCCTCGGCTACAAAAATAGCCGCAGACCCCGTGTAACCATTCATGTAACCAGACTTCGCCCACGACAGGAACCCGCCATCTCGACGATTCCGCATTGGTTACAGTCGCGTAGGTAGCCTGGTTTGACCAACTGGAGGCCCCCATGCCAAGCCCCCAGGCGTCCGACCGAACAGAACTGCCATCCGTCAAATTGCGCTGTGGCCAGAGAACGAAGATCGAGTCACAGCTGCCCGGCGAAACATACCGATCAATTTCCTCTCGAGTATCGGTTGGCGATGGCCAGAGGATTCCTTTGCGCACCCGAGTAAGAGAAGTGAGGCACCGTTGAACGTATCTCATTTCAAATTGGATACCTGCCCTGCCGGAAGTCAGTTCTTCAACAAGTAAAGGAAACCGTCGAAACGACATGACTGCGTCTTGCACTTCCTGATCCGACAAGACGTATGCAAAATGTTGGGACCGTTGCGATCGCCGGCGCAGCTGCACTTCGATGGCTGGATAAATCAGAAGCAATGATTTCCAAACGGTCATCGAAACCAATCTACAGCCTGGTTCGCTCACAAATCTTCAGAGATTTCTGAGCGACCCAGGCTCAGCTATTGAGCTTAGCAAAATGCGCTTCCAATCGATTTATAAACTCCACCTGCTGGGGATTGATCTTCCGGCGCGCCTCCATGATGGCGAAGAATTTTCCTTGGTCGATTTCAGGAAATTCGCTGATCCGTCCGGACTTGGGCGGCCATTCCAGAGTAAACGTATTGCTCTTGATTGGCGGCGGATCGCAGTCGCCCTCAAAGGCCCAGGCATACACCTGCTTGCCCGATTTTTGCCGTATCTCACCAAGGTCGATGAACGGTCCCGAAGGAATGATCGATGTCTCTTCGGCAAACTCGCGTTTGGCCGCTTCCAGCTTGCTTTCGCCTTCCTCGATGAGTCCCTTGGGAATTGTCCATGCCCCTTCTTCCTTCTTAGCCCAGAACGGTCCCCCGGGATGCACGAGAAAGACCTCGGGTAAACTCTCAGACTTACGATACATCACCAGGCCGGCACTTAACTGCGGCATAGCCGAATTTGCACCGCAGCGGGCGCCGCCCCAAATTCCAAATTCCGTGTTTGGTAGGTGGAGCTTGCTTTACGGTTCTACGCTTATATGGTTCCTTGATGAAAACGACCGTCGATCTACCCGATAGGCTCGTGCGCATGGCCAAGCAAAAAGCGATTGAAAAGGGGACAACGTTAAAGGCCCTCATTTGTGCCGGGTTACAGAAAGAGCTTGGGCTTCCGCCCGAACCCGGGGCGTCTGACCCCATCGAGCGGCTTCGCGCGGCTGGCGCTGAAGTCTGGAAAGGAGTAAAGGCGGATGGGTACGTCCGGGAATTGCGGAAGGGCTGGAAGTAGATGCTCGTTTTCTGGGATACGAATTTGTTCATCTACCTCTGGGAGGACTCCACGGCCACGGCGCGGGTGGAAAAACTCAGCGCCTGGCAACGCAGGGAGAGAGCTGAGGTTGCCACCTCCACCTTGACGGTGGGCGAAATTCTCGTGCATCCTCTTCGCCAAGCCCGCGCCGATGTCGCGAACGTTTATCGGGACATTTTCAGTCAGCTACGGGTAATCCCCTATGATCTGGACGCAGCGCTTCTATTTGCCCAACTGCGAGCAGATCATCCCGCGCTCAAATCACCCGACGCCATTCAACTCGCTTGCGCCGCGGTCGCGAGCGTGGACCTCTTTGTGACCAATGATCGTCGGCTCTCGCGGTTCAAACCCGCCGCGGTTGGCAAAATTCAATCGTTGGCCGACTTCGCTGGAAGATAAGATTTCGCGAGCCGCGTATAGGCTAAGGATGTCCGGCGGCTCAGCGGGAGCTGCCCTACCGAGCGACGTTTCCTGGCCGGTGATGGGTAGGGCGATCCGCCAAGGCGGAGAGCCGCATTGGCATCCTCCAGGCCCGTTAATGTCTGACGCGCTAACAGGTGATTATTTCCCGCACCTCGTCCCAAAACACCCTTTACGGCGGGAGCAGGGGAAGCGCTTCTACAGCCTCGCTGCCCAGGAGACGGATCAAGCACAGTGGCGGCCGGCCCTGGAAGCGCTCGCTGAGAAATTTACGTTTGCCCGGCGAGCGCTCAACACGTTGAGCGACCGCTACCTGAAGACGCAGCGGACACGGTATTTCCGGGTTCCGACAGAAAGCAGATAGCCGCACCGACAGTCCTGGATAGCAAATGGCATAAGCCAAAGACGCTATCAAATGACAATTGAGGCGCGGATCCTCGCCGGATTTGTGAATGCGGCTCGCCGGGAGGCTCGCCTTACCACGCTGTCCACGGGAGAGTCACCGGCAGGGCGAAGCTCCTGCTGAGCCGCCGTCTTTCAGCAGATTCCTTAGTTGACGTCCAACTTTTGTCTGGTGCTACGCTAAACTTTGGGTGATTGGATTTTTCTTGAGTACATCCAGTCATCGATATTGAGCCCGTAGAGTAGCGGATTTAGGCGCAAAAGGAGGCTCCAAACCGCTACGAGACTCGGGTTTTTTACCCGCGATTTTTTTGCGATCCAGACAGCGACTTCGCTGTCAGTTGCGCCACCGGCCACAAACTGCTCAAAATCCTCGGCTTTAATCCTGCTGAAATTGAGGAAAATGCGGTCTACCGGACAATTGAAATGGTAGGGCCCGGCACGACCGGCGAGGGCCGCGCGGCACTTGTCCAGAGCCCGGGCAGCAAGGGCATAACTGCCAAGCAGGGCTTGCGGGCGGCGAGGTGGACTCCGTGTCAGATCCGGAGCAATGTTAAGAAGTTTCTCGTTAACCTGAGACATAGCATAACGACGTTCTATCGGCTCCAGGGGTCAAATTTGAAATAGCAGTTTGGCTGCATCAGGCGTAGTAGGGCCGAAGCGCTGGCGACATATTACCGACCCGGAGAGCGCGTTGGACCACACGATCTGGTTCTTGCGCCTCGCGCTCCAACGCGACGATTTCTCCGGCTTTCAGTGCCGCGATCGGTATGCCGTCGCGCAGGAGGATGCGATTCATAGTAATCGCAGTAACGCGCGGCCCGGGCGTGAGAATGCCCGCGAGATTCAATGGATCTGCGCCGCTGATCGCAATTAGCTCGCCTTTGCCGGCCGTCTTGCGGATCGAGCGCAGCGAACCGATGGCTTCAGGCAGTGCGAACTGTTCGCCGCTCACACCACTAACAAAATAGCCGCCCCGAATCTCGCCACGCGCTTCTAGGCGCCGATAGACCCGGATGAGTTCAAACCAGGAAACGCTTATAGATTCCTTTTCCAGGATGCGGCGAAACACGACTCCGTAGCGCCGAAGTAGCACCCGCGCGAAGGCCTCGACAGACTCTTCGCGGTTCTCTACAGCGTTTCCTCGGCCTGGAGTGGAGGTCTCCGGGTCTGGCATCCGCAGCAATGACCAACGTCCAGCGAACTCGAGACTCGTAACTGCCCGGTGGTGCCTTCTTCGTTCCGCGGGCGCAAACGGCGCCCGTTTCTCTTCCGGTACGAGGAGCGCGCGCAAGCCCTCGAAACTGTCGGCGGTCACGTAGCCTTGCGCAGTCAACTCGGCCAGGGCCTGCTCGACCCGCGATGCCAGCAAACCCGATTGGCGCACGAGCTCGCCGAAAAACAGTGCACCGCCGCGGGTCAACGTCTCCCAAATTTGCCTCGTGTCCGGCGAAAATTCCGCAGGCGCAGACGGAGACGAAAGCGCGAGCCAATGCGGCAGGTTTTCCCGGGCAAAGAGCGACACCGGACTGGATCGAACAGGCGTCAGGGGGCGGCCCGTCGAGTTTTGCTTCAGCCGTCCCCAGCCGGTTCTGCCAGTCAGGCAGAGCTGGTCAAGCCAGGCCGGCGCGTAGCCATTGACCCGGAGCGCCAGCACCTCGGGCTCCCACGCCGCCGCGGGTAGGTCGTAGCCATCAAGAAACTCAAGTACGGCCCTGAGGCCCTCTGGTCCCTCGGTCCGGTGCTCCGCGTCCACTCGCTGCCAGGCCAGCAAGAAGCGCTGAAACTCCGCGACTGACACAGGCTGTATCTCCGCGCGCAGCCGGTTGATGGTCAGCCGGTGAATCCGGGCCAGGAGTCGCCGATCGCACCATTCGGTCTCCGATGCGCCCGGATGGAACTTCCCACGCAAGACGAAGCCCTCGGCTTCCAGGGCAAGGAGGGCGCCGTCGATTTCCGAGGAGGGCAACTGGAAGAATTTCGTCAGAGCACTGGCTGTGATCGGCCCGATCACTTCGATTCGGCCCCGCACCAACTCTCGGACGGCGCCGACGCGCTCCCATGGCCGTTTTCGCTCGGACTCCGGGGCAGCCAACAACGGTTCGATATCGCGGTTCGGGTAGACTGTCTGCAGCATCGGCAGCCGTTCCGCCGTGGTCCAGAATGCAATAGGCGTCATTAGCTTTCCCACACGCTTTTCAGCCATGAGCGTATCAACCCACGCCGTTGAATCGCCAGCGAGGCGGCGCATTTCATCATCGGTCATAACGCCGATCAGCATCAGTGCTTCGTGCAGCTCGTCCGCGTTCGTGGCGCGGGGCCATGCTTCTGCGCAAACTTTTCCGATGGCGGCCGCGTCGAGAATACCCAGGCTGCCATTCGTGGATGATTCAGCCGAGCGCCGCAGGTACACTGCCTGGGTTCGGCGTTCTTCCAACGGGGCATTGTCGAGAAAGGCATATGGCTTGGCATTCAGGATTTCGTGCGCCAATGGCGACGGCTCCGGCAGATCGCGGGCTACGCACTGCACCGCTCCGATCTCAATCTGTTTAAGCACAGCAATCAACCCGTCGATGTCCATCGCCTCGGTCAGGCAATCCTCGATCGTTTGGTGCACCAGCGGATGCTCGGGAATCTCGCGGTCTCCGACGATATTTTCCAAGCAGGCCAGTTGATCAGGAAAGACCGCAGCGAGGAGATTCTCGGATTCCATGCGCTGGAGCGGGGCAGGGATCTTGCGCCCGGCGCGCTGGCGTGGCAGAGCGAGTGCGCGCATAGCGTTCCATCGCCACCGGATCGGAAACATTGGCGCGTCAAGCAGCGCCTGCGTCAAGAGGTCCCGCACGGTTTGCCGGTTCAGGTATCGGAAGACTTCATCGAGCGGAAAGGAATGCTGAGTGCCGAGCGAAAGTACAATCGCATCGTCTGTCGCTGCCGCTTGCAACTCAAAATTAAAGGCGCGACAGAACCGTTTGCGTAGCGCTAGTCCCCAAGCCCGATTCACTCGAATGCCGAACGGGGAGTGGATAATCAACTGCATCCCTCCCGACTCGTCGAAAAAGCGTTCCAGCACGAGCTTTTGCTGAGATGGAATGACACCAAGGGTCCGGTACGTTGCAGCGAAGTAATCGGCTAATTGGCGCGACCCGGGATCTGAGAGGCCGGTTTCGGCCTTGAGCCAGTCGACCAGAATTTGCGTAGCGCTGCTATCCCACTCCGCAGGCGTCTGGCAATCTCCAAATTTTTGTTCGATCTGGTTCTCGACCGCCAACCGCAATTGAGAAACGGCGCGGGACAACTCCGCCGTACGCCCAGGCGCCTCACCCAGCCAGAATGGAATACCGGGCGGCTGGCCGTGCGCGTCTTCCACGCGAACGGTACCGGAATTGATGCCCAGGATTCGCCATGAGGCGTTGCCGAGCTGGAAGATATCTCCAGCCATGCTTTCGACAGCGAAGTCTTCGTTGACGGTGCCTATGAAAGTTTCGCTTGGCTCTACCACTACGCGGTAATCCGCATTGTCCGGAATGGCGCCCCCGGACGTTAGTGCTACCAGCCGAGCACCGCGCCGGCCGCGCACGCGATGGTTCACCGCGTCATAGTGAATCAGCGCTGCGCGGTGCCCCCGGCGAGTGCTGAAGCCCTCCGCCAGCATTCCCAAGACATCATTGAACTCCTTCCGGGTCAGATCGCGATACGGATAAGCTGAGCGCATCAGCTCGAAAAGGTTTTGTTCCTCGAAATCCTCGCACGCGACACAGGCGACCATTTGCTGGGCGAGCAGGTCGAGTGGTTTTGGCGGGATCTCGAGGCAATCGAGCTCACCATTGGCGATGCTGCGCAGCGTAGCGACCGCCTCGACCAGCTCATCTCGGCTCAGCGGGAAGAGACGTCCTTTTGGCCTGCCCCCGCGCCGGTGATCGGCTCGGCCCACGCGCTGCAGTAATGTCGCGATCGAGCGCGTTGGCCCCATCTGACAAACCAGGTCTACCGAACCGATGTCGATGCCTAATTCCAACGAGGCGGTGGCAACGAGCGCCTTTAGTTCGCCGCGCTTCAACCGATGCTCCGCCTCAAGCCGAAGCGCCGCCGAGAGGCTCCCATGGTGCGAGGTAACCTTGTCTTTTCCGAGCCGGTCGCAAAGGTGATGGGTGACGCGTTCAGCGAGGCGTCGCGTATTCACGAACACGAGCGTTGTTTGGTGAGCCTCGATAAGGTCAGCAAGCCGGCGATAGACCTCTACCCAGACCTCGTTCGACATGACCGCCTCCAACGGCGAGCCGGGCAGTTCGATAGCCAAATCCATTGTCCGCGAATAACCGCAGTCAACGATCGTGCAGCGCGCGTTGCCCGTTTCATCCAGATTTCGCGCGCCTACGAGGAATCTCGCCACATCCTCAATCGGTTTCTGGGTTGCCGATAAACCGACGCGCTGCAACCGGGCGTTCACGAGCGCTTCCAGTCGTTCGATACTCAGGGCCAGATGCGATCCGCGACGGTTGGCCACGACTGCGTGAATTTCATCCACGATCAACGTCCGTACGGTCGCCAGCAGCCTGCGGCCGGACGTCGAAGTCAAAAGCAGGTAGAACGACTCCGGCGTCGTAACCAAAATGTGCGGCGGTTTGCGAATAATGGCTTGCCGCTTCGTCGCTGGGGTGTCGCCGGTCCGCACTTCCGCGCGCACATCCACGTCACAGCCATCGCTCGTTCGCAGCGCGGCGCGAATACCTGCCAGAGGTTCCTCGAGATTCTTGTGGATATCGTTGCTGAGTGCTTTGAGCGGTGACACGTAAATCACGCGTGTTTCATCACTGAGTTTTCCAGCGAGCCCGTCACGGAACAGCTCATCGAGCGAAGCTAAAAACGCCGCTAGTGTCTTGCCGGAACCGGTCGGCGCTGCAATGAGAGTGTGAGCACCGGATTGGATAGCCGGCCAGCCGCGTCGTTGCGGCTCGGTCGGCGTTCCGAACTTCCGTTCGAACCATTGTTCAACTGCGGGATGGAATCGGAACGATTGCATCGGTCGTAGTTTAGCCCAAACGGCACAGTCGCGAACAAAATCTTGTTGGGGAGTATCGGGGCCGTAGGGCGCCTGGCTCAGGCGCCGGGCAAAAGAAACGCGTACACAATCTCGCCATGGACAACTCGATGCGTTTCGTACTTGCTGGGTTAGGATGGTGGGGGCGCTCCTGGGCTAACCTCCTGAAAACACATCCTTGGGTCGACTTTGTAGCCACCGTTGACCCGTCGGAATCTGCTCAGAGCTGGAGCCGAGAGAATCTTGAGCTCACCCATTTTCCAGACTTGGCGAGCGCATTTGACACGATCAAGGCGGATGCGGTGCTCGTGACGACTCCGCCAAATTTGCACCGCAGAGTGACGCTGGAGGCACTACGCCATGGAAAGCATGTGCTCGTCGAAAAACCGCTCTCGGCAACCCGGGATGACGCGATGCAAATTATGCGGGCAGCCGAGACTTCTTCCGCCAAAGTTATGGTCGCTCAAGGTTACCGCTTTATGGATAGCGCAACCGTGCTGCCGTTGGTAGGGCGAACCTCGGGTGAGCCGATTAGACGTTAGGGCGCGGATTCCCGGCTCTCCGAGCTATCGACGCCGCCTTTCCGCCTCCCGATACTCACACGCGCTCGCGGGAGCACGAACCGCCCGTTGACCTTGCCTTCCAGGACGGCTAGTCTGATTTGGTCGATCCAGATTGCGAAATTCCGACGAGTGAGCCACCCGTCCCACAACTTGACTTCGGGATCTGGGTTCAACCGCCGAAAACATGAGCGTGCTCGTGTTAATCGTTCTGTTTGGAGGCTTGATTCTCTTTCGCGCGCTCGGGGCCCTCGGAGTTTCAGCCTTCGGCACGTGGCGTGAGTCGACAATTTACGCGTTAGCTATCATGTTCTGTTTTACTGCCTTTGCTCATTTTGGCCGGCTGCGAGACGACCTGGCAAGGATGGTACCGCCGTGGATTCCCAATCCCAAAGCCGTCGTCGTCCTGACCGGGGTTCTTGAAATTCTTGGGGCAATCGGTTTGATCATTCCGGACACTCGCTGGCTGGCGGGAGTGTGTTTGATTGCCTTTCTCGTTGCCGTGTTTCCGGCCAACATTCACGCGGCACAGGCCAAGGTGAAGCTGGGCACCAGACTAGCGACCCCGTTGTGGATTCGCGGCCCCATGCAGATTCTACTCATCCTGATCGTCTTTTGGGTGATCTCGTGACGGCGAAAGGAAGCTGTCGGCTATAGTTCTATAGTTCTGAATCGTGCATCTCCGCGAGGATTTTTGCCGCCGAAAGATGGTAGGGCGAATTCGTCCCGCGAAGCCGGACAAATGAGCCTCAAGGGGCTAACAACATTTGCGGTTTAGGCTCATCCGCCGCGGCGGATTCGCCCTACCGTCATTCCTTAGTTACGCTGACCCCCGATCACCTCATTTCACACGAATCATGTTTGGTTGCGGCTACGCCGCGCTATGCCATATGCTGGCTGAGGAGGCGAGTGGGATCGGAGAGACGGGAACGGACTGACCGAGTCCCAGATCGGCTACGGATAGATGCTTATCAACTCGATCATTGCAGAAGTTCCCGGAAAGGATCCCGAAACATTTTCGGCGGCCCAACGAACCGGGAACGGGTTGGAAACGGTACCGGGCTTTGTAGCCCAGACCGGCGGATGGGCGGACGGTACAATCGTCCAAGCTGTATTTCTGGAATGGTGGCGCGATACTTCGGGTTACAATCGGTTCAGGCAAATGCACCCTGAAGCGTTTCCCGCACTGCCGCGCGGTAATTACAGTAAGATCAGCGCATACCTTGCAAATGTTATCATGACCGTCAAGGAGCGAGATCCGGCAAAGCTGTTGCCAGACGCCGCATTCCTCCGCCTGACGGATTGTACTTTAAAGCCGCGGTGTTCCCCGATCTTTATGGCTACTCAGCTGCAGATTTGGAATCCCGCCATGCGGTCAGCGAACGGAATGCTGGGAGCGTTCGTTTCCCGCGTGGACAAAGGCATTGACCGCTTCTCGATTACCTCTTTCTGGAAAGATCGGCTCTGCCATGAGCGGTACGAGCAGGAGATTTTTCCGGCAGTCTATAAACGAGGCCGCGCCAGCGATTATCTCGCCGAGATGTCAGTATACCATGTTCCTCTGGAAAAAGGCTGGTGCATACTGGCGCCGGGGTGACAAGGTGGGACGGGCGTCTCGCCCGTCTTGAGTCGTTTCTCCGAAACGACCGAATACAGGCTAGAAGCCTATGCTACTCTCGAAGCCAGCGTAGCATAGGCATCTTGCCTTGGCCCTACCCGATCTTGGGACCAGCGTTCGGGACGGGCGAGACGCCCGTCCTACTACCCTTTGGATGCGCCAGCGGTCAATCCGCCGCGCCAATATTTTCCAAAGATGACAAACGCCAAAAGCAGGGGCAACACACTGATGAGCGATCCCAATGCAATCAGTTGATAGACGGGCTTCCCGCCTGCCGCGTGGCTCACGCTGCTCCAGACGTTCAACCCAAGTGTCAGGGGAAACAGACTGTCCGAGCTTAGAACAATCAGCGGAAGAAAGAAGTTATTCCATGCTCCGACGAAACTGAGAAGGCCGACGGTCACTATGGCGGTCTGCATGAGCGGCATCCCGACGCCCCAGAAGATTCTGAGTTCCCCTGCCCCGTCCAAGCGGGCAGCCTCGATCAATTCGTTTGGGAGGGAAGAATCCCAGAATACTCGCATCAGATAGAGACCGAAGGGATTCACCAAACTCGGCAAGATAACACCCCAGATCGTGTTCACCAGGCCGAGCTTATTGAGCATGAGAAACAAAGGGAGCACCAATGCCGTTGAAGGAACCATGATGGTTCCAAGGATGAAGTTGAAGAGAAACGTCTTCCCCGGAAACTCGTACTTTGCGAAAGCGTATCCCCCAAACGCGCAGATAAGGGTGGTACCAAGGGAAATGGATCCCGCGTAAAGCAGTGAATTGCCAAACCAGCGAACGAAAATTCCGTCACGATAGGCGAGAAGACCAGCGACGTTCTCAAAAAAGTGAGGCGGATTCGCGATCCAGAACCCGAAGGTGGTGAGAATCTGGGTGCTATCTTTGGTGATGGCCGCCAGAATCCAGGTCGCGGGTAAGACACAGTAGATCAGGAATATTCCGAGAGCCGCGTACCGCAGCGCCCCGGAGCCGCCTGTAGCGCCGGAGTGAGGTGCTAAGGAACGTTGTGCAAATTTCATAACGCTTCGTTAGCTCTACTTGGTACTGAGCCGACGCAGAAAAACACCGCTTATCGGGAAAACTACTATCGCCAAGAGAGCGGCTAACGCCCCCGCGTAACCGTAGTTGGCGTCGCGTGCAGCTGTAAGATAAAGATAAAGGTTCGGGGTTATGTTATCGGCCACATAGCCGAGCGGACGCACCACGTACGCCTCGGTGAAGAGTTGAGACGTGCCGATCACTGAGAAAATAAGCAGCAGCAGTAGCGTCGGGATTAGGAGTGGAATCTTAATGTAGCGAACCAGGCTCCATTCGGTGGCGCCGTCCACCCGAGCGGCCTCGTAGAGATCCGTCGGTATGTTCTGCAAGGCCGCGAACAGGGTGATCATGTTGTACCCGGTCCAGCTCCAGGTCACCACATTCCCAATCGATACCAGCACGACCGCAGGCGATAGGAAGTCGATCGGTCTTTGATTCAGCGAACTCAGCATCTGGTTAAAGGGAGAGAGATTCCGGGAATACATGTAACCCCAGATCAATGCAGCGATTGCCGCGGGGATCGTGTACGGCATTACAAAGACGGTGCGAAACACCCGCAGGATCACGCCTCGCGATTGATGAAGGAGCAGCGCCAGGATTATCGCCATTCCCAGCATCAAGGGAATCTGTACGATCCCGAACAGGAACATATTCTTCAGGCCGATCAGGAAGTCCGTGTCCTGAACGGCCCGAAAATAATTCGTCAGCCCGCCAAAGATTTCTTTCGGCGGACCGAGGCCGATCCGTTTCTTTATAAACAGGCTGAGATAGATGGCGTAAAGGACCGGGGCCAGATAGAACGCCACGAAGACAGTCAGGAATGGCGCCAGGAAAAGCAGGGCGGTTCTCCGGTAACGCATCGACTTGGCAATCGAGTTAAACGCGATATCGCTTGAGCGAACGGACTATTTACCTTTGACCTCGAACCCGTTGTCTTTGGCGTTCTTGAGAGACTCGTTCTGCCAGGCCTCAAGGGCCTCTTTTGCCGTTACCTTGCCGGCGAATAGCGCATCCACCTGCTTATTAAAGTTGTCGTTTACGAAGGCGAACCAAGGCGACCAGGCAAAATCGACACCGACGGCTTTGGATGCATCGGAATACAGTTGGACGAGGTTTTGACCCCCAAAAAACTTGGATGGATTTTTGTCGGGCTGATGGAGTTCAGGCGACGCGAGGCCAGAAAGCGAGGCCGGAAAGATTCCGTAGTTGATCCAGTTTGATAGGACCGGCCCTTTGGCGGTATTCAGCCAGATCGCAAAGAGCGTAGCCGCCTTCGGATACTTCGACTGTTTCGTAACGGCGTTGGAACTGCCACCCCAGTTTCCGCTGCGAAACGGCTCATCCTTACTCCATTGGGGCAGAGGGGCTGCGCGCCAGTCACCGGCTGTCTTGTCCTTGACCGAGGCAGCCAGGACACCAGGACCCCAAGCAGCCTCGATCGATGAGGCAAACTGACCGTCTCCGGCGGCCGTGTAATACTCCGCGGTGAACGGGGGTATCGTCGAAACGTACCCCTTCTTGACCAAATCCGCCCAGTAGGTCAGGACTTTTTCCGCGGCGGGATTATTCAGAGTCTGAATCCAAGTTTCACCTTCAGTCCTGAAGAATACCCCGCCGCTGGCCCAGGCCAGGCCGATCGTCCAAGGAGCGGACGTCGTATAGAAGTTCGTGATTTTCACTTTGCCATTGCTGGCCTTGGCCAGTTTCTCCGCTTGCTGAGCGTACTCATCCCAGGTCGTTGGAACAGTGAGCCCATACTGGTCGAAAATCTTCTTGTTGTAGATCATGGCCATGGGTCCGCTGTCTTGCGGAATACCGAACACAGCCTTTCCATCGGGTGACACCTGTCCCCAGGTCCATGGGACAAAATAAGGCTTGGCCTCATTGGCCCCATACTGCGCCATGTCGGCCAGCCCGTCCGTTGCGATGAATGACGGAAGAAAATCGTATTCGATTTGCGCAACGTCCGGGGCTCCGGATCCGGCCTTGAGGGCGGTCTGGAGCTTCGTGTATTCCGCCGGTCCGCCACCAATGTTGTTTACGTGCACTTTAATATTCGGATAGGCCTTTTCGAATTCTTTTACTACCTGATCTAATCCGCCTACCCAGGACCAGAACTCCAGGGTGATCTGACCTTCCTCCACTTTAAACTTACTGTAGTCCGGTTGCTTGAATTCGGATGCCGACTGGCCGGAGGCGGTGAGAAGCTGCGCAGCCAGCAATGCGAGGGACGCCACAAAGCCCAGAGACACTTTCAGACGTTCGAATCGAACGGAACCTAGTTTGCGTTGGTGAACGGTGAGCGGAAGAATGCTGTCGGGGGTGATCATAGGATAATTTGTCAGGATATCAGGCCAGGCAGAGCACGGCCCGATCATGGCCTTGAGCCTTTTCAACAGGGTTTAGCTGTTTTGGGGGCTGATGACGGATACTCTTTTCGCCTGAATCGAACAACCAAATTTGTTCGATAGGTTGCGGTTTCACGCACGGGATATCGGTTCATCAAAGGCTAGGCTAGCTTGCATCGTTCACAAATCTCTCAGAAGCACGCGAAGAAGATTCTCACAGAAGCTCTCAAAGGTCTCAAAGATTGGGTTTGGCTCTGGTCGAAGACTAGTCTTGCGTGGTGCGCCGATCATGAAGTGCAACAGATCTCCTGGGTTTCGCGAAAACAGGAGCTTTCTGCAGAAAGATTGGCGGGTACGCGGCAAGCGCCTTTACGTGAATGAATTCCTCAACGGTCGCGACGCCCCCGATCGATGCTCTTCGAGATCTCTGAGAGCTTCTGTAAAAATCTTCTTTGCGCGCTTCTGTGAGATTTGTGGGCGATGCGGGCTAGCCGAAGCGAGATTGGGTAGGGCGAATTCGTTTCCGCCAATGGCGGAGAAAAATGAGCGACTCGACTGAGCTTGCCGAAGTCCTCCCAGGGTTGGCAGCGTTTCCGGTTTAGGCTCAGCACGCTTCGCCCTACCATCATCGGCTCATTCGCGTCACTGCGATGGCAAACTCGTTCGCGCAAACTTGCTCTTTAACCTGCTTGTTCGCCAACCTCAATCAAGGGCCTCACCCACCCATATCCTCAGTGATTGCTACGCCGGCGACAGGCAGATCGCGCGCGCCCACGATGAACTTGGTGTTCGCCGCGACAGGCAATGAGACTGGTTCGGGGTTATAGTTGAAGAAATATCGCAAACTTCCCCACTTGCGCGCTCGGACACCTTCCGGCAACGGGTAGGTTCGCAGCCCGACCGTGGAAACGATCTCCTCAACAATGGCATCCGAAAGCGGTTGTGAGGGAACTGAAGTCAGGTATGTAATGGCGTCATGCTTGAAGACGATACCCGTCCCATCGAGCAGCCTGATCCATGGCTGAGCTTCACCTCGAACATGTTCCAGCCATAGCTGGCAGTGGAAGTTGCGGTCCCTCCACGACAAAGTGGCGGACGCGAATGGCGGTAGGGATTCAACACGGACGACACGGATCGGCAGGAGCTCCTGCAGCAATCCGGGGGGGAGATTTGCCGGAATCTGAAAGTCAGGTGTCTTGGAGCCTGTCCGCGGACCGATGAGAATCGGGCCCGGAAAAGCCTTTAATGCTTCGATGAGGCCAGGCTGGAGGATTGGCAGCGTCGGGATTACGACGAATTTATAACCGTCGAGCTTCGCGGTTTGAGGCAGGACATCGATGTTGAATCCGAGTCGACGCAAAGACCGGTAAAGCAACAACACAATATCGAAGTATCTGAACCCGTCTCCCTGAGGTTGTATTTCCAGGGTCCAGGCAGCTTCGTAGTCATAAATGAGCGCAACCTCGCCCTGCCGGGGTTCGCCAAGTGGAAGGCCAGCGATCTCAGCCAGGACCTGCCTGACTTCTTCTGAGCCTACATCAGGGTTGCCGTCAGGCAGGTTCAACCCAGCGTGCATTTGTTCTTGAGCAAATGGTGCCTGACGCCAGCGGAAATAGCTCACGACTTCGGCCCCGTGGGCAATAGCTTCATGCGTCCAGAAACGCACCATTCCCGGATTGGGTGCCGGATTGTAAGCTGCCCAATTCACCGGCCCTGGTTGCTGCTCCATTACCCACCAGCGACCGCGGCCGCAGCCGCGGTACAAATCGTGATGGAATGCAACGAAATCCGGATCGCCTGCCCGGAGATATTTTAGTTTGTGCTCCTGCGGCGCGTTCAGAAGGGTAAGAAAGCCGAGTGGATACGAATCCCAGCTCGCCGCGTCGAGGTCGCTAGCCAGCACAAAATGATCGAAGCCCAGGAATGCCCCCATGAAGTTGTGAAGAACCGTCCGCCCCGGAGATAGGCGGCGAATAATATCAACTTGAAGCCGATTGAAACTCTGCACCTGCTCGGAGCTGAATCTCCGAAAATCCAATTGATGCGCAGGATTCGCTTCGGTAACGGTGAGATTCGGTAAATCGATCTCCTCGAAGCTCCGGTATTCCATGCTCCAAAAGACATTGCCCCATCGCTTGTTCAGGCGATCGATCGCGCCGTACTTATCCCGAAGCCATTTTCGGAAGGCGGCACGCGCTGCCTCTGAATAGCTCAACACCGTGTCATGGCACCCGTACTCGTTGTCCGTCTGCCATGCAGTCACGGCCGGATGCTGGCCAAACTCCTGTGCGATTGCGGTTATAATCCGAGCAGCTTCTGCCCGGTAACCAGCATGCGAAAAACAGTAGTGACGCCTGGAACCGAATCGTTTCGGTCTCCCTTCCGCATCAACAGCCAACATGTCGGGCATCCGGTCCACCAGCCACTTCGGGGGCGTAGCGGTCGGGGTGCCAAGCACAATGGACAGACCTCGCTCCGCGGCCAGATCAAGGACCCGATGCAGCCAGGCAAATTCATAGTGGCCCGGTGTAGGTTCGAGGCGACTCCAGGCAAACTCCCCAACGCGGACGAAGCGGATGCCCAAATCCTGCATCGCAGCGAAGTCCAGCGGCCACTTTTCTTCGGGCCATTGTTCGGGATAGTAACAAACTCCGAGCGACGGGGAGATCACTGAAATCTGGGGCATGGCTGGCTACCCTATACCGGAGGCTTCGAGCAGCAACAAGAACCGAAATTCAGCGACGACAGCGTCAACCGTGTTGGGCTCCGTAGGAGCGCGATCTTTATAGTTACCGCCGTAGATAATGCGATAAGCTCTGTAGGAGCGGCAATTCAGGCGAGCGGCAAGCGGTGAGATGTCGCTCCTACGGAGCTTACGGCAATTTTAGACCGGGAACTAGAGAGATTTTGCTCCTACGGAGCATGGAGACACTTGCTCGCCGCAGTTCTTCAGCACAACGAGATTTTAAGACTCGCGCAGAAGGCACGGGTTGGGAATAATCCTGCTTTTCGACCCATGAAACTCGACCCAACGAACCAACAGCTTGACTTTAAGAATCGCCGGGCGCTTGTCACGGGTGCCGGTAAGGGCATCGGCCGCGAGATTGCCGTGATGTTGACCCGCTTTAATGCCCGGGTCGTGGCACTGAGCCGAACAGAAAGGGATCTTAAAGATCTCAAGGACGAGATCGGCTGCGAAACAATCGTTGCTGAATTAGCGGATCCATCCGCAGCCAGGCAGGCGGCCGAGGACGCCGGCGAAATTGATCTGCTGGTGAACAACGCGGGCGTTGCCGTTCTTCAGCCTTTTCTTAAGACGACGATTGAAGGTTGGGATACCACGATGGCAGTAAATCTCCGCGCCATCCTGGTTGTTTCGCAGGTGATCGCGACGCAGATGATTAAGCGGGGAATCGCCGGGTCGATCGTCAACGTTTCAAGCATGGCGGCGTTCCAGGCTCTGCGGGATCACGCGGCTTATTGTACCTCGAAAGCCGGTCTCGATCAGTTGACCAAAGTCATGGCCGTCGAGCTTGGCGAATACGGGATCCGAGTTAATTCCGTTAATCCGACCGTTGTAATGACGGAAATGGGCAAGCGTGCCTGGAGCGATCCGGCGAAGGGAGGGCCAATGCTGCAACGGATTCCGCTGCGAAGATTCGCCGAGTGCGAGGATATCGCATCGGTGGTTTGTTTCTTACTCAGTGACGCAGCGGCGATGCTGAACGGCCTCGCTCTGCCGGTCGACGGCGGCTTTCGAGCGACGTGAATTCAGGAATTGTTCGCCCCGGGTCTCAGTTCTGTCCGGGCACGGCTCAGGCCCTGGCTGACCAACAATTCTTCCGCGTCAACCACCTGGTCGAAACAGTCCAGGCAGAAGCGACCGTTGAGTCCATCATCCCACATCTCGAGCCGCCTCCATTGCCCGCAAACTGAACAGTGCCCTAGACCGGAATAAGGAGCCTTACTGATCGAATTACTCATAGTGCGCGGATATTCTATTCATCGACAACCTCAATGTTAACTTTAGCCTAGAGCCCTTTGGCAATTGATAGCACGACTAGCACAGAGTGCATGATGCTTGCCGTATAATTCCAAAGTGTGACCCAGTGCTTGGCAGAAGCTAGCCTGCATCGCTCCTAGCGCGGCGCAGCCGCACCCAAAAGAGCGGAGCTCCGTACAGGCTAAGGATGTCCGGCGGCTCAGCGGGAGCTTCGCCCTACCGAGCGACGTTTCCTGCCCGGTAGTGGGTAGGGCGAGCCTCCCGGCGAGCCGCATTGGCATTCTCCAGGCCCGTCAACGTCTGACGCGCTAACCGGTGATTTTTTCCCTACGAAATCCTCCCGAAAAACAACGAATTTCGGAGATAGCAGTACACGTCTCTGAGGATTTGTGAGGCATGCAGGCTTGGGCAGCGTCAGCACTTCCCCTATCCGATCGTTGCACCATTATGGCCCCAGAATCGGGCCTGAACGTCGACGAGCACGATAAACACCCGACTCGGGGGGATCACACAGTGCTTCGAAATCAGTTCTGTCAACGCCGCACAGAGCGACTGGCGCGTCGCGTCAGGAACCCCGATGCTGCGCAGCTCAAGAAAAGCTGCAGGGGCGTCATCCTTTGCAAGGATCATCTTTTGAACCGGCACGAAGCCGGCCATGACGTAGCTCTCTGGTTTGTTGAGCTGCGACCCTACAATTTCAGACGCGGCAGCCAGGAGCTCATTTCGTTTCCCGTCGGAGAGAGTGCTGTTCGTTTGGATCGACAGATAGGGCATGAGCAACTCTGGCCCGGGAGCTTGGGGTGACTCAAATAGTTTTTCGCCTTCTTGGCAATCCGGACCAACGCCCGGCACCTGGTCAGCCGAGCAATGGGGTAGGCAACCCGCGGTGGCAGAGAGCCGGGAGTTGACAAGAGCAAGTACAGCGGCAAATATATCGGACGATATATTGAAACGATATGTGCCGAAAAATGATGAAAAGATTCTGGAGGCGGTGGGCTTACCGCAATTGGGGACCGTGGATGGCTTACGCAGGCGGACCGTATGAACAGCGCTATTCCGATGACCCGCAAGAACGGCCTTGGTGTCGCGACTATATGGGGGGACGTTGGGGACGGCGCGGATCGCGGGCTTGGGGACCATGGGAAGACTGGGGTCCATGGGCAGGCTTTGCCGGCGGACCACGGGGCCGGTTCTTTGAGTTCGGAGAAGTGCGACTCGCCATTCTTTCGCTTCTCCAGGACGGCCCCAAGCATGGGTACCAATTGATCAAAGAACTGACGGAGCGCTCCGGCGGACTTTACCGGGCCAGTGCAGGCACGGTTTATCCCACGCTGCAACAACTCGAAGATGAAGGGCTCATCGAATCCGAGCGTCAGGAAGGCAGACGGGTGTATCGACTGACCGCCGCTGGAAACACCGAACTCGAGCGGGATCCCGAGACGGTCAGGCGGATCTGGGATCGCGCGGAACGCTGGGGAGATTGGAGCCAATGGATGGGACCAGAGGCGTTTGCGGTGTTCCGACCGCTAGCCGCGATGGTGAAGGCAACCTTCCGGGCCGCAAAGTGGGCCCACGGCCGCCCAGATCGAGAGAAGCGCCTGGCCGAGATTATCGAACGGGTTTGTCGGGATTTGGAAGGTCTTGAGCGCCAGCCGCCAGCCGAGGACAAATAGCAGCGAGGATTCGCCGGGGCCGAATGGCGTCTTCCCAACTGCTTTGGCGCCGACAGAATACCGGCGCCAGCATGTGCAAGACACGTAGCAGGACGGGGCCTGCATAGCCGCAGGCAGTCCGCCCTGCATAGTGAATCGCAGATAGCAAATAGCAGGAAGCGTTTGCCGCACTCAGGAATGACAGGTCGCCCTACCGATTCGTTCACTACTGACTCCGACTACCGACTACTGACTACTGACTACTGACTACCGATTGCCGATGCCAGTGCTCATACCAGCCATCGGGAAAGGCCGAGGCCAAAGCTTCGCCATTTAAGCTTGGGGCAAAAGGTTTCCCGTGCTTCCTGGTCACGCTACCAAGCTCAGCCAACCGTCGAACGGCTTCCGAGGCGGCGGCTTTGCGCGCTTTCGGGTCGCGCGTCGATGCCAAATCTCGCCAGATGGAACGTCCTGCGAGAAACCCGGATGCGCCGGCCTGGCAGGCGATTTCGACCTGAGTTTTGAAGCTTTCGTAGCCCACTCCAGCCGATAGAATCACCCACGGCACACTCACGCTGGCATCCAGCCGCTTACAGGATTCAAGGGCCCGCGACCTTCCATCTTCAGTTTCGACATAGCCTGGGAACTCCACCTTGAGCATATCGACTCCAAGGGCATCCGCCTCGCGGGCGCTCTCGATGATTCCTTCCACTCGTCTTTGTTTCCACGCTGCGCCCTTTGGATCTTCACCTTCCAGCGGGCACCAAATCGGTTCCACAACCAGGGGCAGTGATAGATTCGCACATTCGGCAGTTAGCGAGCGCACTACCTGGCGCTGGTGCTCGGCGACTTTGCTGTCCGGCCGATAGAACCAGAGTAGCTTGCAGACATCGACCCCGAGCAACTTCATCTGGTTCGTGCTCCAATGTTCACGGAATCGAGTCTTCCGGGTCGCAGTCGCAGGTTTGTAGTCTTCATCTTCAATACTTGCCATGAGGCCTACAGAGCCGGGCAGTGCCCGCGATGCTATCGCCTGGGCAAGACCGAAACGAGCATCCAACAGGAATGCGCTGCACTCCGATGCTAACGCGCGAATCAATTCGACCTTTGCTTCTCCGGTTTGCTGGTAGGTGACAGCTCCCGGGTCCGGATCCAAGAGCTCTTGAAAATCCGATAAGTGGTCCAAAGCACAGATCAGAAAGAAGCCGTCTGAGCTGGTCACTCGCTGTAAGCTCCGCATCTTTCCGGGGTCAACACTGGTTTGTTTTCTATTCATATTTTTTGATTCCATTGCTAATCGAGATGGTTGTTGAGACGCGTGGCTCGCCAGGAGGCTCGCCCTACCGATGACGTGCTATGGAAGCGTCACTGGTAGGGAGAGCCGCATTCCCGGGCTGACCAAGAATCAGGAGGTTTCCGGCCAGGAAAGTATCACCAAGACCGATCGTAGCGCCCGGGTGTTCCAGATAGGGAGCAGCGCAGCACACGCCACACTGCCCGCCACGTTTACGGAAAATTTCCCAGGGCGGATCATGGAATACGGCAGCTCGGGATACTTGAGGCGGAAGGCACGGCTGCCCCTTCTCTGCCCGGGCGGAAGCCAACAGGCAACCGCACATCAGGGCTTCTAACTCGCGCTCGGCGTCGCCTCGAGTTATAGCCAGGGCCCAGGTGTCAGCGTGGACGCACAGTCGAGAAAGCTCGAACGCTTTACTGAGCTCGTAAGCTTTGTTAGTCAGGTCTTCGGATCCGCCACGCAGCCCGGAAAGTTCTGAGTAGCTCATTCCAAGAGAGGTGATTTGCGGACCCAGACTCTTCAGGACGGCGTCCCTCGCCTGGACGCTCGCATAATCGCCGAGCTCCAGGTGAATGGTTCTGAGGCCTCGAGCTTTCCACGCCTTAATCAGCACCAGGGTCTCGGCCAGCGACGCCTCCAATTCCTGATTGCTGACTTCATTGAAGCCACATAGAATTCCGGCTCCGGCGGTCGCAGCAGCAGCGATACTCTCGCGGACGAAGTCCGGATCCTTATCGAGTGGATCATCGGCGAACCGGACAATCGTTCGCGTCGAACGCTCGGGAATTACGGGACCCACTTTAATTCCTTGGGTGAATTCGAATATATAGTGAGCGGGCTTGGCGGGGTTGGCGGCTTTGACTACCGGAAGATCTCGGCACCTGACCAGTCCGGCATGGCCTGCCACCCGGACATCCGGATGAATCACGGACAGTTGCCGTTCGCCTCGGTTTTGCAAGCTCATCAAGGCAGGTGCGCCCAGGGTTGCGAGGGTTTGCGCGGCCTGAGCCCCTGTTCCCCCCAGCCCCCAACTCGAGATCTCGAGGTTGTTTTCGACCCAGGTTCCGCCCGCTGGCCATTCCATTCGAAACTCTCCTCCGATGCCAGCGGCCGCTCTCCGAAACAGTTCCTTCGCTAGCGCGGCTTGTGGTGTTCCGGGTTCAGCGTTGAGTAGTGCTTGGGCCTCGTGTAGACGCACGTAAGCGTCTACGCATGTCGCCAAACCACAAATCGTGAGCCGGGCGTTATCCACATAGGAGGGCAGTCTTTCGCTGAGAGCGCAATAAATGTCGCGCCAGCCGCTGCTTGTCATTCCTTTACCGCTCCTCCCGTAAGACCGGCAATGATGTGACGTTCGAAGATGAGCACCAGCACCACTAGCGGGAGCGTAACCACAACGGAGGCGGCAGCGATGTCGCCCCAGGGGACATAGTGAAGGTCCGTGAAGTTTGCTA
Organism: Chthoniobacterales bacterium; assembly: GCA_049585495.1. GTDB lineage: Bacteria > Verrucomicrobiota > Verrucomicrobiia > Chthoniobacterales > JAFAMB01 > JBAUZZ01. The sequence goes on along the minus strand of JBAUZZ010000695.1, from coordinate 7,709 downwards.
TGCCGACCGGGACAGTCTGGTGCTTAATATCCGACGTGAACGCCAACGCGAACATGAATTCATTCCAGGCGGCGATGAAGCAAAGCAGCCCGGTGGTGACAACGCCCGGCAGCGACATCGGGAGCGTAATCCGGAAGAAGATGGTGAGAGGTCTTGCCCCGTCAATTCGCGCAGCTTCGTCGATTGTTTGCGGAATTGTGCGGAAGTAGCCGAACAACACCCAGATCACCAGCGGCAACCCGAGCGCCAGGTAGACAACAACCAGAACTCTGTAGGTGTCCAGCCAGCCGAACTGGGAAGCCAACACGTAAAGTGGAGCGACGATCGCAATTTGTGGGAACATGGATACCGCCAGAACGAATCCCAGGATGCCGAACCGGCCACGGATATCCAGGCGTGCCAGAGCGAATGCGGCAACAGCTCCGAATAGCAGGCAGAGGAGCGTCGTCGAGCCCGCAACAATGACGGAATTCAAAAGATAACGATGAAAGCTTTTCGCAACGAAGATGTTAACAAAGTGATCGAACGTTAAAGGATTCGGCACAAGCGTCGGGGTGCCACTCATTAACTGTCTATCGAGCTGGAACGCGGTAGACATCTGCCAGAGGAACGGTCCCACCGACCAGCCCACAATGAACAAGGCGCAGACGTAGATCACCACCCGGTTCCACGGAAGCAACGCGAAGCCTCGCGCTAGCCTCTGCTCAGAGGCCGGGCTCGTATTCATTGGCCTACCTCCTTGAATTTCTGCAAAAGAAAAATGCCAAATCCTGCAGCGATCAAGATCTGGGTAACGAACATGGCAGTTGAGAGCGCGGATCCGTAACCGAACTGAAGCGCTGAGAACAGGTTCTTGTAAGTCAAGGTGGAAAGAACCTCAGTGGAGTCAGCGGGGCCGCCACCAGTTAAGACGTAGACCAGATCAAAGATCCGGAAAGCATCCAGGGCGCGAAACATTGCCGCAATGAGCAGGGTCGGCGCAAGCAACGGCAGTCTCACGCACCAGAAACGCTGCCAGGAACTGGCGCCGTCAATCAAGGCTGCTTCGGAAAGCGAATGAGGAATCGTCTGCAACCCCGCCAAAAGAAGCAGCGCCATGAAAGGCGTAGTTTTCCACACATCGGCAGCGACAATCGTTCCCAATGCGGTGTCCGGGGAACCATACCAACTCACATTGTGCTGGATCAGGCCGACGCTCCGTAAAAGATAGTTAACGACCCCGTTCTGCCCGTCGAATAACCAACCGAACATCTTTGAGGTTACAACGGTAGGAATAGCCCATGGCACTAGCATCGCCGCCCGGACCAGGCCGCGGCCCAGGAACCGTTCCGAGAGAACAAGGGCTATAACTAACCCGATCAATGTCTCGAGCAGGGTTGATGCGGTTGTAAATTCCATCGTATGGACCCAGGCGTTCCAAAAACCACTATCCGAAAGGAGCTGCTGGTAATTGGCCAATCCGATAAAGGTATCCTCGGGCGATGCCAGCGTGGTGTTCCGAAGCGAGAGCCACAGGCCAAGAACCACAGGATAGATCGACACTGCTGCAATGGCAGCCAGCGCTGGAACTAAGAGCAAGGCCGGCCCCGGCCGCCAAAGCCTGAAGCGAATTTGCGGTGGCCGCAGATTCGCTTCCCTAGCGATTGTTTTCGCGAGATCCATGATAACGCCGACTCAAGCTTTCACGATGGCTTGAATTTTTTCCTTGGCAGTCCGCAGGGCCCCCTTGACCTCTCCCGTCGTCAATGCTTTGGAGATTTCGGATTGCAATACCAGCGTCACTTGGGGGTACTTCGGAGTGACCGGACGAGGGATTGCGCCAATAAAGACTCCCTTCAATTGCTGCATGAACGGTTCCTCCTTCGCGATCTGAGGCTCATCGAGGACCGCCGCACGGGTCGGAAGAAGGCCGAGCTGGGTGGCAAAACGAAGCTGAGTCTCAGGCGACGACATCCATCGCACAAAGTCGATCGCTGCTTCCCGGTTTTTACTGGAAGCATTTACACCGTACTGATAGCCGCCAAGACATGCTGCGCTCTTCTTGCCGGGAAAATGTGGCAACGGTTCGACGCCCACCTTATCAACCACGCTCGACTCACTTGGATTCTGCGAGACTTTCCAAACGTAAGACCAGTTTCGCAAAAACGCGGCCTGGCCCGAGGTGAATGGACGGCGCGACGGTTCCTCATCCCAACTCAAGACGTCTTGTGGACTAATCTGGTACTTCTTCAGAAAGTCGTGCATCAACTGCACCGCTTCGACCGCGGCATCATCGGCAATGGTTACAGTCTTCCCATCAGACTGCAGAATCGAACCGTCGTTGGAACCGATGAATGAAACCAGGTCACAGACCAGAACTTCGGCCTGCTTTGCCTGCCAGAGGAACCCGAATTTGGCTTTACCAGCGCTCGTGAGCTTCTTGGCGCTATCAATCAGCTCATCCCATGTTTCCGGTGGCTTTGCCCCGATCTCTTCGAGTAAATCTTTTCGATAATACAACATGCCGGAGTCAATGAACCATGGTAGAGCGGTCAATTTGCCCTGCCAGGTACAGGCCTGAACCACTCCCGGGAAGTACTCCTTCATTGCGGCAGCGTTGAAGTATTCGTCCAAAGCCAGGGCCCATTTTGCGCCGGCGAACTCTGCAACCCAGATGATGTCCTGAGTAAAGACATCCGGATCGCCGTTCCGACGAGCGAGCTGTTGCACGAGCGCCTGATGTACTTCGGTGGAAGAACTGGGAGGCGGCAGCTCTTTGTAAGTTACGTGAACCTTGGTCTGCGAGCTATTGTACGTTTCCACGACCTCCGCAATCGTTTGTTTCCCAAAGAATTTCGCGCTTGTGAATGTTATCTCGGTCGGGTTTGCACCGGCTGCGAACCCGCGTCGGACCGGGGTGAGAAGCGTTGACCCCGCGGTGACTCCGGCGAGGGCCAACCCCGTGCGTTTGATGAAATCCCGCCGGTGAATTCCGGGATTCTGGCTTCTGGCCATTTCCTCTCTACTAGCGTCACAACTCAAGTCTTGATCGGATAACGAAGGTGAGGTGGCGCGGGGTTGAATCCTGTTGTGGGGGTATGCTGTTTTATGCATATTTATTCTTGATTATACGCATAAATACGCACAGTCAAGGATATTTTGCTGGCATCTAAAGATAAATATGCAAATGTACGTAGCGATTCGCCAATGGAGACTCCCGAAAATTCGAACCGTGAGAATGTCTTGCCAGCTAAACGGCATCTCGAACTAGTTCAGCTGGTTCGTACCCGAGGTCAGATCACGGTGAATGAGCTTTCGAGCCATTTCGATGTCTCCGGAGACACCGTGCGCCGGGATCTCGATTTGTTGGCAAGTCAGGGACTCCTCAAGAGAACTCATGGAGGTGCGGTTGCGATCGACAACCTGGTACAACGAGACTCGACCTTTATGCAGCGGATGAGCACAAGGGTGCAGGCGAAGGAGCGGATCGGACGAGCAGCCTGCCGGCTTATCGGCGATGGTGAAACCCTGCTTCTGAATGGAGGTTCGACCACGAGACTATTCGCCGCCGAATTGGGTCAGCGGCGCAATCTGACAATTGTAACCAACAACCTTACTGTCCCGACAACTCTACCAGCCGACTGCGTTCGCGACGTCTACGTTCTCGGAGGACAGTATAAAGAAGATGCGCAGGTTACTGTTGGTCCGGTTGGCTTTGTGTCGGCGGGCAGCATCACGGTTGACTCTGCGGTGATTGGCGTCGGCGGAATCACGGTAAAAGAAGGCCTAACCACAACCGTGCTTGAAGAAGCTTCTATGATCCTGGGTATGATTGATGCCGCACGAAGAACGATCGTGTTAGCCGATGCATCGAAATTGGGCCACAGCAGCTTCGCCCAGATCGCGCCCCTTGAACGGATCGACACCCTTGTCATCGATGCCGAGCCGCCCAGTGACTTGGCTCAGGCTTTGCGAGAGGCTCGAGTTGAGTTGATCATCGCGGATGAGTAAGCCGCCCCGACGGAGCGGCTGGAGGGCGATGCTCCGTCATCGCCGTGCTCTCGGCCTGAAAGGCTAGACCCGGATGACAGATGACAAATTCCAAATGACAAATGTTAGATTCGCCGCTTCTTCAAATGGCAAAACCCTGTCGATTTCACCGACTACTATTACTGACTACCGATTACTGAATACTGATTACCGACTTACCGCTCACTCCCGGTCCCCAGGATCCTCGAAGACTCTTGTTCATTCAACGCCCTCGCCTGGTCCAGCGCTGCATGGCTGGCTTTGGCAGCAGCTGCCAGAGATCGGTAAAGACCCGTTCGGGGAATCCGAGCGCCTTTGTCAGTTGAATTTTTTTCTCGAGTGGATTTCGGATCGCTCGAAGTCGCAACACGGTTTCACGGTCGATCCAGCCCTTCCACCGGGAAGGAAAGATGGCCGTGACGACTGGGTAATCGGTTCCATGCAACAGCCGCTCGGGTTCGTCTCGCAAACGCTCCAGCGATTTGAGGTGAGTGATGTGCGACAGGGCGGCGAGGTCGCCATAGAAATTGGGGAAGCGTTTCCGCATCTCCAAGAACTCCTCGAAATGATCGCCGTCCCAAGGGAGGGCTCGCGTGCCGCAATGCGCGGCGATTCACCCCGCACTCAAGTGGCAACCATAGGCAATGCGGGGACTTCAGGTCGTTTCGGCAGCTGCGCACAAAGAACTCCCCCCCGGTGTGTGCCAGAAACGGCAACCCAAGTTCGGCCAATCTCGTCCAGAATGGTTTGTACTTTGATTTGTTGCAATCCACGTTTTGGACGCACGGCAAGAGTTTCAAAAGAACGGCTCCAGCAGCCACACAACGTTCGAGTTCATCTAACGCGCCAGGTCTGGCAGGATGGATCGCCACTCCGGGTAAGAGCCTGGCCGACCGCTTCGCTGCCGCGAACACTGCGTCGTTCGAGACAAACATGTCCGAAAGGTCCTTCCTGATCATTCCTTGGTCATCGCGCACCCACTCGCAGGCCAGCAGGACCGCAGCCTCCAGAGAGGATTGCGAGACCCAATGGAGCAATTGGTCCAAATACAATTGATCGAACCGCGGATCGTCGAACCCACAGTTCAGGCCGATGTCGCGCGTTCCGGCCCGCAGGAAGGGCCGCATAATCCAGCGTTGCCGGTGCCAGCAGTCCATTCCCGTTTTGCCATTTCCGCTTAAATGGACGTGCACGTCAATTGGACCGTGGTTTTGAGTCATAGGGGAAGCTGTTGAGAGGACAATACCAAATAGCACGGGGCGCGGCCCTCAGCGTTTACCGCTTTGCCGTTTCACCGTTGACCGTTTATCGTTTCACTTGTTTCGGGCTTACAATGAATAGACAGTCCGCAGCAATCAACGGCTTTGACTGCAGTTTCGCGCTGGAGGGCGACGGGGATCGGCCAGTTGTCGTGTTGTCTCATCCGTTAGCGACGAGCATGGAGATCTGGGGGTATCAGTTGCCGCTGCTCCGGTCACGATTTCGCGTCCTGCTGTATGATATTCGTGGTCACGGACGAAGCGTGTCGCCGGGCGACAATTACACGCTCGAAGCACTTGCTGGAGATGTCGCTCAACTTTTGGACCACCTCGACATCCGGCAGGCGGCCTTCGTCGGCTTGTCGATTGGCGGAATGATCGGACAGCTTTTCGCCCTCGAGTATCCGGAGAAGGTCTCTGCACTCGTACTATGCAGTACCGGGAGCCGAATGGAGGATCAAGGGAAGGCGAACCTGGAACAGTGGATCCAAAGCGCGCTTATTGAAGGGATGAAGAACCAGGTCGAAGCGAGGATTCAGCGCTGGTTGAGTCCAAACTTCATCGCGGCAGCGCCGGCCGTCGTTGGCTGGGTTTCAGACCTTATCCGGTCGACCTCGGTTAGCGGATTTGTTGGTTGCTGCCGGGCCATCCAAGGATTGAACGTCACGCAGCGACTGAATCAAATCCGCACCAGAACTCTGCTTATTCCCGGTGAGCTCGACCAGGGATTTCCGCCAAGCGTTTCCCAGGTAATTCAGCAGCAGATCGCCGGGTCGGAACTGAAGCTTCTCCCGGGTGCAGCTCACCTCGGCAACGTGGACCGAGCGCATGCGTTCAATGAAATCTTAGTAGAATTTCTTGACCGAGCGATAGGGTCAGCGTCGACCGCTACATCATTGTGACCGAAACCGGTAGATACGATTTGGCATGCGGCGGGTGATGCTCGGATTTTTCGTTGGGTTTGCGCTTTTGCCAGTTGCATTCGGCTGGGGTACCGAGGGACACGAAGCAGTGGCCGCGTTGGCGGAGAGGCTGATCTCGGGGGAGACGCGCGTAAAGGTCAAACGGATCCTAGCCCAGGGCGGAGACATGGACTTGGCATCGGTCTCAACCTGGGCAGACAACGTGCGTCAAGCTGGAAAAGGTAAGGGTCCTCTGGTAAATGATCCCGAGGCAGCGGCCGTTAACCAACGATTCCCACACAACGCTTCCTGGCATTTCGTCGATTTGCCGCTTGGAACTAGGGCTTATGCGGAGGCGAAAGAGTTCACTTCTTCCGATGACGTCGTGCATGCCATCGCGCGTTGCATTCGCGTATTGGAATCGAAGGAACCGGAAGAATGGACCCACGCCCAGGCGCTCCGGCTGCTCGTGCATTTCGTGGCAGATGTCCATCAACCGCTACATTGCGTCAGCGGCTATTATCGACTCGAAGACACGAAGCCGCCCGAGTTGATCACCGATCCCAAGGAGGCGATCGGACAGCCGAGTGACCGAGGCGGGAATGATCTATTTTATGGCCCGAAAGATGAACTGCACGCGCTTTGGGACGTGAAACTCGTTGAACTAATCACCGGCTCAACCGATTACCAGGTTCTTGCGGATTACCTGGCGCGAAATTTTCTGACGACCCCGCCAGCAATCAGCTCCGACGATTATCACAATTGGGCAGAGGCGTGGGCAGTAGAGTCCGCAAAGACGGCCCGCTCGGCCTACGATGGGATCCGGTTCCGCTTAGCCCGGCTGAGCCAGGATCCTCCGTCGCTGCAGATATTTATATCGTTGCCGCCGAACTACGAAGAAATAGAAAAAGAAGTCGCAGCGCGCCAGTTAGCGAAAGCAGCGATCCGGCTGGCCCAGTTGTTGGATCGGATTCGATGGGGGGAATAGCGTTGGCGTTTGGCGTTCGGCGTTTGGCGTTCATTTAGCGCCCACCTTGGTTGCTCGCGCTTTTGGTTCCCAAAAACTGACGACTACCTTGGAATACCGGCCTGGCTGTTTTTCAAGCGAGCGAACCGTCACGCGTGAATATCCGGCTGCGGCAACCTGCAGTCCTGTCCAAGTCCGCAAGGCTGCTTCTTCCGGGGTTGAGCCGGCAGCAATCGCTCGATTGAAGGCTGCAAGGTCGTCTCCATACGACCAGGATACACTTATGCTCGTAAACCGCCGGGCAAAATACGCCACGATCTTTCTGAACTGATCAGGCTCCCGCAGGGCCGGAGAGCGCTCCCCGGACTCCAGCTGCGTCCGGATCGTAAGGAGGAGCTCACCGCGTTGTACCGTGGCAAACGCCTGAAAGCGGGGATCTATGGGGTCGGAGACGGCGTAGTTGTAGTGGCCTAAAGGATGATTCGGTTCACTCATGGCTGTAGCAGCGGCGCTTTTTACCAAGTTCCGAAGTTCCGGCGGCTGGGTCAGCCGCCGGAACTCGGGATTTTGGGT
>JBAUZZ010000694.1:0-5553 GCA_049585495.1 Chthoniobacterales bacterium | reverse complement strand
GGCGTTCAAAGAGCAATCGGCGCAGCCAGGCAGGTGTCGGGGATCCCGAAAGCGTCCACGAGTTCTATTGCGTCTTGGCGCAATTGCGCGCAAAGCCGATGGATCAACCGAGTAATAGCCTTGGATTTGCTGCTCGAAATCACGCCGTTTTCGAGATACCAACCTTTCCCTCGCTCAAGATGCGCAAGCGCAAATAGGTTACAGAGACGCTTCAGTGGGCCACGCAGACTCTCGTCCGGCAAGGATTTGATCGCAGCGATAAACTGCTCCAGGACTACCCGCTCGACATGTGCCTGCGCCAATTCCAGCAATTCTGGTTGGAGCTGAGTAAACGCTGAATAAACATCAAATTTTCGAGTGGTCAGGTTCCGGAATTTGTTCGCCCTGTGCACGAGCAACGAATCCTCCCGAAGGCGAAACAGGCCGAGTTGCGCGTTGGCATCGAGGAGGTGATCCTCACTGGCATTCCACGCGAAAGCCGGGTTGCGTTTAGCAAGAAGGCCAAGCTTATGATCCAGGAAGAAGCCGGTAAGTTGTGCGCGCCGCATCTTACTCAGCTTGTCCTGTAGTCCCGCGAGGAGATTTTTGGCGACCAATTGCATAAGCACAGTGTTATCGCCTTCGAACGTCGTGAAAATATCGGTGTCTGCTTTGAGCGAAGCGAGGCGGTTGGACGCGATATAACCCTCGCCCCCGCATGCTTCGCGGCAAATCTGGATGGTCTGTGTGGTGTTCCAGGTGGTGTAGGCCTTCAATCCCGCGGCGAGAGTATCGATCGGCCGCGAGTCCCCGGCTGGGGCCATCTCGCTGACTTGAATCAAATGTTTCAGGGCGAAGTCCAGCGCGTAAGCATTGGCTAGAAGCGGGATCAAACGACACTGGTGCGAGGGGTAATCGAGAAGCAGAGTCTCCTCGCCTCCTCTTTGAGAACCGAACTGACGGCGCCGGGCCGCGTATCGAAAGGCGATCGTGAGAGCGGACTTCGCGGCAGTATTGGCGCTCACCGCTATGCTGATGCGCCCATTCACCAGCGTGCCGATCATGGTGAAAAACCGTGCGCCCTGGCTCTGGATCTCGCTCTGGTACTCGCCGTCCGGTGAGACCTCGGCAAAACGATTAAGCAATTCCGCGCGAGAAACCCGGACCTCATCAAACCAGATCCGGCCGTTATCAACGCCATTCAAGCCCATCTTTAGTCCGTTATCCTCAATCTTTACGCCGGGCATCGGTGCTCCCTTTTCATCTCGGATGGGAACGACAAACGCGTGGACCCCGTGGCGGATGCCATCCAGGTCGAGCTGCGCAAATACGACCATGAACCGTCCATCGTCGCTGGCATTGCCAATGTAAGCTTTGCCGGAGCTGTAAGTGGGACTATTAATAATGAACTCATCGGTCTCGCGGTCGTAGACTGCCGTCGTTTCGAGCGCCTGGACATTCGATCCATGCCCGATTTCGGTCATCGCAAAACCACCTAGAATCTGGGCGACTGCCGCCTCGGGCAGATATTTCCGGTGATGATATTCGGTCCCGAGCCGTTGAATACTTCCGGCGAACAAACCGAAGTGAACGCCGAGCTTGATGATGAGACTAAGATCGTGGAAGGCGAGGGTCTCAAAGGCCGCCATGAACTTTGACAGGTTCTCTTCGCCACCCACTGAGCGCGCCATGAATGCCCGCCCAATACCGGTATCCGCAATCCGTTTGGTCCAGCCGAGCACCTTCCTGCGATATATTTCGACATCGGTGCCTTCGTAATACCGGAATTCGGGTTGCGTGATCAACTGCTTGACCAGGGTCCGAATTTCAGCGTACTCCCCGTCCAGGAGTCGCTGCATCGCTTTCGCATCGAACGAAGCGGGCCTTCGCTCGATAGCGGGATAGCCTCCTGGCTCTTTCGGCAGGGCACGTTCGAGCGTCTCTGGCGCCAGTTGTAGGGCGGCTGGATCAGCCGCCGGCTTACGACTACGTTTCAAGTTGAGGGAAGGGGAGCTGCAGCGTTATGAGCCTGTGGAAAGAAACTTACACCGCGATTCGCCATATCCACCAACAAGGGGCAGGGTTCAAAGTGTTGGCCGGCCCGGTCGCGTAAGCCATTCAGCCTGCTTACAATTGTTGAGATACCAATGGAATCCGCGTACTGAAGCGGCCCGCCGCGGAAAGGTGCCCAACCTGTCCCCATAATCATTGCAAAGTCGACATCTTCGGGGGATTTCACGACTCCTTCCTCCAAACAACGCGCTGCCTCGTTAACCATCACAAGCACTAGCCTGTCCCGCAATTCCGATTCGTTGATCACCGAAGGCTCCGCGGGCTGAAACTCGCTCAGTTGCGAATTGGCACGTTCATTCCCGCCGCTGCTGTATTCATAAAACCCCTTTCCAGACTTCCGCCCGAGCCAGCCCTTGGCTATCATCCGCTCCAGCGGATCTTGCAAAGGCGCGAGGTGTTTTAGCCGTTGCACGAGATCTTTTGCGACATGCTGAGATACGTCGAGTCCGACCTCGTCGTTTAATCGAAGCGGTCCCATCGGCATGCCGAAATCCAACATAAGCTTATCAACTTTCTCCACGCGATAGCCCTCCGTGAAGATTCGAACGGCCTCGACCATGTACGGCAGAAGAATCCGGTTGACCAGAAATCCGGGACTATCCTTCACGATGACGGGCAGCTTCCCGATCCCTTTCACAAATTGGATCGCGGTAGCTTGTGCAACCGAACTCGTGCGTGGGCCAACTACGATCTCAACCAGTTGCATCCGGTGCACCGGATTGAAAAAATGGATACCCACCACGCGCTCCGGGCGGGACAAGCCGTCGGCGATTGCATCGATGGAAAGGGCGGAGGTGTTTGTCGCGAGTGTCTCGCATTGGACCTTGGAATCGAGGGTCGCGAAGATTTGCTTCTTGAGATCCAGTTTTTCGATAGCTGCTTCGATGACCAGGTCGACGTCGCGAAGCGGCACATCTTCGACCACCGGGAGCAGGCGATCGAATGCCCGTCGAGCCTCTGTCTCGGTGAACAAACGGCGTTTCACGCCGTCGCGATAGAGCTTCGCTACCGACTGGACCCCTTTGCCGAGGGGTTCCGGGGCAACATCCTTCAAAATAACGCGGATTCCGCGAGCAGTAAGCCACTGGGCGATTCCGGCGCCCATCGTGCCGGCGCCGAGCACAAGCGCCTTTGCGACGGGTTTCGGTGAAGCATCTACAGGGAGAGGCACCTTCTTCGCGCGCTCCTGCAGGAAGAAAATTCGGATGAGATTTTGGGCGACCGGACCGCTGGCCAGCTCGAGAAACGCCTTCTTCTCGTTCTCCAGAGACTGGGCGTGGCTGACGCTAAGGCCGGCTACCACGACTTCGAGCGCCTTGAGCGGAGCCGGATAGTTTCCGCGGGTCTTGGCTAACGTCTTTTTCTGTGCCTGGGCCGCGATGACTTTGGACATTGGGGCCCGATTTGAGAGCTGCAATTTATTAGATCGCTTTTTAACGGCTCCGGTTAACAGCATTTTCGTTGCTAAATCGATGATCCGTTCCGGATGGGCGACGGCATCGACGATCCCGAGCTTTAACGCCTCTTTGGCGGGGTATTGGCGCCCCGTAAGGATTACCTCGAGCGCAGCCGGAAGACCAACCAACTTCGGCAGGCGCGTCGATCCCCCCCAAGCCGGCAAAATTCCCAGCGTCGTCTCCGGCAGGCCGATTTTTGTGGCGGAGTCGAGCGAAGCAATCCGATAGTCACAGGCCAGGGCAATCTCTAACCCGCCACCTAACGCAACGCCATGAATAGCTGCGACAGCCGGATAGCGGAGATTGGCAATGCGGTCAAACGTCTTCTGCCCTTGCTCGACCACCGCTGCCCGCCGCTCCGGGGTCGAATCCTGGGCGAAGCCGTTCAGGTCAGCGCCAGCAATAAAGATCTTCGGCTTCGCACTGCGGATAATCAATCCTTTTAGGCCTTGCTGCGACTCGAGGAAGTTCAGGTGTTCATTCAACTCATCAAGGGTTTGCTGATCGAAAATATTCGCAGACGACTTTGGCCGATCAAAAGTCAGGATCGCGACTCCGGAATCCTGGACTTCTCGCCGGATATTTTGGCTCACCGGGACAGGTTGTTTTGTCAGTTCCGACTCAACCACAGTGCACCTCCTTGGCCTCCGCCGACGCAAAGCGATACCAGCGCCCGCTCAGCCTTTCTACGATGCAGCTCTTTGAGAGCGGTTAGCACGAGGCGCGAGCCGGTTGCACCCACTGGGTGCCCAAGCGCAATTGCACCGCCGTTGACGTTCAGAATCTCGTTTGAGATTTCACCGAGAGCAGATTCCCGACCGAGATACTTCCGGCAATAATCATCGGATTTCGCCGCATGTTGGCAGGCCAGTACTTGCGCGGCGAAAGCCTCGTTGATCTCGATGATCTCGGCATCTTTGAGGCCCAGACCAACCTTCTGTTCGGCTCGATGAATCGCGTAGACCGGCCCAAGGCCCATCCGCGACGGATCGAGGCCGGCGTAGGCGTAGCCGAGCAGGCGGCCAAGGGGTGCTAATCCCGATTCTTTCAACGCCTTTTCTGTCATCAACAGCAAAGCCACCCCGCCATCTGTTATTTGCGACGAATTTCCAGCCGTCACTGTGCCAGTTGTCGGTTCGAACACCGGCTTCAGCTTTGCCAGAGCTTCCAGGCTTTGGTTCTCGCGGGGGCCGTTGTCCTGGTCTATATAAGGTTTGCCGTTCTTGGATTTGGTAAGATAAACGGGCGTAATCTCCTCACGAAGTCTCTCTCGCGCAGCTACGGCCTTATGGTGGGACTTCATGGCAAATTCGTCCTGTTTCTCCCGCGAGATGTTAAAGTCGCGGCTGAGATTCTCGGCGGTTTGCCCCATGTTGCAGCCGCTTACCGGATCCGATAATCCCAGTTGCAAACCGATGCGCGGTTTGAAGTCCGATGGTCGAAAACTGGACAGCACACCGAGCTTTTGCCCCAGACCCTTGGCGCGCGCCAGTGCTCCGAATTTTTTCGCGGTTTCGTAATCGTACATCATCGGGACTTGGGACATGCTCTCGACGCCTCCTACAACGAACACGTCACCCCGCCCAGCAATCATTTTTTCGGCGGCCTGAGTTACGGCTTCGAACCCAGAGGCACAGTTTCGATGGACAGTAATCGCCGGGACCGATTCTGGTACCCCGGCGCGGAGTGCCAGGACCCTTCCGATATTTGCGGCATCCGCGGGCTGCCCGACGCACCCGATAATCACCTCTTCGATCTTTGCAGCGTCGATGCCCGTGCGGGCCAGGAGGAGGCTCAGGGCCGTCTTCCCAAGCTCAACCGCCTCTGTATCAGCCAAGGCCGTGCCTGCCTTGGCGAACGCCGTTCTCACCCCATCCACGATGAAAATAGGTTCTTTCATACAAGTTTAACCCCGTTTGCCGCTAAAAATGGCGGTCCTGAGAACCTAACACAGAATTCCGGCTCGGGAAGCCTGAGTGAGGCGCAAGGGGAACGTGTCGGTGTATCGGCGTGTCGGCGTATCGGCGTGATCTTTCCTGGCGGT
>JBAUZZ010000693.1:0-16688 GCA_049585495.1 Chthoniobacterales bacterium | reverse complement strand
CATAGCCGATAGCCAAGAGCCAATAGCCAATAGCCAATAGCCAATAGCCAATAGCCAATAGCCAATTGGGAGGAGGCTCGCGCAGGAAACGGGTTGACAGCGCGCGCAGCATTACTATAACACTGCTCAAAAGTGTTTTATGCCTAAGTACACGCGCTTTGAGGAACTACCCGTTTGGCAGGAAGGGGCACGATTATACAACGCCGTCCTCGATCTGTTTGAGGAACCCGATTTTCCGCTCTCCTTGGGATTCCGCGATCAGCTGGACCGTGCGGCTCTTTCAGTTTCAAACAATGTCGCTGAGGGGTTTGAACGCGTGTCGACCAAGGAATTAATCGCGTTTCTGGCCATTGCCCGTGGCTCCGCTGGCGAGGTCCGTTCAATGGTCGCCGCTGTTCACCAGCGGCGCAAGTTGGTGAAGTTCAAGGATCGTTTGCTCGAGATTCGGCGGCTAGCAGAATCATGTGCCCGACAAATTACGGCGTGGATTAAGACCATCGAGAAGTCCTCAGTGAAAGGTAAGCGATACCAGCCACCACAGGAGAGCCGCCAGTAAACTGTTCCGACGAGGGTAACCTCCCAATCGGCTATTGGCTATTGGCTATTGGCTATCGGCCATTGCCAACCGGCTCAAACGATTCCGGTTTCCAACCAGTCAAATTCGCCGGTCAGGACCTGCTGGGCTAGCTTGTAGCCGCGCCGATCCACATTGTGTTTAACGCTATGAAACAACCGGTCAATGTGGAGGCGAGCGGAGCGGCAGAAGTAATCAGCCAGGGAGAGCGAATCCAGTTTTGACTTTTCATCAGCCTGCATCATCATCTGCGCCCGGGCGCAGCTGGTGGCAATCGCGAAAATTTCCGCACCGATATCGACGAAGCGCCCCAGCAAAACCTGCTCGCGTTCCAGCTTTGGCCCGTATTGCGCCATCGAGTGAAATAGCCGGCGTGCCAGCCGATGAGAAGCGTTCGCCGCAAACCTCATGTGCCTCGCGAGGACAGGATGGAAGCCGTCGCCGGCGGCGGCGCCAATGGGCCGAAACCATTGCTGCGGGTACCATTTTGCGTAAAATCCTGCGGCGTTGACTGCTGATTTAACCCGCTCCGAAATCGCCAATTGGGAGTTCAGCGTCGGCGCCCCGATTTTCAAATGCGGATCAAGCGCTTCGCGCGCAATGAACAGCCGCATGATTTCGCTCGACCCCTCGAAAATCGTGTTGATCCGGGAATCCCGCAAGAGGCGCTCGACGGGCACCGCCTCCTCGCCGCGCGCGGAAAGCGATTGTGCCGTTTCATAGCCGCGCCCGCCACGGATCTGCATCGCATCATTTGCAATCAGCCAGGCGCGCTCGGTCGCCCACAGTTTGCACAGAGCGGCTTCGAGTCGAACGTCGGCGCTCTTTTCGCGATCAACGATGCTGGCGGCGAAAAGCACCATCGATTCCATCGCAAAAACCTCCGCTGCCATCCGTGCCAGCTTTTCGGCGATCGCAGCGTGCTTGCCAATCGCTGCGCCCCACTGGACGCGCTCGCCCGCCCACTTTCGCGTAACATTCAAGCATCGTTTTGACAGGCCTAAGCACGCTGCCGGCAAAGTTAGCCGACCCGTGTTCAAAGTAGTTAGGGCGACACGCAGTCCCTTGCCTTCCGCGAGCAAAATATTCTCGCGGGGCACCCGCACATTGGTGAAACGGACTACTCCATTGTAAAGCGCTTTCAGGCCCATGAACCGGCAGCGATGCGTGACTTCGACACCGGGCGTATTCATATCGAGGACGAAGGCAGTAATCTGATTTTTCGATTTGCCGTTCACCATCTTTGGCGGCGTCTTCGCCATCACGACAATCACGCCCGCTTTCAGTCCATTGGTACACCACAACTTTTCCCCGTTCAGAATGAAAGCCTCGCCGTCAGGCGTCGGTTCGGCGTGTGTTTCCATTTTCGCGGGATCCGAGCCGACTTTCGTTTCCGTCAGGGCGAATGCGGAAATCTCGCCGCGTGCGACTCGCGGGAGGAATCGGCGCTTTTGCTCCTCGGTTCCGAACAAAATTACCGGTTGAGGCACCCCGATGGACTGGTGCGCCGAAACGAGGGCAGTGAGGTTGCCGCAATAGCTTCCCAGCATCATGCCCGCGCGGCAGTAATTGGTTTGGGAAAGCCCAAGCCCACCGAACTCCGGCGAAATTTTAATCCCAAACGCTCCCAGGTGCGCGAGCCCGTCAATCACCTCCTGGGGGATTTCGCCGGTGCGATCAATTTCATCCGGGTCAACGTTGCTCTTTAAGAATGCTTCGAGCCGCTGAAGAAATGCATCCCCCTGATCACGGTCCTCTGCGCTCTGCACGGGAAACGGATAGATCCGCTTGAGATGAAAACGGCCCATGAAAAGGCCTCCCGCAAAACCGCGTTCCGCCTCGGCAGCCTCACGCGCTGACTCAGTGAGCTCGAGCGCTTCGCGTTGTGCAGGGGACATTTTCGAGGTGTCGATGACAGGCTTCGGGTCAACTGTCGGCATAATATCTCTCTCCGGTTAGGGCCATTTGCCTGCGTCGCGGCAGGCTCGTCGGGACTCCGAAACGCCGCATGGCTTAGTGAATATCCGTGACGCTTGCAACCATTGCAAACAGCATAGGAGTCGGGGAGTAAGGGAGTTGCGGAATCAGTGATCGGTAATCTGTAATCCGTAATCAGTGTGGCTCGTTCGCGACCATGCTTGGGCGAAGTGGGCACCAATAGCTTCGGCGATTACAATTACAGATTACCGATTACAGATTGCAGATTACAGATCACTGATCCTAATAACTCTTGCCCTCTAATCGCCGGGCGCCGCCAGCTGCCCACGCGCTGCGCGGTAACATTCTAAAAATCCCGGTGCAAAATCGCCCGGTCGACGTTCAACCCAGCGCTCGATCGTCTCCAAACGAAAATAGCCGGCAGTTTCGATCTCGAATTGATTCAGACTCGGGCGCTCGTCACTCGACCCGATGTAGAGCGCGATAAACTCGAACCCTGTGCGTTCCGAAGCCGGTATTTTAGCGAGAAGCCGAATGGAGGCTTTCAAACCCAGTTCCTCCCGGAGCTCGCGAGTCGCGCACTCGTCGTAGGACTCACCAGCGTCGACGTGGCCCGAAGCGCTCGAGTCCCAGCATCTCGGAAATTGATCCTTTCGGAACGAGCGCTTTTGGAGCAAAACTTCTCCCTGCCGGTTTACTACCATCACATGCACTGCACGATGCAGCAGTTTTTCTTGATGAATTACCGCTCGATTCCGCTCGACCACCAGCCGGTCGTTCTCGTCGACAACCTGAAGCATTTCGCACGGGCTCGTTCCATCGATCTTTGGTGGTGACAGGGCGTTAGCAAGAGCGACCCATTGCTCGAGCGAAATCTCTTCGGCTCGCGCGGCTTGGTCAATTGCCGCAGCCTCTAACCCGTGTCTAACCGCCTCAGCGCTAACTATCTTTCCCAAGGTCTTCCTAACCTGTTTACGTCGCTCGGAAAACCCGGTCTTCACCAGACGCTCGAACAGAACCCAGTCGCACAATGGTATTTCTTCCGGCTGCTTTCGCTTCAGCATGACGACCGCAGAATCGACCCGCGGCGGCGGCAGGAAGACGGATGGAGCCAGCACGCGCAATTTGATGACATGCCATCGAGCCTGCAGAAGCACGCTAAGGCCTCCAAAAGACGCAGATCCCAGGCGCGCCACCAACCGATCCGCGACCTCTTTCTGCAGGGTAAAAACCATTTGTTCGAACGGACAGGGCTCGCGCGAGAAATGGAAAAGGAGTGGTGATGACACGTAATAAGGCAGATTCCCGATCACCCTGGCCGGTTGCCAGGGAAACGCCTCTCGCACATCGTAGTCGAGAGCATCGCCTTCGAGGAGTGCCACGCGCTCGTTGCAGAACTTCTGGCGCAGAAAACTCGAGAAGAGTTTGTCCTTTTCCAGCAAAGTTGCCGACACCCCTCGATCGATGATCTCAGAGGTCAGGGCACCCAGTCCGGGACCTATCTCGACGACGTGATCCCCCTTATGTATATCTAGTTTTTCAACAATCCATTTCGCCAGGTTCTGATCATGTAAGAGGTTCTGGCCAAGCGTCTTCCGTGGAGCCGCGCCTAAGGCACTTAGAGTTGACATGATATCAGAAATCGTCATCTGTCAGATTTTTTGCTCTCCTTGTTTTTTAGCACCTTGTGCGCCGGCAAAGCTGATTTCTTCACAAGTTATACACAGCCGGGGTGGATCAGTAGTCAGTAGCCGGTAGTCAGTAGTCAGAACCGCTAGTGGGTGCAGGGGGCCTGCCTCGAACTTGCTTGGCGATCACGAAAATCAAGAACAGGGCACTGAATACTCATTACTGATTACCGAATACTGATTGCTTTACCCCTCACCACCTGGCAGGTTCGACGGACGCTTTCGTCGAAAGATGCGGCGGGCCTCCGCCATGGAAATCCCCTCGATAAAATAAGCTGACGCGGCTTTGCCGATCGCGTACGTACCGGCTGCCGCTACTCCACCCGAAATTGCATTCCCCCAACCGGGCAACAGTTTCACAGCCGCACGCGCCCCTTCCCGTAAAACCATGCCGACACCAATGTTTGCACCGATGGCACCAAAAAACTCGGTCGCCGCTTTCATGCTTAATTCTCGTCCGCTGAGATGCATAAGTCCGGAAACCATCGCGAGCTGCAGCGCGGTCAGAATCGGGAAGTCCGCCAGGGGAATTGGTTGGGCGCCGACTGCCGCGCAGATGGTTGTGACCGACCGGATCAATCGCTGGGCGATGTCCATCTGCGTTTTCTTTGCCTTAACCAGACGCGCCATTTCAACCTGAGCCTCCTCAGGCAGCTCGCGAGTTATAATTTCCGCGAGCTGGTCAATGTTCCGCCGTTCATCGCGCTCGGGATCGAGCGTACCGTCTACCCGAAACCGAGCAAACGAGCAGATCGCCACACTCTTGACGAAGTAAGGCGCGAGCGTAGCTTGGCCGCTGAGCCAGGCTTGAAGTTCGAGTCGTTTGGACTCGACCTCGCCAGACCCGACCGACGCCGGAAAATCGATTACCCCGATGAGGGCTACCCGGGTCTGGTGGCGGTGTTGCACAAAATCGACGACCCGCGCAGCCTGCTCGCATTCTAACCCTAGATCGAGCGGCTTTGTGCCATTGACGAGGAAAAGCAACAGATCCGGGCTATCCTCTGACAAAGCTCCGGTCAGGGCACTCCAGGACAGGCTCGTTTCATTCAGCCGCCGGGCATCGAGAACACGGAACCCGCCTTTGCCCCGTTGCTCATAAGTAAACCATCCGGCACTCGTTTGCGGATCCATCATTCGAAGATCACCGCCAAGAAGCGCAGAAAAAACCGCTGAGGCATCCGAACTCGCCTGGCCAAGAAGCCCGATATTCGAGGGTCGCTGAGCCAGAAAGATCTGCTTGATGGGGCTTAATTCCCGGAGAATCGCTTTCTGGAGAGGGCCAGGGAGCCGCCCAATGAGGCCCTCGAGCTTTTCGTAGATGTTGAGAAGCGTTTGCTGATTCATCAGGAAAGCGCCTTCAACAGCAACGTGACGTGCTCTGCCGGCTTTACCTTCTTGAGGATCTTCGCAACTTTTTGGTCTGGACCGATGAGAAAAGTCGTCCGCTCGGTGCCCATGTATTTTTTTCCGTACATGCTTTTTTCAACCCACACGCCGTACGCATTTGCCATCGACTTGTCCGCATCGCTGAGGAGCGGAAACGGAAGGCCGTTATTAGTAATGAATTTTCGGTGGCTCTCCACCCCATCTACGCTAACTCCGAAAAGCTCCGCTTTGGCTTGGATTTCACCCCACGCATCGCGGAGATCGCAGGCCTGTTTCGTACAGCCGGGCGTCTCATCTCTGGGGTAAAAATAAAGTACGAGCGTCGACCCCTTGAAATCGGAAAGTTTCACTTCCTGGCCGCCGCCATAAATTCCGCCAACGGCCACAGCTTTAAAGTTCGGAGCCTGGTCACCAATCTTAAGTTCCATAGGTTATTTAGCGTACGAAGCTGTCACGCCTCCGAGTTCTGCGCAATCCACTTCGCGGCTCCCTCGCCTGCGATCGTGCCGGTTACGAAGCAACCCTGGAGGAGGTAACCGCCAGTAGGAGCATCCCAGTCGATCATCTCCCCCGCGCAGAAAATTCCCGGGTATTTTCGCAGCATCAATTCTTCGTTCAACTCATCCCACGCTACACCGCCGGAGGAGGAGATTGCTTCGGCAATGGGGCGTGGTCGATCCAGCTCGATCCGGCAGCTCTTGAGGGCGCGCAAAAACGCGGACATCTCGACCGGCGCGGCGACTTCGTTAATTAGCGCGAAGGCGGCTGCACTCAGGCGCAGAGCCTTGGTCGCTCCTTCCCGAAGCGGGAGACCTTCGCGCCATCGCTTGCGCAAATCATCTGCTGTGAGATCGGGCCTGAAGTCGATTTCGATGACGTGGCTTCGGCGCAGCTCGCGGGAAAGCTGATAGAGCGCTCCGCCTTCCAGCCCGTAGGTCGTCACCATCAACTCTCCCCGAACGGTTCGCCCGGCACAGGTCACCGCCAGGTTTTTCAGCGGCCTGCCATCCGCGAGCGCGAGAAACTCTTCCGACCACTGGCGTTCCCACCCGACGTTGGAGGCCACGAATTCATTCACTTGGATGCCCATGCTGCGGAACCCCTCCACCCAACCGCCATCCGAGCCAGTCTGCGGCCACGAGGCGCCGCCCAGGGCGAAAACGATCGCGTCCACTGTCACAAACGAGAAGTCCTTCCCGCGTTGAAACACGATGTCGAACGGCCGCTGGCCGAGGAGGTGGTGAAAACGGTACCCGGTCAGGAGCTCACAGCCTAGACCATCGAGGCGTTCCAGCCACTTTTCCAGAATCGCGGGTGCCCGATGGGTGCAGGGAAAGATGCGCCCGCTGGTTCCGACGAATGTTGGCACTCCCAGCTGTTCAAACCAGGCACGAAGTTGTGCGGGAGTAAATCGCTGCAGCAGCTTCTCCCAGCGCTCGGGCGAGTCATATCGCGATGCGAAAGAGTCGATCGGCTCCGAATGCGTGATGTTTAGTCCCCCTCGCCCGGCAACGAGAAACTTCCGGCCCAAAGACGACTTTTGCTCAAATACCCGGGCTTGATATCCAGCCGTCACCAGCAATTCCGCGGCGCGCAAGCCTGCCGGCCCGGCCCCGATAATCGCCGCTACCGCACGTTTCACCTGCTCAGTTCCAGCATGCGGAGGATTGGGCGCTCCGCCCGGCGGCGGATCGACTCGGGTAAGACGATTTCAGGCCGGAGAGTCGCGAGCGCGTCTCGAAGCTTCTCCAGCGTGTTCTTCTTCATATATCGGCAGTCTGCGCAAGCACAGTTGTCGGTCGGCCCTGGGATAAAGATCTTTTCCGGAATCTCTTTTTTGAGCCGGTGGAGCATTCCAGACTCGGTCACAATGATGAACGTCGTGGCCGCCGAATCGCGGCAGTAACTGACCATTTTCTCGGTCGAACAAACCTCGTCCGCTAACATTCGAACTGCATACGTACATTCCGGGTGTGCTACGACGGGGGCATCGGGATAAACTCCGCGAATTGCGTTGATACTGTTCTGCGTAAATTCGACATGCACGTAACAAACCCCCCGCCACAGATCCATTTTGCGACCGGTCCGCTCCCTGACCCACGCTCCGAGATTCTGGTCCGGAACGAATAGGAGATTCCGCCCGGCTGGGGCGCTCTCAACGATTTTCACGGCGTTTCCACTCGTGCAAATGACGTCCGACAAGGCTTTAACGCCGGCGCTACAGTTAATATAAGCAATAACGTAGTAATTCTTGGCCGCATTTTGCTGGAGGAAAGCTTCCAGTTTGTCGGCCGGGCACGACTCCGAGAGCGAGCACCCCGCCTCGAGATCAGGCAGGATAACCGTCTTGCCCGGGTTCACGATTTTCGCGGTTTCAGCCATAAAATGGACACCGCAGAAAACAATAACCTCGGCCTTTGTGTCCCTGGCCCGGTAACTCAGACCCAAGGAGTCGCCGACGTAATCTGCCAAATCCTGAATTTCGGGAACCTGGTAGTTGTGCGCCAGAATCACAGCGTTACGCTCTTGCTTAAGCCGGCGCACCTCCGCGGCCAGGTCGTATCCTTCTTTAAGAGCAACCATCTTAAGCAACTATGATTTCTCACCTACTGCGAATCAACCGCCTTTTCGTGAGATGAATGTTGTAGGGCGGCTGGCTCAGCCGCCTCGATGCCGGAACCTCCGACAGGCCTCTCGGCGTCTCACCAAAAATGCGGCTCGCCAGGAGCTCGCCCTACCAACGATTTGCCATGGTAGCTTCACTGGTAGGGCGAATCCGCCTCGGCGGATGAGCCGCCGCGGTTCTTCAGCAGAATCTGAGTTGACCGCCGAGCAAAGGACACCTACGGGCGAGACGCCCGTGCCACTTTACTTTCCTCTACGAGAGCAGAATCGCCTCTACTTCCACTCCACTTGCTATCGTCTGGTGTGCATCGACCCGCACCAGCCCGTTCGCTTGGGACAAGGCGAAAAGAGCGTGCGACTCCTGCCGGCCTACCGGGCGGAACGCTCCATCCGTTATTTGACCACGCAGATAATGGGGTCTGTCCCCGGCATTGGCTAGTTCGACGCCCGTCCGAACCCGCGCCGCCGGCAGCGAAATATCACTGACACCGCCCATCCGTAAAATTGCAGGACGCACAAAAAGCAGAAAGGTAATGAAAGCCGAAACTGGATTGCCTGGCAGACCAAACACCAGTGCTTTACCAAGATGCCCAAACAAAAATGGTTTCCCGGGCTTGACGGCAACGCGCCAGAGTTTCATTTCGCATCCCAGCTTTCGAAGAGTTGGTTTGACCAGATCTTTCGCTCCCACTGAAACGCCCCCCGCAACTACTATCGCATCCGATCCGGCTGCCCGTTCGAACGCCGCCAAATGAGCTTGCTCTTCGTCCGAAATCACGTCGAAAACAAGCGGGATGCCTCCGACGCGACCGACTAGATCGGCGAGCATAATGCGATTTGTGTCAAAGATTTCCCCTTCGCCAAGCAGTTGGTTCGGCGTCCGCAATTCGCTACCGGTCGCAAGCACGGCCACCTTGGGCCGGCGGAAAACGCACACAGTCTCCCGGCCTTGGGATGCCAAAACCGCAAGAAGCGCACTTGTCAGGCGAGTTCCAGCCAGCGCGATTCTTTGCCCCTCAGCCAGGTCACCACCCCGAATGCGGATATTTTCACCCCGTTCCACGGGCTCCCGTACAACGATGTCGTCGCCAGCAGCCTGACAATCCTCTTGCATCACAACGGCGTCGGCTCCGCCTGGAATCGGCGCGCCGGTATAGATTCGGATTGCCCCGCGATCGGATAGTGTCAATCCGAGATCCGGGCCGGCTGGCTGTTCACCGATCAGTCGAAGCCGTGCTCCGGCGCCTGCTTCGGCGGCCCGCACAGCGTAGCCGTCCATCGTCGAATTGTCGAACCGGGGCAGCGCAATCGTGCCTGCGACTTCTTCGGCCAGCACTCTACCGCCAGCTTCCCAAGCAGCAATCCGCTCTGGATCCGTCGGCACTACCGCCTCCAGCACCTGTCGCAACGTTTCTGTTTCACTCAACAGCATGCACCGGTCTCCCTTCACGATATTCAATGCGCTGCATCAGTCTGATGTCACGCGACGACGCCCCAACCTCGAGCTCATAAAACCCGGGATCTGCCTCCCATGTCCGGCGCGCGGGATTGAAATACGCAAACGCGCCGCGATCAAGGCTGAGGGTCACCGCCTTTGTCTCGCCCGGCTCCAAACGCACCTTCGCGAACCCTTTCAGCTCTTTCAGCGGCCGTTCGATTTGCGGATCGATTGGATGAATATAAAGCTGCGCCACTTCGGCTCCCGGCTGATCCCCCGAATTTGTTACCTTGAAAGCGACTTCATACAGGGCTTGCCGCGACGTAGGCTTGGCGGAGTCGGGGCGATCGTCTGGCGCTTTCGAGCTGATCTGCAAATCGGAGTAGTCGAACCGCGAATACGACAAACCGTACCCAAAGGGAAACAGTGGTTCAGTCGAGTTCCGATCATAGCCACGGTAACCGACGAAAATCCCTTCTTGGTATCGAACTGTCTGTCCACCATCCCGGCTCGGATAGTTGGCGAATGCGGGATTGTCTTCCGGTCGTCGCTCGAACGTTACCGGCAGCTTTCCAGAAGGATTAACCTCTCCCAGTAGAATCTCCGCAAGCGCATCCCCTCCTTCCTGTCCCGGATACCAGGCATGGAGCAGCGCCGGCACTCGAGAAAGCCAACTGCGCGTATCAACGCTACCGCCTGAATACAGCACAACGATCGTGTTGCGGTTTTTCTCGGCAACGTTGCGGATCAATTCGACCTGACCATCTGGTAACGCAAATGTCCGGTCAAAAGATTCTCCCTCGCTCCCCTCGTTAAATCCGACGCACACTACCGCTGCATCATAATTCTTCACCGCGTCCGGCACCGCCACCGGCGCCCAGGCAAACTGTGCAACCGCCCCGCCCCCGCTATTCTTGTAATCGATGCGCAATTGGTAAGTCTTCCCGGCTTCGAGGTATTTCATCGCTATCGCTGTTCTTGGCGCGTGATCCCGCCAATCGTCAATCAGAAGCTCACCATCGAGGAAGACCCGCATGGCGTCATCCGAGCGTTCTCGAAAAACGTGCAGACCAGTAGTACTAGCGCGAATGAGGCCGGTCCAGCGGATGGTGAAGCGATCGCTTGAGAAGCTCACGGAAGGCGCGCTGTTACTCCAATCGAAATCGATGTGAGAATCGGTGCGGTTTTGAATTGGCGGACCGGAAAATGTGGCGTTATCGAAATATTCACCGTTCAATCCATCCCGATACTCACCATGCTCGTCTTGGTGCTCGAATCTGGAGGCGCCAAAGCTACCGACCCCAGCGGTAAAAAAGTCTACTTTCACGCCGGCTCCCAGCCTTTTCTGGAGTCCGTCGACCATACTCACGGCATAGAATGGCTCTACAAACGAACTTCCCCAGCCCGTTGGTACCCCTGGGTGGGCATCGGGGCCAAATACCGCGACTGATTTCAATTTCGCTCGGTCCAAGGGAAGCAAATGATGTTCGTTCTTGAGTAATACGATCCCGTCTTCGGCCACCTCACGCGCGATCTCCGCGCTATGAGGATCATTTTCCGGGATCAAATAGTCCGTTTGCGGCCGATCAAGGAATCCCATTCGAATAATCGTGCGAAGAATTCTCAGCACCTTGTCATTAATCTGGTCTTCCTGGATCATTCCGTCGGCCAGGGCCGGCAGCAGATTCTTCCAACTAAAAAATTCTCCGGACGGCATCTCGAGGTCCAGGCCGCCTAGGATTGCCGGAACCACTGAGTGCGTTGCGCCCCAATCCGACATCAGGATTCCGTCGAATCGCCACTCACCTTTGAGGACCCGGTTGTTCAGGAAATCATTCTCGGTACAATATGTCCCGTTCACTTTGTTGTAGGCGTCCATCACGGCGCCAACGTGAGCCTCCTCTACCGCCGCCCGAAATGCGGGCAAGTAAATCTCTCGTAGAGTCCGTTCATCAACCTCCGCACTGATGTTCATCCGCCCAAATTCCTGGTTGTTCGCCGCAAAATGTTTCACCGTCGCCAGGACGCCTTGGCTCTGAACCCCGCGAACGAATGGAACGACTAAACGGGAGCCGAGGTAAGGGTCTTCTCCCGAGATATATTCGAAGTTTCTGCCGCCGTTCGGAACTCGACTGATGTTGATTCCGGGCGCAAGGAGAATGTGGATCCCGCGTGCCCGGCAATCGCGAGCCATCGAAATCCCGAGCTCCTCTGCGAGCGCCTGATTCCAGCTCGCTGCCAAAAGGATGCCTGCGGGATAGCGCGCACTCGGCCTGTCCTGCCGTACGCCAAGCGGACCGTCGCTCATTCGAATCTCCGGTAATCCGAGTCGCGGAATCGGCCGGATTGACATGGCGTGGATCCCACCCAGGTAATCGATTTTTTCACGAAGCGTCATCCGAGCCAGAATCTGCTTCGCCCGATCATCGGCGTTGTCCGCCCGCGAGCTGGCCGCGAGACCGAGCACCACAATCAGTAAGCACCGCACTCGTGGCATAGCCATGGCCGAACAGCCAATGGCTAACTGAGCAACGAGCGCGAGCGCAGCCTCACCCCTCATGAGCCGACCTTAACGGCGCAGGAGAGGAACGCAAATGGGGTCACAGCGCGACGTTCGCCGGAACCGAATAAATAGTTGAGGACCGGCCTATTTAGCAGCACAATTCAGGGGTTGGTGCCCGGGACTTGATGAAACGGCATCCGGAAAGAGCGAAGGCGAAGAGCGGTACTAACCTGGAACATGCGCACCTGCTGAATCAGCGCGTCGTTTTGGATACAGTCCGGCTTCACGGGCCGGTATCACGCGTCGAAATTGCTCGCCTCACCGCGTTATCAAACCAGACGGTGTTTAACATCACCGATCGCTTGTGGCGGATCAGGCTAATTCAAGATTTTGGACGTACGACGGCAGAGCGCGGCCAGCCGGCGAAATTGTTCGAGATCAATCCTGATGCGGCGTTCTCCATTGGCATACACTTCGAGCGCGATCATATCGCGGCCGTTCTGGTTGACTTCAAAGGTGCCATCCGCGCGCGGACTTACCGCGCGGGGTACTTGTCCACGCCGGAGGAAGGTCTCAAACAAGGGCTGAGCTCAATCAAAGAATTGCAGCGAAAGAATGGGCGCCGCCGGATCTGGGGCCTGGGAATTGCCTCGCCTGGCCCGATGGATTTCCGAAACGGCAAAGTGATTTACGCCCCAAACTTCCCCGGATGGGAGCAGGTGAATATCCGGGACTATTTCAAGGAGAAAACTGGCTTGCGAGTTCTTGTTGACAATGACGCGACTGCTGCCGCGATCGGCGAGAGTTGGTATGGCACGGCACGAGCTCTAGGCAATTTTTTCTATATATATGTTGGCGTGGGCGTGGGCGGGGGAGTCTTCGTGGATGGTCGCCCGTATCGGGGATTTAGAGGAAGCTCCGGAGAGGTCGGCCACCTCACCGTTAATAGAGGCAAAAAGGCGAGGCCATGCGGGTGCGGGAAAAAGGGCTGTCTCGAGGCCTACCTTTCCCTGACTTCCTTATGTCAGCGCCTCAACGAAGCAGGCATTCGTCAAACCGAGCTACCCCACCTCGTAGGGCTTTTCGAGAAAAGTAACAAACCGCTCATGGCTTGGTTAGAAACCGCTGCTTCGTATCTATCCGGGGTCATCGGTAATTTGCAGCTTTTGTTCGATCCGGAAGCTTTTGTCGTTGGCGGTCACCTTCCTCGACCCCTTTTAGCGTTTCTATGCGAACGCTGTTCCTGTAGCTTGAGCGACCGTGAACAGCCGATAGGGCTGGACGCTCCGCGGGTCCTGCAGGGCTCGTTAGAGGACGAAGCCGCTGCCTTGGGAGCTGCCGCCCTCCCCACCCACGACCTTATTGCACCTAACTACGAAGGCATTGCCAGCGGCGACCAGCTGAGCTTGCTGGAACTTTGGGATTTGGGGAACTAGCCTGCATCGCTCCTAGCGCGGCGGAGCCGCAACCAAACATGATTCGTGTGAAATAAGGTGACTGGGCCGGCAAACGACCCTACCAGAGCAGTGCCGTGCAAAAATTACTTCAAATTGAAAGAATAATGCTTGCAAAGTCGCCCTAATTTTGGCAACTGGTAATTTTATTTCCCCCGGACTGCGGACTGTTCTGTGAAGCGTTGGACCAATTCTGAAGGTAGGCCAGAAGCCCTGCCCTGGGTCGCCTACTGGACCTGAGTCTAGCGTATCTCACCGACAGTCCGCCGTCCTCTTGACTCGCACACTATGAACCGCCCAGAAATGGATTTCTTACGGGCTTTTTCGTTCCGCGCGCCTCTCGGAGAGTTCGCAGTCTTTCTCTCCGTCGCACCGCAAATGTTAGTCACATCCATCCTATGAAGCTAGCAGGCTTAAATCGGGTCGCATTGACCGGGTTATGTGCCTTCGCGCTCAGCGCGTATGGCCAACAGGGCTCAAATAACGTGGAACAGAGGGTCAACAATATCCTCTCGCAATTTACTCTCGAAGAAAAACTTAGCTACATTGGCGGTACCGGCTTTTTTGACATTAAGCCGATCCCGGTCCCCAACCTTCAGGTGCCGATCAATCCGCAAATCTTTCAGACTGACGGTCCGCTAGGGGTCCGCCGCAATTCCCCCGGCATTCGTTTTGCATCCGGGTTGACCCTGGCCGCCACTTGGAACAGAAGTCTTGCCCGCCAGGTCGGAATTGCCATGGGACGAGACACTCGCGCCCGTGGATATTTTTCGATCCTGGGTCCCGGAATGGACTTTTACCGTGTTCCGATGGGTGGACGAAACTTCGAATATATGAACGGCGAAGATCCGTTTCTGGGTGGTCAACTGGTGCCGGGAGTCATTCAAGGCATCCAGTCACAAGGGGTATGGGCGTGTGCAAAACATTTTGTCTGCAACGACGAGGAGGCAAACCGCACGAATGTCCAAATCCTGCTGGATGACCGTACGCTGCGTGAAATTTATCTGCCGGTGTTTGAAGCCGCGGTCAAGGACGGACATGTCGCAACGGTAATGGGCGCCTACAATGCGGTAAATGGGTTCTTTTGTTCCGAGAATCCCTTTCTCCTCCTTGAAGTTCTAAAGAAGGAATGGGGATTCAAGGGTTTGTTGATGTCGGATTACAACGCAATTCATGACGGGTTAACCGCAGCTTTAAATGGATGCGACCTGGACTTGCCGGCCGGCAATTTCATGAATAGTAAGAACTTGTCTCCGTTTATACCCGCTCCGCTGCAGGTTGCGACCATCGATGACAAGGTCCGCCGAATATTGCGGGAGGTTGTGTCTTTTGGATACCTTGATCGCCAGCAGTTAGACCCCAGTATACCGCTGGATGACCCCGTCAGTGAGGCGACTGCACTCAACGAAGCGCGAGAAGGGATCATCCTCCTGAAAAATGAGGGAAACCTGCTTCCACTCAGCGAACAGGTTCACACCATAGCGGTCCTAGGCCCGTTTGCCCAGGGATCGCCGCCCAGCGGTTTCGGAAGCTCTTACGTGACCCCGATCAGCTTTGTCAGCGTACTTGAGGGCATAGAGAATGAAGTCTCGCCAGGGACGACCGTCGATCTAATTTCGACCAACACGCTGGATCCGGCGAACGCGACTTGGGAATTCGTCAACGCCAACGGCGAGCTTCAGCAGGGACTCCAGGCTGAATATTTCACGAGCAACGATCTCTCCGGCACGGCGGCTGTGACGCGAGTTGATAACCATCTCAACTTTGACTGGGACATAAATCCTATCCCGGTCTCGCAAAATCAGGGAGGGTTCTCGGCGCGTTGGACTGGTCAGGTTCGCCCGGTCATTTCCGGTGATCACGTGTTTAAGGTACGCGGTGATGGCGGGCTACGCGTGATAGTGAACGGTCAAACGTTGTTTGATAATTTTAATTCACCGACCTTGCCACCGGTTGGCTATGGTCCGACACCGGCATATTCCGGGAAAATCGCGTTACAGGCCGGTCAGGTTTACAGCGTCGAAATTGACTATCGAAGGGTTTCCTTCGCAACTGGAGGAGGAGGATTTTTCGATTCCTTCGAACAAGGAGGGCTGACAGGTGTTCAAGCCAGTTGGGCCTCTCTGCAGGCGCCACCTAACTTTGCCAAGTATGATGCGGTGGTTATCTGTGCCGGGATCAGCAATGAATATGAGGGTGAAGGGGAGGATCGGCCGTTCCAGCTTCCGGAATTCCAGGATGAGTTGATCTCGAATCTCGCAAATGTAAATCACCGGACGATTGTTGTGTTCCACGGAGGCGGCAATTTCGACTCGCACCTGTGGATCAATAGAGTATCCGGTCTGATCGAGAGCTTCTATCCCGGGCAAAACGGGGGTCAGGCGCTTGCCGAAATCCTATTCGGAGACGTCAATCCCTCCGGGAAGTTGCCAGTCACATTCGAAAAGCGGATTGAAGACAACCCGGCGTTTGCCACGTTTCCAAACCCGCTCAATTCGCATCCGGACGCGATTTCGTATAGTGAGGGGATTTTCATTGGCTATCGGGGCTACGAAAAGAATCACGTCAAGCCGCTCTTTCCCTTCGGCTTCGGATTGTCTTACACGACGTTTGCTTACTCTGATTTAAAGATTGAACCGGCAACGTTCACCGGAACCGAGCCGGCAAAAGTATCCTTTACGGTGACAAATACCGGGAAAGTCGCAGGAGCTGAAATCGCTGAGCTCTATGTGGGCCAAGAAAACCCGCCGATCTCGCGACCAATTAAGGAATTGAAAGGTTTTGAGAAAGTCTTCCTGGAGCCAGGCCAGTCAAAGACAGTAACGCTGGGCCTGAACCAGCGCTCGTTCGCCTATTTCAACACAGCGACCGAGAAATGGGATGCCTTGCCTGGAACTTACAAGGTCCTGGTTGGTGGTTCATCCCAGAATACGCCACTGAGCGGGACGGTCGTCGTCCCGGCCGTTCTGACTGCAAACCCATAGCTTTGATATTCTAAATCTCGCTAGATTCGGCTGAAGAACGGCAGTGGTTTATCTCCCGCGGCGGATGTGGCCGGGCAAATTCGTCCGTCCGCCGC
>JBAUZZ010000692.1:0-7076 GCA_049585495.1 Chthoniobacterales bacterium | reverse complement strand
CTGCAGCAGATCAGGGATACGCTGCGCTCGGCCGACCGCGTGCAAGAGGTCCGTCTGGCGGACGAATTAACAACCCATTTTCGGGATCAATACCGCGAGGCCGAACGCTTAGCACGGGAGGGCAACTAGGGACTTGAAAATGATGCAAGGTTCCGCGCCCTCCGAATCGAAAGGGCGGACCTCCGCCGGACGCAGAATGTCCTTCGGGTCCTTGGGATCGCGACTGCGCGGCGGCGCCGTTTCCAGAACATCGCTTGCCCTATTTGTCGCAAACCTGGCATTCTTCGGGGTTTTCTTTGTCTTGCCAATCGTGATCGTTCTCCGGGGAGCTTTTTTCGATCAAACTGGTGCTCTAACGTTCGACTACCTGATTGAGGTGTTTCGCAACCCGGTTTACCGGGAAGGCTTTGCCAACGCGCTGAAACTCGCCGCTGGAAGCACCGGCTTGGCGTTCGTAATCGCGGCGCCTCTGGCCTGGATAAGCCAACGCTTCGAATTTCCAGCGAAGGGCACGCTGTCGGGTTTGTTGCTTCTGCCGATGATGCTTCCCCCGTTCGTAGGCGCAATCGGGTTTCGCCATATATTCGGCCAGGAAGGAGCTTTTAATGCCCTCCTGCGTTCGCTCGGCTGGCTTGGTCACAATCAGGTGATCGACTGGCTCGGGATCGGCCGCGAGTGGGGAATCATCCTGCTCAATGCGCTACATCTTTATCCGATTCTCTATCTCAATCTCGCCGCTGCATTGGCCAATTTGGACCCGGCCTTGTTGGAGGCCGCCGAAAATCTGGGATGCTCAGGGCTGCGGCGGGCCTGGCGCGTGACCGTGCCTCTAATCATGCCCGGAATCTTCGCCGGGGGAAGCATCGTGTTCATCTGGGCATTTACCGAGTTGGGTGTGCCTCTCATGTTCGATTATTACCGTGTAACTCCGGTCCAGATTTTTGACGGGATCCGCGACATCGAGAGTAACCCATTTCCGTACGCGCTCGTTGCCGTCACGCTCGTGACTTCAGTGGTGTTATACTTCGCGGTTCGCATTCTCGCCGGGACGCCGCCGCCGGCCCTGCTGGGGCGCGGCGGTCATACTGGGCAGATCACCAAGGTACGAGGCATCCGAGGCTGGCTGTGCTGCTCTTTTTTTCTGGCCACGTGCTTGCTGGCGGTTTTGCCTCATGCCGGCGTCTTCCTCGTCTCGATTTCCAGAGACTGGTATCGAACAATCCTGCCTCACTCGTTTACTCTTCAGCACTATGCGCTTGCTCTCGGAAATCATCTAACGGTGCCGGCGATTCAGAACAGCCTCGTCTACGCCTCGTTGTCGACCTGCCTCGATCTCCTCCTGGGTATATCCATTGCATATCTTATTACGCGAACAAGGATCCCCGGTCGGTCGCTGTTGGACGCGCTGGCCATGCTTCCACTCGCCGTGCCCGGCCTGATTTTGGCGTTCGGATATCTGGCCCTTACCAGGCGCGGCAGCCCTTTGAATTTTCTGGATCCAACACGGAATCCGTTGATTCTTCTGGTGCTGGCTTACGCGGTGCGCCGGATACCATTCGTCGTTCGCTCGGCGGCCGCGGGCTTTCAGCAGGCCAGTGTCACTTTGGAGGAAGCTGCGCAGA
Organism: Chthoniobacterales bacterium; assembly: GCA_049585495.1. Taxonomy (GTDB): domain Bacteria; phylum Verrucomicrobiota; class Verrucomicrobiia; order Chthoniobacterales; family JAFAMB01; genus JBAUZZ01. Next base: position 5,454 of record JBAUZZ010000692.1, on the reverse strand, counting down.
GCGTTGGCGCCTCGCCGCTGCGTGCCCTGACGCGGATCACATTGCCTTTGATCATGGCAAATCTCCTTTCTGGAGCCCTGCTGGCCTTTGCCTTTGCGATGCTGGAGGTGTCCGATTCGCTCTTGCTCGCCCAGAAGCAGGTCGATTATCCGATAGCCAAAGCGATCTACGAACTGTCGAATATTCTCGGTGAGGGACGCTACCTGGCCGCAGCGCTCGGCGTTTGGGCAATGATTTTCCTTGGATTAACCATCGCCGCCGCATCGCGGTTGATCGGGGCGAGATTAGGCGCGCTCTTCCGCGGCTAGCCTGCATCGCTCCTAGCGCGGCGGAGCCGCAACCCAAGGGAGCGGAGCTCCGTATAGGCTAAGGATGTTCGGCGGCTCAGCGGGAGCTTCCTACCGAGTGATGTTTCCTGGCCGGTGATGGGTAGGGCAGCAACTGAGCCGCATTGGCATCCTCCAGGCCCGTCAATGTCTGACGCGCTGACGTGTGAGATTTGCTGGCTGGGAGAAGATGAAGAGAAGAGCGAGCGGCTACGTCTAATTGCCTATGAGTGTATGGAAAACGGGGATGGTGCTTCTCGTCGGGATGGCTTTAAGTGCGACCTGCTTCCCGGGGGTAATTCTGGCTGCCGATAGTTCTCAAAAGTCATCGGTCACGCACGCCCGGATAACTCGAGCGCAAGCCGAAAGAGCTGCCCTGATGAGGGTTCCTGCCGGCAAGGTCAAGGGCGCGAAGCTGGAGCGAGAGAACGGCGTGCTCATCTGGTCGGTTGATATCATCACGCCGCTAACCAAGAAGGTCGCGGCCATCCAGGTCGACGCACATACAGGTCAGGTTCTTTCGAAGCTGGCGCAGAATCCGGCTGATCGGGCGGAAGAATCCGTGGCCGGCCAGAAGACGAGCAAGTAAGACTAATTAAAGCGCCGTGGGCGTAAAGCGCCGTGGGCGCAAAATATGGTAGCCTGGGGCGGAAGCCCCAGGAAACCGTTTTCTAAGTGCCTCCGGTCTGAAAGACCGGAAGAGCGGCCACAATCCGCGTAGCGCGTTCCTGTTCCGGCAGGAATTGTTGCATCTCTTTGCTGGCGAACCGACCGTCCGAAGCTTGGCCGGCTGCGTATTTGCCGGTGAGCAATCCCCCCGAAAGCGGCGACCACGCAGTCACGGATAGACCAAAGGCTTTTGCCATCGGAATGAGTTCGCGTTCCACCGTCCGTTCAGTCAACGAATACTCGATTTGCAGACCCACAAAGGCTGTCCAACCTCTTAAGGAAGCGACCGTGTTGGCCTGCGCAATCCACCAGGCCGGCGCGTCCGAAATTCCGGAATAAAGCACTTTTCCCTGCCGGACCAGATCGTCGAAAGCGCGCATGACCTAAGCCTTCGCTCGCCCTGTCTAAAAGCAAGAGCCTTTACCTACTTACGCTCTGGGCGTGACGCTTCCAGGTGCTTGGGGAGTAAGCGGACGAAGCTCCGGTAGTACCCTAATAGCGGGGCCACCCACCGTATCCGTACCAGCCGGGCCCATAGTAGGCCGGACGATAGTAGCGTGGGCGATAGTAGCCGTAATAGTAAGCCGGGCGATAATAGCGTACCGGCCGGACATAATAGCGGCGTGGATAGTACGCGGCGCCGTAATACGGTTGAGCGTAGTAGGTCGGACCGAAGTTATAGAACAGAAACGGGAACGGGAGCGGGATCCCGAAACTTACGCCTTGGGCCCGGGCGGGGAGTTGGGCCGCCAAAACCAAGGCGCAGATACACAGCAAAAGAATCAGCAGCCTTTTCATTTGGGGTGAACCTAAAGAGATTTCCCTGGACTTTCTCACAAATGGATGAAAAGGCAATCCGCCGAGCGGCGATAGACCAGCTATGGCAAAGTGAGTAAGAATGGTTTCGAAGTAGTTTTATGGATGTTCTTTGACAGCTTCATCCACTAAGGAAACTTGGACGCAAGGACATCGACGTTCTCGATAACCGGCGGTTGTGCCAACAACTCGGGAGCCTTAGCCATCAGCGCTGCCGCGACTCGGCCGGCCAGGTGTGCTTGCCGGCCCGACTCGTCTGGGAAGGCGTCGAAGATGCCGAATGTCGATGGTCCCAGGCGGATCGCGAACCAGACGGTCGTTGCGGGCTCCTCTTGGACTATCGAGAGCCCCGCCTTCAGGAAGTTCTCGACGTCTGCTTCCCTCCCGGGTTTCGCTTCGAGCCGAACGAGCAATGCTACCTTAACCATCTCTCATCTCCTTTCCCGATCTTTTAGCAAAATCCAGGAACGAAGCAACGAACCTTTTTCGATTGGGTTGAGCGCGAAACGGTTGGATGACCGAATCAACTAGGCCAGCTCGAAACAGCAGCGCGGTGCCTCCCCGTGTTGGCAGCGCTCCTTTACAGGGATGCCGATAATTTCGGAAAGAAGAGCTTCTACGATCAAGCAAGCTTCCGGATGGTGGGCAGTGGCTGCAGAAAACGGGCAGCCATTGCCAGAAATGAATCGCTTCCCCTCGATTTCTTGGATTGTCGCGTCACTTCCCAAAGCCTTCAACGCATTTAGGGCAATTTCAATCCGCTGATTACGCGTTTTCCCTTTAATCTCATCGAGATGCTCCTTCGCGGCCGTCCGACCAACCTCGCGCAAACTCGCCCGCAATTCCTGCGAAGGTAAACGCCTGCCAATGACCGCAAGAACATGGCGTAGTAGCGGACCATAGGCGGTCGGGAAAAGATATTCCGCTTCGCTTGTAAGACTGTATAGAATATGCGGCTTGCGAAAGCCAGGACGGGTGCCTAGCTGCTGGATCAAACCATCGCGTTCAAGGCTTGTGAGGTGAGAGCGAACCGCGTTATCGGTTAATTCCAATGCCTCAGCAAGTTCATTAACGGTGTGGTTCTTGGCCCGGAGCAGGGCGAGAATTTTACCGCGTGTGCTAGCCAGAATGCGTCGGCGCCATCCGGGGATTTTCACTGGTCAGCTATAGGTTAAAGAGTCGAAATAATATAGAAAACAATTGACTTATTGTTCCAGCCACGTCTATCTTCGATCCGGGTATTCAGTAGTCAACAACTCTTTACCGGAAAATAGTTCTTTATTCATTGGATCCTGGTGTTGCGGCGCTCTGGCAGACACTGCGCGACCTGACGTGCGTGGGTCCTGCGGCGCGCCATTACACCGACGGAAAGAAGGCTCTGCCCGAGACCTGGCGCAGGGCTGAGGAGCGATAACCACCGAAAGAGTTCCGGAAGTAGTTCAATTCGAAGAGAAAAAAAATGAAGAAGCTAATAACGAGTATCGCTGCAAGTCTGTTGCTTGCCCCTGGTTTGGTGGCGGCGAAGGACACGACCTTCAACGGCGAGATCATGGACAGTCAGTGTGCCAAGGGTGGGGGGCACGAGGCGATGTTCAAGAAAGAGGGAACCAACGACCCTAAGGCGTGTACTGAAGCCTGCATAAAGATGGGTGGTAAGTACGTACTGTTTAATGCAGACAAGACGTTCTACCAACTGGACGACCAGAAGACGCCCGCCACGTTCGCCGGGCAGAAGGTAGAGGTTACGGGAACCCTGAACAAGGCCACCAAAACGATCCACGTCGCGGCTATCAAGGCGGCAACGTAAATCCGTCGGAGAGGGTCGGGCGCGTAGCCGGCCCTCTCTTGATTTCTGGATAGCTTCTCAGGCAGGGCTGACTGGATGCACCGCTGGATTCTCGTTGTACTTATAGTCCTTGCGCTGGCTGTGATGGTAGCGATCGTGGGATTCACTCACATAAAGCTCGACGCGCTTCAGGAACCCGGTCATCTCGAAACCGTTTTCGCGACGCGAGCAAAACACCTCCTGGTTCGTTGGAGCAGCCGCGACGGTATTCCCACCGCACCAACGGATCTGCAGGCGAGCGTCGAAGAAGGAGACAAGCTCTACGGCACGGAATGCGCAGCGTGTCATGGCCTCGACGGCCACACACCAACTGACGCCGGTCGGTGGATGTATCCGCGCGCCGCGGACCTCACCTCGCCTGCCGTGCAACACTACTCCGATCGTGAGTTGTTCTGGATTGTGAAAAATGGAATTCGGCTGAGCGGGATGCCCGCGTTTGGAAGAGTAGAATCCGACGAGCACATCTGGAATTTGGTGCACTACGTAACGACTCTCCGGGCAAGCGCTCATCCGGAGACCGGAGGTGCCACGCCTTGAAGGCAGCGCGTCAACGCACTTGAAGCAGAACCTTGCCAATGTGCTGGCTCCGTTCGAGGAACCGATGAGCATCCGCGACCTGAGCCAGAGGAAAAACCTGGTCGATGATTACTTTTACCTTACCTGATTCCAAAAGCGGCCAAACATTTTCGCGAACGCTTCGGGCGATCGCGGCCTTTTGATCAATAGACCGGGGACGCAGGGTTGAGCCGGTGATGGTGAGTCGTCGCACCATCACAGGCATAAAGTCGAACTCGGGAATTTTACTCCCCTGCAAGAAAGCGATTTGAACGAGCCGACCCTCGATGGCGAGGAGACGAACATTTTTTGGTAAATAGTCGCCTCCGACCATGTCGAGGATAACGTCGACTCCATGCTTTTTCGTGTAGCGCTCGATCTCGGAGACGAAGTCCTGGGCTCGATAGTTGATTACCAGATCTGCGCCCAATGCCTGGCAAAATTCTGCCTTTTGATCATTGCCAACCGTGGTGAAGACCCTGGCCCCGTGCTGCTTCGCGAGTTGGATCGCCATGTACCCAATCCCGCTTGAACCGCCGTGCACCAGCACGGTCTCTCCAGCCTTGAGCCGGCCGCGATCGATCAGATTCGTCCAGACCGTGAATAGGTTTTCTGGCAGTGCAGCGCCTTGCCTCAAATCGAGTCCCCGAGGAATCGGTAAGCAGTGGCCGGCGTCGGTAAGGCAATATTCAGAATAGCCGCCGCCCGGTGTCAGGGCACAAACGGCATCTCCGACATTCCATTCGTTCACTTCCGCACCACGAGCAACGACGCATCCAGCTACCTCCAGGCCGAGAATGGGCGAAGCGCCGTGGGGAGGTGGATACTTACCTGAACGTTGCAGGATATCGGGGCGATTGACACCGGCGAACGCTATTTCGATCAAGACGTCGCGTGGGCCAGGGATTGGTATTGCGGTCTCGGCAATTTCGAGCACTTCTGCCCCCCCGCCCTGACCGTGAGTAACAAATCGCATGTTCGTTGGAATCATGGTGACCGCAGAAAGATTGTAGGGCGGCTGGGTCAGCCGCCGAGTGATTAGTAGAGAGAAGATGGTTCAATGGTTCAGAACATTAGTAACACCGCAAATGTTAATGTTTGGTTCTGCTGAAGAAGGTCCCCCCGCTCGGAATGCGGCTCGCCGGGAGGCTTGCACTACCAATGATGTACCAGAAAAGCGTCACCGGTAGGGCGAAGCTCCCGCTGAGCCGATCGTTTCTCAGAAGGATCAATGTTTAAAGG
>JBAUZZ010000691.1:0-7394 GCA_049585495.1 Chthoniobacterales bacterium | reverse complement strand
CCTCCGGCACGTTCCAATACCAGACCCAATTGATACGGCGCTTTCCCGGCTGGGCCTCTCCCTCTGCCCCGGGAATGAGGTAGCAAAGGATATGACTGCGTTCCATTTGCTGGAACGTGAAATGGTCAGCAAAGGTTTTGATCAGGAGCTCACTAGCTGAACTCTCGGGAACAACGCCTCGCCAAGCAACATAACCCGCGTAATGCGGCTTCGCATCAGGCATCAATTTCTGGCGAACAAAGGAGCGGGAACCATCCGCTCCCACCAGGATGTCCGCGGTCAGGTCACCTGCGCCCTCAAACGTGGCTGTAACTCCATGATCCGTCTGAGAGAAACCATTTAAGGAGGCTCCCTCGAGGTAATTCGCGTTGGGGAAAGCTCCCCGTAGAGCCCGGTAGATGAGACCCCAGGAAGTCATGCATTTGGGCATTTCTTGATAGCTATCCGGGGTTCCCTGGCGATTGAGATATTGCCGGTATTTAACCAAACTCCGGCTTGCTCCCGCCTTAAACCGGCATACTGCGTAAGAAAAGTTTCGGTCTCGGCCTGCATGACAATGCCTGCACCACGATCATCGAGTACCTTGGGAGACCGCTCGTAGATATGCGCATCCACGCCAATCGCCTTCATGACGATTCCCGTCATAAGTCCCCCTAGTGAACCCCCGGCGATGATGGCTTTATTGCTCACAATGATCGGTTAATTGCTAATTCAATCTGCCCTATAGTATACCATCTGCAAGTAGACACATTTTTCGCATCTAATATTTAAAAAGGTACTAAGCTGTTGAAAGTTTGAGATCAGAGATGAAAAAAAACAAAGAAATCAGCGCGAAGAGACGCGGGAAATATGCCCGTACAGGCTACACTTCTCCCATCGATGCAACCCTCGAGGTCATCGGCGGAAAATATAAAGTCGCCATTCTTTATCACCTCTGTAAAGGCGCGCAGCGATTCGGCGAACTGCGACGTCTCGTCCCTCTTGCCACCCAGAGGATGCTGACCAACCAACTCCGCGAGCTTGAGAGCGATAGACTGATTCATCGCCAAGTTTTTGCCGAGGTGCCTCCCAAAGTCGAATACTCACTAACTCCCGACGGGGAGACACTAGTCCCCGTACTACAGGCACTCTGTAACTGGGGAAAGTCGAGGATTGCCTCTAAGTAACGTGCTCGACCATGCTTTCCCTCATTGGCAGCGGATGATCGATTCGGACCACGTCGAGACTGTCTGCGCCGCGTGCTGATAGCTTGGACGCAATCGATTTGACCTTCCAGAAGGCCGTTTTGGTGTCCTCTATACGGCAGAGGACCTTGAGACCTGCTTGCTCGAAGTGTTTGGCGATCGATGGCTCAAGACCCGACTGGTGAGTGCTACTGAATTGGCAAAGTTCGAGATCCTGACTTTTAGCGTTTCACGGGAAGTGCGGGTCGCCGACTTGAAGGGTCGATGGCTTAATAGGCTTGGGACCGACGCGAACTTGTTTGCCTCGACTGACTACGCGCTCACCCAGGAGTGGTCACGGCAGCTGATGGCGCATCCCCAGGCGTGCGACGGGGTTTGCTACCACTCGCGCAAGAACCCGAAAAAATTCACCTACGCCTTGTACGATACGGCCGAGGCCAAGAATGGACTCCGCATTCGCAGGCGTGAGGCTCTGCCTGGCGGCGTCGATCTGCCTGCAATTCTTGACAAGTACGAGGTGGCACTCATTGGCTGACGGAATCTGAGCGCCGTGTAAGGCGCTTTCGTACCGTTTGTCCGCCCTACAAGCGAATTTCGGAATTTGGGTTCAAAGAATGCGTTGTTTATTCGCCTGCCCGGAAGCCATCCGTGGCGGCGACGATGCTCTCGGTCATGCCCGGGTCGCGCGTGTCGTGTCCGGCCCCGCTGACAATGACGAGTTCGCTGCCAGGCCAATTCTGCGTGAGCCGCCACGGGGTGATGAGCGGGGTGCCTAGTTCCAGGCGGCCGTGGATCAAGACGCCTGGGATGTCTGAAAGGCGGTGCGCTTCTCGCAGCAGAACGCCATCTTCGAGCCAGGCGTTGTGGCGCCAATAGTGGGTGACCAGGCGTGCAAACCCCAACCGGAACTCGGGGCGCTCGTACCGAGGATGAGGCGTGTGGTTCGGATGAACCGCTACGAGCGCCATCTCCCAGTCGCACCAGTCTCGCGCGGCCTTCTCGTATACGGCTGGATCAGTGTTCATCAGAAGGCGATGATAGGCGTCAACGAGGCTGCCATCTCGCTCCGCCTCTGGAACGCCGCCGCGAAAGCGCGCCCATGCCTCAGGGAAGAATATTCCAACGCCGCGGGTGATCCAGTCGATCTCCCATGCCTTGGTGGTAGCGACGCTGGCAAGCACCATTTCCGTCACGCGATCGGGATGCCGTTCTGCGTAAGCGAGCGCCAGGGTCGACCCCCAGGACACTTCAAACACCAGCCAACGCTCAATACCGAGGTGCCGCCACAGCCACTCGATATCTACAAGTAGATGGGCTGTTGTGTTAGCGGAGAGGCCGATGTTCGGGTCACTTGCGTGCGGCTTGCTTCTTCCGGCTCCGCGCTGGTCGAACAGAACGACTCTATAGGCTTCGGGATCAAAGTACCGCCGCATGCCCGCAGAACAACCTGAACCCGGTCCGCCATGAAGAACAAGCGCAGGCCTTCCGGCGGGAGTCCGCACACCTCCCAATGGACCTGATGCCCGTCGCCGACATCGAGCATGCCGCGATCGTAAGGTTCAATGTAGGGTATAGGGCGGTCATAGTTACTTATAGGGCTTTTTTTTTATCTGAGAACCCTCTGGCGCAGCCATGTGACGCGTGAAGCGGTGATACCAACTTCCGGAGAATCTGTGGAAGAGCCTAGTCCAGAGCGGGGACAATACAGGATAAAGTACCTCCCCTACCTAAATCGGCAGAACAGCCTGGTTGCTCGGTTTTGTCAGGTACAGGCTTGCTCGACTCTGGCGCAGCGGTTTCAAAAGCGCGATCGCCGTGATCGCGGCGAGATAGTCCATCACGATCATCACGGCAAATACAATGATCCAGTTACCAGCAATTTCGTGCAGCCAGGCGGCCAGTGGCGCGCCGATGATTGAACCAATCCCCTGCGCCATATAAAGAAAGCCGTAATTAGTGGTGGCGTGACGTTCCCCGAAAGTGTCGGTAAGAGTCGCCGGAAATAAAGAAAAGATTTCGCCCCAGCCGAAAAAGACAACGCCAGAAAGAAGCACAAATAGAACTGGATCTTGCCGGGTGGTCAACCAAAGCAGCATGGCCGTACCTTCCAGACCAAAGGCCAGGCACATTGTCTGCTCGCGACCGATTCTATCTGACAACCAGCCGAAAAAGGGGCGCGTTAAGCCATTGGCGAAACGATCGATGGTGAGAGCAAGCGGTAACGCGGCCATACCGAAGACCATTGTGTTAGCAACGCCAAAGTCTTTTGCGAATGCGGCCATCTGGGTGATCACCATCAGGCCGGAACTCGACATCATCGACATCATTAAAAAGAGGATCCAGAAGATCGGCGAACGAAGCATAACCCGCGGGCTTACTCCAGTTCGAGTTTCGGCGAATCTACCGTCGGTTGATCGAAGCGAAGTCGGAGGGCGTTTCATTCCTTGAGCTGCAAGGAGTCCTATCGCTCCAAAGATTAGCCCGAAAATAACCAGTGTTGATTGGTAGCCAACTGCAGCCAAGCTTCCCGAGACGGGGAATGTCGTGAGGATAGCGCCCATACCGTAGCCAGCTGCAACTATACCGCAGGCAAATCCTTTCTTATCCGGAAACCAGCGGACCATCAGACCAACCACACCTACATAGATGATGCCGGTTCCGATCCCGCCAAGTAGTCCATAGGTCAGATACAAGCCGAGAGTGCTCTTGACCATCGCAGCCAGCACCCAGCTGGTCCCCGCCAGTACGGCCCCTATCGACAGGAGCGTGCGGGGGCCGAACCGATCAACCAAGTATCCTTGAAAGGGCGACAGGAAAGTTTGCAGGACAATGAGAATAGAGATCGTTACCTGCACCTGCGGGAGGGTCGCAGCGAGTCGCGTGGTGAACGGTCCGGTGAATAGGGTCCAGACATACTGTGGGCTGGAAATAGCCATCATGCAGATCAGCCCCCAAAGGAGTTGTAGCCAACGGCTCGCTTGCAGCGGTTGATGCGGTAGTACAGACGAGTGGGTTGCCATGCCCCCGATCGAGCATGACTTGTGCCAAGCCTGAGAAGCCGGCCACCGGAATCGAGACAAATGGTTTTCCTCCGTCTGATTCTTTCTACGCAAAACCTCATTAGTCCATCCGAACTGCAAAGAAAGGTTCTTCCGAGCCATAGTACCCCGCACGATTTATTGTAGGCTTGGTCAAACCTCCCAACATAGGAATTTAACTTATGCCAAATCTACCGCTATTGCCGCCAACCGCTAACGGAGTCAACCGCAGCTTGCGAAGTCGAAAAGGAAGAAGCTTTTGGCGCGCCGCGAGCTTAACATTTCTTGGGTCCTTGACAGTGGCTGCTGTACTTATCGCCGTAGCACCCATGCCCGCAAGTGCAGACGACGATGACAAAAACAGAAGCGTGGACAACGACAAAGGCAAACGTGCCGAAATCGCGGCTTTACAGGGTGCGAATATTCATATCATCAGCGGGATGGGTACTACCAACGACAATGGTAACCCCAGCGGGCTTGGCAATTTGATCATCGGCTACGACGAAGGCCCTGATGTGCTCGGCTTCTCAGCGCTCAATGCCGGCGACCGAGGCGGATCACACAACTTGATTATCGGGCGCGGCAATAGGTTTACGAACCTTGCTTTCGGCGGCCTCGTGGCAGGGGAGCTTAACACAATAAGCGCTGAGGGTAACACCGTCAGCGGCGGCTTTAACAACACCGCAGGCGGGCAGTTTACGGTGGTTATCGGAGGCCAGGCCTTCACCGACAACCGCAGCTTCTCGATCGCACCGAATCCACCCTTCCCCTAATCCGCTAACAAAAAATCCTCACCTTCAAGAAAAACAACGCTCTAGGATCGCCCTAGGGCGTGTTTCTTTTCGCCCAGGGTGTTCTACCTTCTAACTGCTCGTTCGAGCGACCCACGGTTGATCTCATTGCCAGATTTTCGCCGGATTTTGTGATGCTCTGGTCTGACACTTACTCTCGAACTCAGGTTCCCAGGGCTACCATCGTTCGGTCCCAGTTCGCGCGCACGCTGCGCAGCAGCGACGGGTACACGATTAGTTTTCGGAACGGGTCGATTGCCGCCATGTAGAAGGGCGTCAACCGGCCGACCCTGCGGACGTAGACCGCAAAGTAAAAGCGGTAGCTATTCGCGGTTTCAACCAACGCGCTCAAAGCTGCCGCGTGGACCGTCCGGTTGATCAGTTCGACGAGTTTTTCGTTCTCAAACCGATAGACGACGCGAAACAGCCCATCCGGCCCCTCGCGAACGCCCGCTGGCGTGAGCGATCGCGCCCGATCGGCATCGGTGAGCCAGTCGGCGAACGTTGGCGTGGCTTGGGCCGACGGTCGTGGGCGGTCCCATCCGAAGAGGCGTCCGGTAAGAAGACGTAGCTCCAGCAGCCCTCGCACGACCGGCGTGGGCGTGTAGAGTCGCTCGTTCGCGACGCGTAAAAACTCGTCGAGCGTAATCCCGGCGCGCGGGCTTGCCAAGTCGACTGCCCACACGTCGTGCAGCGGGACGCCGGCGAGGAACTGGTGCGCGCGCAGCGGCAACCGTTCGAACTCGCTCTCCGAGATCTGCGGCATGGTGTAGAGACATTCTACTCGTTCCGGCAGACAATCATACTCAGAGACCCAATCGATATCTATGCGGTTTCTGAAGTAAAAGATTGAAATACAACGCCCTTGAGGTCGTCCCTGGCGGCTCGGCTTTAGCTTCAACGGATCAGTTGAAAAGGATGGGAATGTCATGCATGATTCGTGCATGGCCACCAAAACTATTTCTCTCGAACTTGACGCCTACGAGTACCTGAAGGCGTCCAAAGGACCAGGGGAATCTTTCTCCGATGTCGTTCGGCGGGCGACTTTCCGGAAAAGCCCTTTCACAGCCCAAGATCTTCTTTCCCGCCTCGAAAAACGTGGGGCGATGTTTTCTGAATCGGATCTGAAGGATTTAGAGAAGACCCACGACATCCTGAGCACGCTTCCAGATGACCCGTGGAGCACTAATCGATGATCCTCGACACAGTTGTCCTCATTGACCTGGAAAGAGAAATTACTCGAGGCAGGCCCGGACGGGCGATGGACGCACTCAAACGATTGGCCAGCCACGAATTATTTCTCACTCCGACCATTGCGGGCGAACTGGCGGCTGGCGAGTCGATGCGAAAGCATGAGGTCTGGAGCCGGTTCATTGAACCGTTCATCTTGCTCACAATCAATTCGCAGGTTTGTTGGAAATATGGGGAACTTTACCGGGTCTTACGATCAAAAGGAACGATGATCGGGGCCAATGATTTGTGGATCGCGGCGACCGCTCTCGCTTATGATGAAGTTCTATTGAGTCGAAATCGCAGCGATTTTAAGAAGATTTCGAAGCTCAGGCTGGAAACGTACTAGAGCAAGGGCGATTTTGCAGTTCAACCACGAATGGACAGTGAGATGATAGCCATGGATGCCCGATCTCGAACGCTTTGCCGGCGGACATGTTCGAGGCAAGATCGTTGCCAAAGTACAAAGTTGATCAGGGATAAATCGCTACGGCGGACGCAAAATAACCGGCGCGAACTTGGCGTCTTCACCTGATCGGCTAACGTACCTACCATGAAGGTCCCGTTCAGGGTGGGAACAGTTGGTCATTTCGGATTGGCTGTTGCTAGTCCAAAACGCAGCGCGAAATGGTTCGAGCGTACGCTAGGCTTGTCCATTGAATTTGAATTTGAAGACGGTATTGCCGTTGGCAACGAAAACGTGACGATCGCTCTATTCAAGGGAAGGCCGTCGCCGGAAACAATCGGTCATATGTCGTTCCATTTGCCCAGCATGGCAAAGTTACGAAAGGCGCTCGAGCATCTAAAGCGAACCGGCGTCGAGTTGGAAGATCCGGGCGACGAAATCGGACCGGAAGCTCCCGGCTCAGCCAACATGGGCCTGTGGTTCCACGATCCCAACGGTTACCGTTGGGAGCTCTCAGTCCTAGCCTCACGGAAGCAACGGCGTCGTAAGCGGAGGCTGACTACAGCAGGAAAAAGGTAGCGACCGGCGGTTCTAAACTTGAACGGTCGCTCCACTCCGGAGGTAATCGGTGACGTAGGTCCTGCTAGCCCGCAAATCTCACGCAGCCACGCGCTTATTTGCGGGCTAGAAAGCTCTTAAGCAGACGCTGCGCGTCTGCTTAAGAGCCTGTTTGAAAATAAATGAA
>JBAUZZ010000690.1:0-8915 GCA_049585495.1 Chthoniobacterales bacterium | reverse complement strand
GAGTCAGCCCGATATATCCTAGTGCGGACAATTCAGTCAGCTGGGAATCAGTTATGAAAGTGGTTCTGTTTTGTGGCGGCTTAGGGATGCGGATGCGCGAATACTCGGAGGCCGTGCCCAAGCCGATGGTGCCCATCGGGTACCGGCCGATCCTGTGGCACGTCATGAAGTATTACGCCCATTATGGGCATAAGGACTTCATCCTTTGCTTGGGTTACCAAGCAGACGTGATCAAGAACTATTTCCTCAAGTACGACGAGTGCGTTACGAATGACTTTGTTCTGTCCGGAGGTGGCAAGAATCTTGAGTTGCTGAGCAGCGATATAGATGACTGGCGCATCACGTTCGTGGATACCGGCCTCAAGTCGAACATCGGACAGCGATTGAGAGCGGTGGAAAAACATCTGCAAAATGAGGAAGTGTTTCTCGCGAACTACACCGACGGGTTGTCCGACGTAAATCTCGACACGTTAGTGAAAAGCTTCTTACGGAGTAAAAAGTTGGCCTGCTTCGTGAGCGTGAAGCCAAGAGCAAGCTTTCACATAATTGCGATCGACAGCGAAGGGATCGTAAAGAGCATCGAGCACATCACCAAGTCCGGTGCGCGGATCAACGGCGGTTTCTTTCTATTCCGGCGCGAAATTTTCCAATACATCAACGATGGTGAGGAATTGGTTGAAGAACCTTTTCGTCGGCTGATCTCCGAAGGACAACTTCTGGCGTACGCGCACAACAGCTTCTGGGCCTGCATGGACACTTATAAGGAGAAGCAGGAACTTGAGGATCTATACAGCAGTGGCAAAGCCCCCTGGATGGTGTGGAATGGCCATCCCTGAAAGAAGCCTGACCTCCCAACAGAATTGGGTGTTGCTTTCCTATCGGAGCAGATCGCAGCACTGTGCTACCAAAGATGCTGTCAGGGGTTGGCGGGCAGCCTGAGAAAAGAGATGAATGCAGAGGACGTGCGGATGCTGAGCATTTACCTTAGACGGACAGGGATTCCCGTGCTGGCGAAAGTCCACAGTGGGAAGGGGGATCTTACACGCCGATACACCGCTACGCGGGCACGTCGATAGCGCTTGTCATGTGGCAAGTTCGTCTAGGTTCAGTGCGGCGGATCTTGTGCGTTGGCGCGCACTCGGACGATATTGAGATCGGCACCGGCGGAACCTTACTTAGGTTGGCTGGTGAGATTCCCGATTTGGAGATCTGCTGGGTCGTATTCAGCGCCCCGGGAGCGCGTGCCGAAGAGGCGCGCCGGAGTTCGGACGCCTTTTTGGAAGGTGTAGTACACAAAGAGGTTCGGATCGGATCGTTTCGCGAGAGCTACTTCCCAAGTGAGTGGCCATCAATTAAAGAGTGGTATGAGGAAATTAAGGCGAAGTTCGATCCCGACGTTGTCTTTACCCATTACCGAGATGATCGGCATCAGGATCACCGCGTTTTGTCGGATCTGACCTGGAACACGTTCAGGAATCATCTAATCCTGGAGTACGAAATTCTAAAATATGACGGCGACCTCGGCCGTCCCAACGTGTTTGTGCCTATTTCTGAGCAACTCTGCGCACGAAAGATCGAGTTGCTCCTGAAACACTTTAAAACCCAGTCGAGTAAGCATTGGTTTTCGAGCGACACCTTCGCGGCCATGCTGCGGATCCGCGGGATTGAGTGCGCCTCGTTTACTGCTCGTGCCGAGGCCTTTTATTGTCGGAAGATGACCCTGGAGACCCGCTAACTAACCATTCTTCGCTCCGGCAGATGCTTTGCGTGCCTTACTATCAGGAACTTGCCGACTGGGCAAAGTGCGTCGTGAACAAAAGGAACGCGATGGCGGCTCTGCAAGCTGCGCCGGGAAAGGTATGGAAAGCGTAAACGTCCAGAGGAAGCGGAAAGTCGTGACACAAAAAAATAAGGTCGTTGTCGTCGGACTCGGAGAGGTAGGAAAGCCCCTTTTCGAACTCATTTCCAAACACCATGACACCGTTGGCGTGGATATTGCGCCTGTCGGGGGAATCGAAGAAGCTGCTGTGCTGCATATTTGCTACCCCTTCCAGATCAAGGATTTTGTCGGCGAGACATGCCGCTACATCGAGCTCTTCAAGCCTTCTCTGACAATCATCAACAGTACTGTAGGAGTTGGCACAACTCGCGCGATCGCCAACCGAACAGCCACCGCTGTGGCCAATAGCCCGGTACGTGGCAAGCACGCTCGCATGCTCGAAGAACTGCGGATCTACACCAAGTTCGTGGGGGCGATGGATCCGACGGTTGGCGAGCAGACGGCCGAGCACTTTCAATCGATCGGACTGAAAACCAAGATTCTGTCGTCACCGGAAGCAACAGAGTTGGCGAAGCTCACCGAAACGACCTACTTCGGGCTGATGATCGCTTGGGCGCAGGAGCTCGAAAGGTACTGCGATCAATCGGGACAGGACTATGAGGAGGTTACTTCCTTCTATGACGAAATTAACTTCTTCCCGGCAGTCAAGTATTTTCCAGGAATTATCGGTGGTCACTGCGTCATGCCGAATATCGAGATCTTGCGCAAGTTCAACAATTCTGTACTGCTCGAGGCGATTCAAACTTCCAACAGAATGAAGAGTGAGCGGGAGACTCGCGGCAAAACAATTGAAGTAGTCGGAGCGCCAATCCAGAGCCTGAACAAGGTCGCGGTGTAGTAGCCCACATGAGCACCAAGGCTAACAAATCCTTAACGGATCGCAGCTCCGCGGTGGAAGCGACGGATCCATTAGTAGCTGCCGAATGCAGGTCACGAGATCCACTCGTCTCGACCAGGTCAGACCTGCGGGGAAAACGGGTCGGGATGGTTGTTTTCTCCCCCTATCCTGCCGACCCTCGTCCACGCCGCGCTGTCGATGCGCTTCTCAAGGAAGGCATGACGGTGGACCTGATCTGCGAAGGAGAAGAAAAGTCACCAAAGCGTGAAACGCTGGACGGACTCAATGTCATGCGCGCTCCGATCACACACTGGCGTGGTGGCAAGCTTTCTTATTTTTACCAATATTCTGCTTTTATCCTCGTCTCTGGGGCCATCTTAACCTGGCGATCGCTTCGTCGTCGCTACGACCTCGTGTACGTACACAACATGCCCGATATCCTTGTCTTCAGTTCGCTTGTTCCAAAATTGCTAGGGGCAAAGGTAATCCTGGATCTACACGATCCAATGCCAGAACTGATGACAACCATATTTAATCTGGACAAAAAGAGCCTGACCGTCCGCGTTGTTCGGTGGCTTGAAAAGTGGAGCCTTGCGTGGGCGAATCTGGTAATTACAGTGAACGTGGCTTGTAAGCGGATCTTCTCCGAGCGCAGTTGTCCGCCAGAAAAAATTGAGATTGTGATGAATTCTCCAGATGGGGAGATATTCCCTTATCGTACAGCCAGTTCCTATCCTGCGTCCCCTGACCGTCTTGGCAAGTCGTTTGTGATCATGTATCACGGTTCACTAGTGGAGAGAAACGGACTGGACCTCGCCGTCGAAGCTCTGGCGCTTGTCCGGAACACCATTCCCGCTGCCGAGCTTCGGATTTTCGGCCGGAGTACGCCCTTCTTGGAGCGGGTCCTGGAACGGGCTCGCAGCAAGGGACTGGAATCCTGCGTTCTCCATCTAGGGGCCAAGCGGTTGCAAGAGTTGGTTCGGGAAATTGAAGAGTGTGACGTAGGGGTCATTCCAAATCAGCGCAACCCATTCACCGATATCAACACGCCGACTCGAATCTTCGAGTATCTTGCTCTAGGAAAGCCCGTGATTGCTCCCCGCACTCCTGGCATCCAGGACTACTTTGATGCAGAATCGCTCCTCTTCTTTGAGTCGGGAAACGCGGTAGAGCTGGCGGAGAAGATCGCATATGTCTATGCCAATTCCCGCCAGGCGATTGAAATTGCCGAAAGCGGCCAGCAAGTTTACTTGGCTCATACCTGGGAACAAGAGAGAGAGCTATTGGTGAAATTGGTGAGCGGGCTCTTGGAGGGAGAACAATCGTAGTGAGCAGCACTGGTCCATTTGTCGCCGCGTCTCATCAACAAGGAGGAATGCAATGACTGCTCCCTTGAACTACGTCTTGATCACGCCGGGTATATCCCCACCGTGCCGGCGGGGTCGATTGGATGGCGGTTACGACCGCCCGAATGAAAGGCTGGCAAACCGAGTCATTCCGGGAAAGGTGGTTCTTCCATCACCGACATCTGGGCACCGCGGAGCGCAGTGTCCTCGCCTGTTCGTTCTCCTATGTTGAGAAAGACTATTACCTCGGTGGGCATCCGGTTTGGGACCTGTTCCGAGTGGGCTACCGCGCCACGAAGCCACCCTACATAATTGACGGCCTCGCTTTGGGGTTCGGCTATTGCTGGGCGTTTGTGCGCCGGACGCCGCGCCCCGTTTCCAATGAACTGATGGCATTTCATCGAGGCATTCTCGCTGGTATATGCGATTGACAAGGATCAGAAGTCTACAAGTCATGCGGTCCATCGCTAAGCATGCCTTCGAAGGTTACCAAGACGGCGAGACATCCGCGGACAGTGCTGGCTGCGCCTACATTCCGGCTCCGAATGATCCGGCAGGCGTCGTCAACGCCAGTGCTTACCGGGAATTCCTCCTGACCAAGGCCGGGATGAGCTTTCGGCCCCTCGATATTTGGAAGTCGCAAGAAGAAATCTAAACTTCGTTCTTAACTGTCAAAACGCAGATGAGTCTTGGTACTATTCGACAGACGGCGAACGTGATTTGTCGATCATTTTCATACCTGCTTTGTTCTGAAGGCTCTCACCAAAATCGCACAGCTTACCGAAAACAGCCGGTGTCAGAATGCGGTTGAGCACGGAATTGGCTATTACCTGAAAAACTTGTTCGATGCAGACGGCTTGCCGTTACCCTTTTCAAGGCGACCGAGACTCACCGCCTATCGCCGCGAGCTCTACGACTATCTCGGCCAAAAACCTGCTGATTTTCCGGTGGCGCATGCGAACCGATCGCGCATTCTCTCACTGCCGTTTTACCCGGAAATGAGCGAGGCGGCAATCGTTTACGTGAGCGACCAAATTAAAAAATACTTTTGCCAACCACCATGCCTAAGACCAGCCAGGCAACACAACTGATCGAAGAAAGCATTGACCGCGTCCAGCAGTGGGTCGAGGATCGGAATTATCAAGGCTACGAGCCGTTTGACGGGCTGTCGTCCCGGTTTCGCCCATTGACCTTTGGCAATCTTTTTGCCGAGCGGGTACTGATGCAAATGGTTCGCCAATCGCCCATCAATTTGCGGCCACTCATGGGCATAAAGCCCAAGGACTCGACCAAGGGCCGAGGCTACATGGCCCACGGCTATTTGTATCGCTATAAAACCACCGGCAATGTCGGATATCTGTGTAAAGCCGAGGCCTGTCTGGACTGGCTCGATCATCACAAGGCCCGCAAATTTGCGAAGCACAGCTGGAGCAATCATTTTGATTTCTCCAGCCGCGGCGGCTCCTATACCAGCGAAGATCCCATCATCGTTTGGACAGCCTTGATTGGCTTTGCCTATCTCGACGCTTATGAATTGACCGGCACGCGGCGGTGGCTTGAAATTGCTGACAGTGCGTGTGGCTGGATCATGGATTTATCCCGCGAAAAGACGAGCCATGGCGACTGCATCAATTACCTGGTCGGCATACAGAGCTCGATTCACAACTCAAATCTGCTCGGCGCCGCCATGCTCGCCCGCACTGCAAAGCATACCGGCAACAGTGAATATACCAAGGTAGCTCGCTCGGCGGTCGAATACAGTTGCACACGCCAGTTGCCGAGCCGGGCTTGGTGGTATGGCGAGGATCCGAAGTATCATTGGATTGATAATTTCCACACTGGCTACAACCTCGACAGCCTCAAATGCTATATTCAAAGCACCGGCGACGAAACGTGGCTTCAAAACGTTCGCGGCGGCTTGGATTTTTACAAGAAGCACTTCTTTGAGGACGACGGTTGCCCCAAATACTATCACGACCGACGCTACCCGGTGGATAGCCAGTGCGCGGCGCAGTCCATCGAATCACTCGCATCCTTCTCCGGGGAAGACCCGGAATGCCTGGATTTGGCCATCAAAGTTGCTTGCTGGACAATCAAAAACCTGCAAGGGAAGGACGGACACTTTTATTATCGTATCTATCCATTGATGAAGGCCAGAACCCCCATGTTGCATTGGGCACAAGGTACGATCTACAAAGGACTGGCGGTTTTGTTAAATCATCTGCGCGGCAATGCCATTTCCCGCCCGCTCGCCAAAAGTCGCAGCCGTCGCACAAGTTGACCCATGAGCAACGCGCGACTGCAATACCTTCTCATTACCGCCGCGAGGAATGAAGAAGAGTATCTTGAACTCACGATTAAATCAGTCGTGAGCCAGACGGTCCGTCCGGTGCGCTGGCTGATAGTTAGCGATGGTTCCACTGATCGCACGGACGAGATTGTGGCGCGGTACGCGGCACAACATGATTGGATTAAGCTTTACCGAATGCAGGAACGCCAGACGCGGGATTTCGGCGGCAAAGTTCTTTGTCTCAACACCGGTTACGCGCGCATCAAGCATATCCCGCACGATGTAGTCGCGAGTCTCGACGCGGATGTCACCTTTGATCCCGGATACTTTGAGTTTCTTTTGGACAAACTCACCGGCGATCCAAAGCTCGGCCTGGTTGGAACGCCTTTCTCCGAGGATGGCGTGACGTATGATTACCGTTTCAGCAGTGTTGAACATGTGTCTGGCACCTGCCAGGTGTTTCGACGGGAATGTTTCGAACAAATTGGCGGCTATACGCCGGCCAAGAGCGGTATTGATGTCATCGCCGTGCTTTCGGCCCGCATGACAGGCTGGCGCACACGTACTTTCCCGGAGCGATCTTGCGAACACCATCGTCCCATGGGTTCTGCCAATCATCGGAACAAGATAGTGGTGAACTTCAAACTCGGCCGGACCCAATATTGCCTTGGCTTCCATCCGCTGTGGCAGACGGTACGTGCCATCTATCAAATGACGCGCAAGCCATACATCATTGCGGGCGGTGCTCTATTCGCCGGCTACTTTTGGGCCATGTTTCGCCGTGTTCCGCGGCCGGTCAGTCAGGAACTGGTTGCCTTTCAGCGGCGTGACCAGATGCGGCGATTGCAAGGTTTTTTGGGGTTCAAATCCAGAAATGATTCGGTGCCCGATGCTCCGGTGGCATCCGACGCCCGGCGGCTCTGACTAAGGGTAATCGTTTCAAATTTCAACGTGTTAACCATCAATGCTGATGACTGGGGTGGCTGGAAAACCGCGACAGATGCAGCCAAGGAGTGTTGTTCCCTTGGAAGAATTAACTCTGTCAGTGCGATGGTTTTTATGGAGGATTCCTTGCGGGCGGCTGAATTGTCCCGCGGCATGGGCGTGTCAGTCGGATTGCATGTCAATTTCACGGGAACCTTTGACGGCCCCAATTGTCCGGCAGAGTTACTGAGACACCAGAATCGAGTTCGCCGGTTTTTGAAATCGAGCAAATACGCCGTGTTAATTTTCAATCCATTTCGGTGCCGCTCCTTCCGCCTGTTGTTTTCGGCGCAGTATGAGGAATTTCTCCGGCTCTACGGCAAGCCCCCAACACACTTTGATGGCCATCAGCATATGCATCTTTGCTCGAATATGCTGTTGCAACGCCTCATTCCCCCGGGTTACCGCGTGCGACGGAGTTTTTCATTTTCAGCCGGTGATAAAAGCCTCGCGAATCGGAAATACCGCCAGTGGGTGGATTCCCGGCTGGCGCAGGATTACCGGCTAACCGACTATTTTTTTGCCCTATCACAAAACCTGCAATCCCAGAAGTTTCAAAAAATCAAGGAACTGTCGGAGAGAGCGGATGTTGAAGTCATGACACACCCGGAAAAAAAGGAAGAGTACGAATTCCTGCGGAACCACGATGTGCTTGCCAGCCTAAATGTCGGTGGCGCATAGAATCATTTACATGGCGATCAATACCATTGAAGTTAGTGAAAAGGGACGGACCATCAAGGTTCTGGTGGCTGACATAGACGGCAGAACCGTGGTGGTAAACGGCGGCTGGTTCAAGGTGGCTTCCATCCGGAACTAAGTCGTCACCGAAGGTGAACTGGTGCCGAAACCTGACAAGTTCATCCCAAAACTGAAGAACAGCGGATTGCACGCCGATGTCTTGACATTTTTCCAACGGCCGCCGGATGTAAAGCCAAAATACCCCGAATTACGTGGAATGGGAAAATTATGCAGTCGTGTCGGTGACCACTTATGACGCTTGGTGGGAAGCGTTGCCGCAGGGATCGCGCAAGAACACAGGCCAGAGCTCCGCGAGATATTCCACGCCTTGCGACTGAACGAGAATCTTGACCCGCTGAACCCACCCTCCTACATCGCGCAGGCTCAGCAAGGCTTCCTGCGGACGGACCGGAGATCCTGGCGGCACGCAGCAAATGGCCTGGCAGTCCCTGGAGAACTTGCGCGAGCAGCAAGCCTCGGTCTTTTTGTGTTTCGACGCTTTCCTGCTGTTTCTCTACGAGCGTATGGGCCATCTTCGCGTCTAGCTAAAGCCTGTTGCGAAATGGTTTTGCCCTGGAGGGAACCGGCAGCGGAGGGCTGACGAGTAGTTCGTCAAAAATTTTTAATTTTGTTGTTGCAGCAGGTCTGCCTAATCGACTATATCGATTAGGAATGATGGGTAGGGTAGTTCGGCCAGCCTCGCTGTTTGCTTTCGCCTTCTTCAAGGAAGCAGCCGCCATTGGCGATCCGATCCTCGATTCACTTGAGTCTCTGCTTGAGGATCCGAAGTTATTAGCTTTGAGCACTCAGGCCTTGGCCGCCCGCTCGACAGGCTCCAACAAAGCTGGCCGCGAAGGGATTGCTCCGGATCGGCTGCTG
>JBAUZZ010000689.1:0-7179 GCA_049585495.1 Chthoniobacterales bacterium | reverse complement strand
GTTCAGGCGCGCAGTGTCCGTTTAGGGTTATTTAGCCCGCAATAAGCGTGTGGATACTTAAGGCGTGTGAGATTTGCGGGTTAGGTCGGGGCTGGTTGTGCACCGCCATGCGACCGCCTTTTGCTTGAAATCGCTCGATGCAATAGAGACCATTTCGGAAAAATTATGTCTTTTCATGACAGCCTGAACGAGTCGCTCGGAGCGATCCGAATGGTGTTCGGTCTCCAGACTCAGATTGAGGCAGGCGCAGAGCTGTTGCGATCGGCCCTATTGGGCGGGCACAAGGTCCTGACCTGCGGCAATGGTGGAAGCGCAGCCGACAGCTCCCATCTGGCGAGCGAGTTCGCTTGCCGTTTCGTTTCGGATCGCCGGCCTTACCCCGCCATTGGCCTCGCGGCGGACGGCACTCTGCTTACCGCGACGGCCAACGATTACTCCTTTGAGGAAGTGTTTGCCCGGCAGATCCGGGCTTTTGGCCAATCGGGCGATGTGCTTGTCGCAATCACGACCAGCGGCAAGTCGCGCAACGTAGAGCGCGGCCTCGAGCAAGCGAAACGCTCCGGCCTCCGGTCGATCGCCCTTTTGGGCCGCGATGGCGGCGCCTGCCGCGGCCTGGGAACGGTCGAAATCCTGGTTCCGCATCAAGTCACGGCACGAATCCAGGAGGCGCACAAAGTGATTATTCACCTGCTATGCGAACTGGTTGAGCCGTATTTGTTGAAGGGGTAGCCAAAGTTCCAAGTTCCAGGTTCCAGGTTCCAGGTTCCAGGTTCCGAGTTCCGAGTTCCAGGTTCAATGATCCAAAGACGCACGAGAGCCACTGTGAAGCCCGCAAGCCGGCTCTCGTAGTCGTCGACCTGAACTTGGAACTTGGAACTTGGAACCTGGGACGCGGAACCTGGAACATCGGATGATCCCTTTATTCTTGTCGTTCTCTTTATAAGTCATTAAAGAATCACGCGATTAACGTATCAGCTGGCCGCCCTTCTTATTACGTTGGAGCGAACTGCTGTACACCGCCATGTCACCGCCTTTTGGACAATCTACTGAAGCGCTGTATACCGGGCGCCTCGGCCGCTCGGCCGTGGCGGCTTGTCTGTTGGGCATTATCGGCGCGATCGGAACAGCACCGACCCACGCTCAGGAGGCCGTAACTCCGCAGGCCGTAACTCCGCAGGCCGTAACTCCGGAGGCCGTATCTCCGCAGGCCGTAACTCCGGAGGTCGTAATTCCGCAGGCCATAACTCAGCAGGCCGTAGGTCCGGAGGCCGTAAGATACGCGCTCAGCCGCCAGTTGTTGACCGCGCCCCAGCCGCTCACTCAACCGACCTTTATCAGCCTCGGACCGTTCCGAGGCCAGCTGGGTGCCGGCGTCGGAATAGGCTTTGATGATAACGCTAATCTCACGAAAACCGACACACACAGTGAATTGGTGTTCGATCAATCGTTAGATCTCAATCTGAACTGGGTCATCAGCCACTTGAACGAACTCGGTTTCAGGCTCGGCGCTACTCTGACCGAGGTTGTCGGCGGCGCGCCCGGTGAGCAGAAATTTCGACTGGCGATCGATCCCGGCTCGAATATTGAATTCAAGATCTTCGTTGGTGATTTTCTCATTCGGCTCCACAACTACCTGACCGTAATCCAGGACCCCACGCAGAACCCTGCCGTGTCGGGTCAGTCCAACCTCAACCAGCTAACGAATAATGCGGGCATTGCTGTCGACTGGGATCTTAGCAAATTGATCCTGACCGCGGGCTTCGATTATTCTTACTACACGGATTTGGGGGGCGGAAGCGGTGGAGCGAGCGGCATTCGGAACACGATACGCCCGAGCCTGGCCGCATCATTCGCCCTTACGCCAACTATGAACACTGGGCTGGAGACCGCGTATTCGGCCTCCTTTGGAGCCGGGAGCAGCCACGTGGATGCTTTCACGGTTGGCCCGTTCCTGCGCGGCAAACTGACCCGCTTTATAACGATCGATCTGTCCGGGGGACTTTATGTTATCCAACCTTCAAGCCTGGGGCCGACGGACTATTTCCTCTCGCTCAATATCAGGCATCAATTAACTCGGATCTTAAGCTATGGAGCCTCATTCACCCGGGACCTGGAATTTTCCGGCGCCAACAGTCTCACTAGAAACAATGCTTTTACCTTAGACGTACAATACCTTCTGCGACGGAATCTCACGCTTGCAGCCAGCGGAATAATTAACTTTGGCAACGTGCTCATCAGCAACCCAACTGTCGGGGTCCTTCCGGGCAGCTACGTCCAATACGAAGCTTATATTGGACTGACTTGGAGGTTATCGCGAAGAATCAGAACGTCCCTCGGCTACAGATTCATCGACCGCAACGCGGATCAGGGTAGCTACAAGCAAAACCGGGTCGACCTTGGTCTTGGCTTTGCGTTTTAGCTCGTTTCGACTAATGATTTTTCGTACTAAAATCGGCTCGAATAAATTCTCGCCCTACCGGTAGAGAGCCTGGTTTTTGCTAGCGACGCCGGGCCAGGAGATACGGCAGGGCTAAGTTTCCCACCCGCAACGCTTCCGCCTTGGGCGGATGCGGGCGGGCACCTTTGCCTAAATCCAGACCGCATCCCCTTTCCCGTTATTCTTGACGTTCGCTTTAGCCAAATTCTGGAGTTGCGGCGGCTGACCCAGCCGCCCTACAATTCAACTAATTTATTAGAGCCGATTTTTGGTCCTGGCTATGCATTTTAGGCCTCTGATCTTCATTTTGCCCGTCCTCGTATACACGCTGGGACGACCGTGCACTCTGGAGGCTCAATCCACGGTGAGACCGGTTCCCACCGCCGTACCGGGCGCGCCGGCCTCGGTCGAGAGATTGTTGGAGAACAACTACAGAATCGCGGTCGGCGACGACATTAGCTTTCGCATTCTCGAGGACCAGGATGCGCCGGTGATATTGCCTGTGAACGACGCTGGACAGATCGACGTGCCTTTTATGGGCAAGGTTCAAGCCGTCAACAAAACGCCCCATGACCTGGCACTCGAGATCAAGCGCTGCCTGGAAGGCTCCTTGTATAAGAAAGCAACAGTGGTGATCTATGCTGGAAAGTCGGGCGCAGGTGACTCTGTCCCCAGGCGAATCTATCTGGTCGGAGAGGTCAATCACAAAGGCCCGTTTGAGCTTCCGGATGGTGAGGTACTGACGCTGAGTCGCGCGATCTTGCGGGCAGGGGGATTCTCCGAGTTCGCCGATGCGAACAGGGTAAAACTAATCCGCAAGGTCGGGAACATCACGATGACGACAATTGTGAATGTGCCAGCGATCACGGCGCCAGGGAGCATCGAGCGCGATCCGGCACTCGCGCCAGGGGATGTCGTTCTCGTTCCGGGGCGGATGCAAAGTTGGTAATTTCGTTTTGCCAGGAGAGGCAGATCCCTCCCGACGTCACCCCGCCTCATGCGGGCCAACTTTAGCTCGCGGCAAGATCTCAGCGCCGAAGGTGCGAAATATGATAGCCTAGGGCGAAGCCCTGGGTTCAGGCATAATAAAAAGCGTCGCAGCCGTTGGTCTTTATCGAGAGCCGCATCGCGGCGATGACGGAGCATCGCCCTCCAGATCCGACATTCGGGGCTCATGCTAATTGCATCGAATCAGAGCGTAGGCAAAAGCTCCAGCTTTTACCTATGCTTGAACCCGTTCTGGAATTCTATAGACTGGAACAGTGGCCTGAGTTTCAGACCGCCCCTCTATTGGCCGCTGGGTTCCGGACCAATAAGTATCACCCTCCTGCGCTGTCTCTTACACCGGCTGATCATGAACAAAGCATCACGACTGACCATAGTCATACCAGCTTTCAACGAGGAGATGACTATCAGCTCCGTATTGGAGCGGATTTTTCAATGCATTCCGGCGGTCTTTGAAGTGGTCGTTGTTGATGATGCTTCAACGGATGGAACGGCAGATCGGTGTAAAGAATATTTGCAGAAAGACCAAAGAGTTCGCCTGTTTCAGCATCCAAACAACGCCGGCAAGACTGCCGCCTTGCGGACCGGCTTCCTTCAGAGTCGCGGGGATATCATTGTCGTTCAAGATGCCGATCTGGAATACGATCCCAGTGAGATTCCGGCCTTGGTTGAGCCGATCGTGGACGGCAAGGCCGATGTGTGTCTGGGTTCGCGTTTTTTGATCCGGAAGGCGGGGCGCGTCCTGTATTTTCGTCATTATCTTGCCAACAAGCTCATCACTTTCTTGAGCAATGTTTGTACCGACCTAAATCTCACTGACGTGGAAACCGGGTACAAAGCCGCACGCGCGGAGATTCTGAAACAGATGGAGATCGAGTCTTCGGGATTCGGCTTTGAGATTGAGTTCGTGGCGAAATGCCAGAAGCTCCGGGCCAGAATCTACGAAGTCCCAATCTCCTACTATGGCCGGACCTATGAGGAGGGAAAGAAGATCGGATTTAAGGACGGCCTGGATGCTCTTTGGTACATTCTCAAGTTCAATGTCTTTCGGACTACGGCTCGGAGTTTCAAAGCCATCCCAAACCTGAAGGTCGCTGTTGGAGAGATAAGCTCCGTTCCGGCATCCGAATCGTAGTGTTCAGGTAACTGCTGCTGAGCCGCAATTCTTCAGCAGAACCCAGAACTTGGAACAAATCGCTCCTTCTTTAATTCGCTCATGCGATCTTTGAGTATGAGCCGAATCCAGCTCAAACGAGTCTTCGATGCGGCTTCGAAGAGGGACGGATATCGTGTCCTGGTCGATCGGATCTGGCCGCGCGGTCTTCGGAAGGAGGAAGTGCGAATCAATGATTGGATGAAAGAGATCGCGCCAAGCACCGAGCTGCGAAAATGGTTCGGACACGACCCCGCGAGATGGGAAGAATTCCGCCGGCGCTATTTCGCGGAGTTGAGAGAGCGCCTCGAACTAGTGAACAGGCTGAGGGACATTGCCCAGCGTGGTCCGCTGACACTGGTTTACAGTGCAAAGGACGAAAACCACAATAACGCGGTCGCGTTAAAGGAGTTCTTGGAAGAACGACATTGAGCGCCGGCGCGGCACCAGGCTTCTTTCCGGCGCACCTTCTCAGCTAACACCTAAGTGCTATTGTCAGAGGACGAAGCAACTGGGATACTTCCTGCTAGCCGAAAAGCCAGAACCAGGAGCAGTTATGCCGCCAAAACCTCCAGCCCCAGAGCTTAACTTACTGCCCGGGAGTGAACGTAAGCCTGTACCGGACCCTGAACAGACGAGACCCTGCGACGCGAATGAGACGATCCGTATAACCGTTCATGTCCAACGTCGGGATGCTGAAGGACTTGATCAATTGGTCCGCCAAATGCATCGGGGTCGAGGGCCGCGAACGAGGCCCCTTACTCCAGCGCAATTTCACAAGCGTTTCAGCGCAGATCCGGCGCACCTCGAAGCTATCGAAGTGTTCGCCAATCACCATGGGCTGAAGGTAGAGGAGACGGATCCCCAGCGTAGCATCGTTGTCCTCTCCGGCACTGCGGAAAAAATGGCTGCGGCGTTTCACGTTAACTTGAAGCATTATCAACACTCCGGCCGCACTTTCCGGATTCGCGAAGGAGGAATTTACCTCCCGAAGTCCCTGAAAGACGTAGTCACCGGTGTCTTCGGCTTTGACAATCGCCCAGCGGCAAAGCCCCATTTTCGTGCCCTGGGTCCAAAGAAACGGCCAGCCGCCAGCGGCACTGATCGTTCCTACGATCCGACCCAGGTCGCTACGCTTTACCAATTTCCGCCTAACACCACCGGCAAAGGTGAAACCATAGGCATCATCGAGTTGGGCGGCGGTTACGCTGATCAGGATCTTAGTACCTATTTTTCGAATCTGGGCATTTCACCGGTCCCGCAGGTTTCATCGGTATCGGTCGATGGCGGCCAGAATAGCCCATCCGGTGATCCAAATAGTGCCGATGGCGAAGTGGCGCTCGACATTGAAATTGCGGGCGCCGCAGCCCCCTCGGCGAATCAGAAAGTCTTTTTTGCCCCCAACACGGACCAGGGATTCCTGGACGCAATCGGTTCGGCGGTTCACGACCCGGACGTTTCCTTGATCTCGATCAGCTGGGGACAAGCCGAGTCAGGCTGGACTGCCCAGGCCCTGAAGTCATTCGATCAAGCATTCCAGTCTGCCGCCCTGATGGGCAAAACCGTGTTTGCCGCTGCCGGCGACAATGGCTCTTCGGACGGCGTTAATGACGGCAAGAACCACGTCGATTTTCCAGCTTCGAGCCCGAACGTCGTAGCCTGTGGCGGTACGACGTTGATCGCTAGTCCTGATAATTCCTCCATAACCTCGGAGACGGTCTGGAATGAGCAGACGCAGGGGTTGGGCGCCACTGGAGGCGGCGTCAGTGACAGCTTTCCGCTACCCGACTACCAGAAGAGGGCGAACGTACCTCCTCCGACAAATCCCAACGGCGGACGCGGCGTTCCCGACGTCGCCGGCGACGCCGACCCAGTCACTGGTTACAACGTTCTTGTTGACGGATCCAGGACGGTGTCGGGCGGCACGAGCGCTGTTGCTCCGCTCTACGCCGGTCTGTTTGCCAGAATTAACGAAGCGCTGGTCAGCGCAGGAAAACCTCGTGCCGGCTTTGTGAATGCGGAGCTCTATCAAAACGGCAGCGCCTTCAATGATATTACTTCCGGGAACAACGGCTCGTTCAGTGCCGGTCCCGGCTGGGATCCGACGACGGGTCTGGGCAGCCCGGACGGCGTTCAATTGCTCGCTGCGCTGAGGCAGTCCGGCGGAGCGACGCCATCCCCTGCATCGCGCCGGCGGCCCAAAGTCGGCAAAGAAATGCCGAAGCGCCGAAAGCGCGAAATATGATAGCCTGGGGCGCAAGCCCCAGGAATTGCGTTTCAAAAGCGAGTAAGGCCCTGAAGGGGCGGCACACCAAGGCCGTGACTTAAATCTGCACGATACGCCTACCCGCTTATTGTATCGCGCTTTCAGCGCTTGATTGCTTTATTTTGCCGATCCCTGGGGCTGGCGCCCCAGGCCATGATTATTTCGCCCTTCCAGGGCTTAAAAGCATCGGATCTTGCGCTCTTACCTACCCCTGAATCGTGTCGGAAAACTTCTTTAGCACATCCAGGGCGACATCGGAAACGGCCCAATACGTCATCCCGTCCTTCTCCCAGTGCACCAAATTATACCCGTCCCGCG
>JBAUZZ010000688.1:0-11963 GCA_049585495.1 Chthoniobacterales bacterium | reverse complement strand
GGGAAGTTTAGTTGGAAGCACCAAAAAGTATTCCTCAGTGGAAGCCTGGCGGGCTGGGAGGTGGGCCTTCAGGGCACAGAAAAAGGCCAACTGGAAGTCTGGTTTGGCCGCTTGCTCCTGGGACACCTCAACCCGCTGGATAGCAGTTTCCTGCGGAGCGAAATCACTCAATCAAAACTGCTTTGCCATGGAGACCTGAAAACGTGAAGCCAGCCTTGCCAAAGCCAGAAAGCCAAACGCTGGGCCCTGGAGTCGATCGGGTTCAACTCGCGACTTACCCACAATCGCCTTTATCCGGGCCGGTCCGCTGCTGCGACGTAACGGACCTGTACCAGGCATTCTCGCAGCGCACCGGCCCGGGGCGATTATGGATAAGTCTGGACGCCGGTTCGTCGTTCATCGTTGCCAAATGGCAGAAACCAACCCTAACAGTGTTACCGATGTCTTGACTGCGCCCTCGCTATATGCGACCCGGAACTTGGAACTCGGAACGCCGAACTCCTTTAGAACCAGGTCTTTAATTTCGGATATAACTCGGCGAAACGCTTGTAGTGCAGTTCGTAGAGCCCGACTCTGTCCGGGGCCGGCGTCGTCACTGCGTCAAAGGTAGGAGCAAGGCTCCGGGTCTCTTCATATCCTTTGAACAAGCCGGCACCGATTCCCGCAATCATGGCCGCGCCCACACCTGCCCTCTCCGAGGCAAATTCGTCTGCGCTACGGGTTAGCGGGCGATTCAGGACATCAGCTAGAATTTGGCGCCAGAGCGGACTTGCCAGTCCGTTGCCGGAGGCTACAAGGGAGGAGAATTGTGCGCCGCAGGTCACCATCGTCTCGATGATTTGACGAAGCGAAAAAGCGACACCCTCCAGGAGCGCGCGCACCAGATAACCTGGGGTATGGCGCAGGGTTAAGCCGACAAAGCCCGCCCTCGCCTGTGGATCCATGATCGGCGAGCGTTCACCGACGAGGTAAGGGAGGAAGGACAATCCTTCGCAACCCGGTTCGACTTCGGCGGCGAGCCGGTCAAGTTCCGCGTACGATGCTCGGTCGAGGCCGAGCACGCCGCGGAGCCAACGAAGCGCCATGCCGGCAGAGAGCATCGCCCCGAGGAGATACCAGCGCGCCCGCGGCGCGTGACAGAAAGTATGGATCCGGAGTTCCGGATCGAGAATCGGATGAGTGAGCGGAACGAACACCTGGCCGCCGGTGCCAATCGTCACCGAGCCGAAAGGCGGGTCGATCAGCCCGTTACCCACCGCCTGTGCCGGTTGATCGGCACAGCCCGCCGAGACTGGGATACCGGGCGGCAAATTCAACTCGAGCGCGGCATCTTTGCTAACCGTTCCGACGACGTCGCTCGAAGAGTGGACCTTGGGAAAGATTGACCGCGGAAAATGGAGTCTTTCAATCACGTCGTCCGCCCAGACCCGCTGAGCGATGTCGAAGATCCCTGTGGCAGCGGCGTCGCTTTCGTCAGTGCCGAGCTCGCCGGTGAGTTTGAATCGGATGAAATCCTTCGGCAACAAGAACAGGCGAGAGCGCTCGACCGACGGGAGCTCGTACTTCAGAAGCCAGTACAAGGTTGAGATCAGGAATCCTGCGGCCGGTGCCGTGCCACACTTTTTTGCGAGCAGATCAAGACCCACGGTCTCCTTGATCGCTGGCAAAAGGCCAGAGCTGCGCTGGTCCGCCCAGATAATCGCCGGGCGCACCGGCGCCCCATGCTGGTCGATTAATACGAAGCCATGCATCTGACCCGAAAAGCCGACGCCAAGGATTTCGGGGCGGCCGGCCGCCGATATTGCCTGACGAACAGCGACAACAGTCGCGCGCCACCATTCGGCGGGCTCCTGCTCCGCATAACCGACGCGCGGTGTCAGGATCGGATACTCGGCGGCGCCAATTGCTTTCACCGCGCCGCTCGGGTTGATCACCACCACCTTCACACTGGACGTACCCAGGTCGATGCCGAGGAGACAACTCATGAGATTAAAGTTCCGAGTTCCGAGTTCCAGGTTCCGCGTTCCAGGTTTTGAGTTTTGAGTTTTGAGTTTTGAGTTTTGGGTTCGTGGAGCGAGGAGGATGAAATTTTTGGCTCCATCTTCCACGGATGGACAGCTAGCCCGCAAATCTCAGACGCCTTATGTATCCACACGCTTATTGCGGGGTAGATAGCTGTTAAACAGACACTGCGCGTCTGTTTAACCTGTTTTAAAATGAATCAATCAAAACAAACTCTTTTAAAACTCTTCCCTCTAAAAAGCAGCGGAATTTTCCGCGTAGCCGGAAAATTCTGCTGCCTGAGTCTGCATCGCGCACAAATCTCTAAGGATTTGTGACCGATGCAGGCTAGCGCGCTTTCCTGGCTGGTAAGAGCCGCGTCAGCCACTGATCGCGAAGGAGCGCGATCAAGATAGCAAGAATCATCGTGGCGCCCCAAATGGCGGCTGTTAGGTAGGGGCTGAAGCCAAGCAGGTTAAAGCCGGTTGAAATCACCTGTAGCAGAACCAGCGAAAGGAGAAGACCAAGGACGCGCCCAAAGCCTCCGAACGGATCGACACCGCCCAGCACCGCCGCCAGGATTGTAATCAGGAGATACGATTCGGCGTAGCCGGCGCTGGCTGAGTTGAATCGTGCCATCATTACCAATGCGGCAACCCAGCAAAGCGAGCTCGAGAAGACATACACGCCGACCAGTACCCATTCCGTTGGAACGCCCGAGTAACGAGTGGCTCTTTCGTTAGACCCGATCAGGCGCACCGAGATCCCGAATGGCGCGTGGCTCAAGATCACGGCAACAACAGCCGCGCACAGCACCAGGATAATCATTGACACAGGGATTCCGAACAGGCTGCCGTTCCCCAGAAACAGGATTGCTGGGGGAAAACCGCCGATCACCGTACCGCTGGTCGTCAGGACCGAAGTGCCCTTAACGAGAGTCATCGTACCAAGGGTAACCAGGATCGGATGAACGCCGAAGAAGGCGACGATAAACCCGGTCAAAAATCCGATGCCCACCGCGGTCACCAAGCCTGCCAGGAGGGCGACCACGATTACCGCCGCGATAATGGGAGTTGGGGTCGACGGTTGGATCAGATGCGTTAGAATTGCGGCCATCACCAGCGCGCAAAGATTCGCGGTTGCAATGATCGCGAGATTAAGTCCCCCGCTCATCAGCGGAACCATCATCGCGAGCGACAAGATACCAAGCTCTGGCATTTGAAAGGCTATCGCGCGGAGCGTATCACCCGAAAGAAAGCGACTTGGCGCCAGGGCGCCGAAGATGGCTAGTGCCACAATGATGAGTCCACCCAGCATGGTGATCGTAGGGTCGCTCGGCAGGAAGCCGGCGAACCGGGCCCGTGAGGCCGCCGACGCGCTCGAAGCGATATCAGATGGCATGGCGAATACTCCTGTTTCGCTGGCGTTTCGCGGCATACGCGGTGGCGCTTACGCTCACTAAAATTACCACGCCAGTTACAAGTCCGAATGAATAGGAGGACAGGCCAAGCAAGGTCAGGCCATTTTGGAGAACCGCTAACAGCAGGATTCCCAGAACCGTGCCGCTGACGGTCCCGATGCCACCAGCAAGGCTTGCTCCGCCGAGGACGACCGCAGCGAGCACATCAAGCTCTCGTCCAATCAAGGCGTACGGCACAACCTCCTCCACACGGTGCGCCTGCACGATTCCGGCAATGCCGGCCATGAAACCCGAGTAACCGTAAGCGAAGCACTGGAGTCCCACGATGTTGCAGCCCATCCGCTTCGCTGCCTCGGGATTCCCGCCCAGCCCATAGATTTGTCGGCCTATCGGTAACCGGCTCAAGAGAAAGAGCGTTACGAGCAGGGCAACAGCAGCGACCATTACCGGGAAGGGGACGGACAGAAACGAGAGATCGCTGGTGAACCAGTTCGGCAGATTATAGATCGACCTCCCTTGAGTGACGAACATCAGGATTGAAAAGTAAAAGGTCATCGTCGAGATCGTCACGATCACCGAAATCGCTCGGAGGTAATAGATGAGCAAAGCGTTGACCACCCCGAGTAATCCCCCAAATAACCCCGCTAACGAGAAAGCCACAAACCAATTGCCTCCGAAACTCATCAGGATCGTCGCAACCAGGAACTGGCTGACGGCCGCGATCGCCTCGAACGAAATGTCGATCCCGCCAGAGATCAGCACAACCAAGAGGCCAGCCGCCATGATCGCCATGACTGAATAGGTCTCCAGCAAATCGGCGAAGTTGCCCAAAGTCAGAAAACCTGGGGAAAGC
Organism: Chthoniobacterales bacterium; assembly: GCA_049585495.1. Lineage (GTDB taxonomy): Bacteria > Verrucomicrobiota > Verrucomicrobiia > Chthoniobacterales > JAFAMB01 > JBAUZZ01. The sequence continues at coordinate 7,689 of JBAUZZ010000688.1, read as the reverse complement.
GTTGAGAAGAAAACCATCATGAGCAAAACGATCGCCCCGATCTGGACGTCGTGTCGATCAACAGCACGAGCAAAGAAATTACGCATTAATCGCCTCCCGGAGTGCGTGTTCGGTCGCTTCTCTCGGATCAAATGTCGCGGTGATCCGGCCGGATAACATCACGAGGATGCGGTGGGTTTGGTGTAAGACTTCCTCGACCTCGTCGGAGATCAGAATGATGGCGATGCCCCGGTGAGACAAAGCGTCAATGATCTGATAAATGCCCGCCTTGGCTCCGACGTCAATACCTACCGTCGGGGAATCAAGGATTAAAATGCGCGGATCGGTCGCCAGCCATTTGGCGAGGACAACCCTTTGTTGATTGCCACCTGACAGTTCCTGGACCGGCCGATCTGGGGCGTTGGTCTTGACATGCAACTCGTTAATCCAGCGGCTAACCGTCTTTTGCCGGCGGTCGCTGTCGATGAGGCCGAGGATACCAGTCAACTTGCGCAATACCGACACGACGATGTTGTCTGCGATCGATTGTGGCATCACCAGCCCGAGCGAGAGCCGGTCCTCCGAAACATATCCGATCCCATGGCGGATCGCGGTTCGGTTTGTGCGCAGCCGAACAGGCTTTCCCGCGATCCGGATTTCACCGGAGTCAGGAGGATTCATGCCGAACAGCGAGAGCGCGAGCTCGGTTCGCCCCGAACCCAACCGACCAGTGATCCCAAGAATTTCACCGGGATGTAACGCTAGATCGATCTCTTCATAATGACCACGGCGCGTGAGGCCCCGGACCTCAAGGATCGGTGCGTCTTCTTTCGGCAATTTTGGCTTAAGGGACGATTCGAGCTTATGGCCCGTCATCAACTCGGCCAGCCGATATCGATCAATCTCGCCAGCCGGATAAGTTCCAACCCTGTAACCGTCTCGCAGGACGGTGACGCGCTCCGCGATCCTCATGACCTCTTCCAGTTTGTGGCTGACGAATACCGTAGCGACCCCGTGGATCTTAAGTCCACTCACCGTCCTGAGGAGGGCGTCGATTTCAGTGTGGGTGAGCGAGGCGGTTGGCTCATCCATTACCACGAGACGAGCTTGTGCCGCCAGCGCGCGACAGATCGCGACAAGCTGACGAACAGCGATTGGCAGTCGGCCAACTGTCTCCGGCAGCGGTAGATCGATTCCAAGTCGCGCCATTACCTTCCTGGCTTGCCTTTCAATTTCGACCCAGCGCACCAGTCGCGCCGGCGTGTCGACATGGTGACGAAAGACGATGTTTTCGGCTACAGACAGGTTTGGGAATAACGAGAGGTCCTGATAGATCACCTGAACGCCAGCGCGTTGAGATGCAGCCGGCGACAGATGAGAATTAGCTTGCTGGTCAAGAATGATTTTCCCGTCGTCCGGGGCGTAAACGCCGGCAAGGATCTTAATCAGCGTACTCTTGCCGCATCCGTTCTCGCCCGCGAGGCAGTGGATCTCTGCAGGACGAATCGTGAATTCGACGTTGTTGAGAGCATGCACTCCGCCGAAACGCTTGGTGATCCCGAGCATTTCGATAAACGCGCGAGGTGCTTCGGAGCGGCCGTGCTCGGCAATCTCGCGTGGCTCAATCATTTCCAGGATCACTCTCCGGCTGCAATGGGCACGCCGATTCTCACACCATCTAGTTCTATAGTTCTGAATCTTGCATGTCCGCGAAGGTTTTGCCGCTGAAAAAGCGGTAGGGCGAATTCGTCCCGCGAAGCGTCGCGAAGCGGGACAAATGAGCCTCAAGGGCTAACAACATTCGCGGTTTGGGCTCATCCGCCGCGGCGGATTCGTCCGACCGTCATTCCTTAATTACGCCGACCCCTCTCACCTCTCACCTCTCATTTCTCACGAATCACCTTTGCTTGCGGCTCCGCCGCGCTAGGAGCGATGCGGGCTAGTCTCACCCCCGGGACCTGTTAATACGCTCATCGCCAGCCGCGCGGCGGCCATCCGCGTCTCGACGGCGAGTTTGGCAAAGAGCTTATTATTATGCTTTTTGATCGTGTGAAGAGTTGTGTCGAGGATCGTCGAAATCTCTGGGTTAGTTTTCCCCTCGGTTATCCAATAGAGCACCTCCGCCTCGCGGGGAGTGAGTCCAAGGGTGCGAAGCGCTTTGGGCCCCCAAGAGCTATTACGCTGTTCCAGTCGCAATAGTGCCAGACTTCCGGAATCGGATGACGCAAGGTGATCGATTTGTAGATCGCCTTTGGCCGACGTATGAATTACCAAAGGCTTCTGCCGGTCCACGGACGCTAACCAGCGAAGAATAACATCCGGCAGAACAGTGACCGAACGACCCGGGAAAAACGCGTGCAACAGGATGTTGGCCTGGCGAGTCGAGAAAAGGATTCCGCCCTGGTTACCCACAATCACAAAGGCCTGATCCAGCTTCGCCTCGAGCTGTTTCTCCGCGTCCAACCGCAGCTCGATCTCCTCTAAGAGCGCCTGATTCTTTTGTTCCAACTCGGTCTGCAATTCCCGGATTTTCAAATGAGTACGAACCCGCGCTTCAACTTCTTCCGGAAGGATCGGCTTGGTCACGAAGTCGACTGCGCCCGCCCCGAAGGCAGCCAGTTTCTGGGAAAGCTCATCGGCGCCCGTGATGAAAATGATGGGAACATTTTTCCATTCTGGCCGTTGTTTGATGCGTCGGCATGTCTCGATCCCGTCCATTCCGGGCATTTTGATATCGAGAAGGATGAGATCAGGAACGCGGCGTTCCAGTTGCTTAAGCGCACGGACTCCACTGCCCGCATACAAGACCTGGAATCCGACCCCGGTCAGGTGGCTAAGCACCACATCGACGTTTGTTGGAACATCATCGACAACCAGCACCGTGTTCATTTATCGCAGTTCCGACTGGTTCGCTTAGACTTCTGTAGGGCGCCTGGCTCAGGCGCCGTTGCGGTAGTGTTCATTCGCCGCCGCTCCGGTTGCTTCGCTCAGGCTTCGGTAGGGCGCCTGGCTCAGGCGCCGTTGTCGTAGTGTTCATTTCGCTGTGGTTCCGACAGGTCCGCTCAGAGCCCGCTGAAGTACCAATTCGACCTCGTCGATGCGGTAAGCAGACACCAGCATCGCGAGCTGCTCCGTGAACCCTGAGTAAGCGGGATCCATCTGGGCAAGCTCCTGAAGCTTGCACCGGAGAGCCACGACGTCGCCTTCGCCGGCCAGAGTCAGAAGTTGTATCAATTGCTCGGGCGGCAGGCTCCGCTCGGTCATCGGCGACCCCAGGAGATTGTCTACGGTCTGGGTCGCATTCATCGCAGCCGAGCCGTTGGTATCTGATTCGGGGCTGACAACCCACTTCAGCCCAAGGTGCCGCTCCAGGACCCGAAACAACTCCTGTTCCTTTACCGGCTTTGGCACGAAATCGTCGAACCCGGCGCACTCAGCGGCCTGACGATCGCCGTCATAAACGCTCGCAGAGGAAGCGACCATCACGGTCTTTGCCAGGGCTGCATCCGATCGGACTTCACGGCAGAAGGCGTTGCCGTCTTTCCCGGTCATTCGAATATCACTGATGACCCCATCGAAACGCCGAGAGCGCATTAGGCGAAGCGCGGCGTCGCCCGAATCGGCCTCATTTATGGAAAACCCGACTTCCGCCAGGAGTTGCCTGAGTACATCGCGGTTCGATGGATCATCATCGACCACTAAAATTTCCCGGACCGCTCCTTCGTATCCGACAACTTTAGCCTTGGGACATTCAGCTGCCGCCAGCGCCGCCAATTTCATCGGCAGCTCTACCAAAAATTTGCTTCCCTGTCCGAGCACACTGGTCACAGAAATATGCCCGCCCAGGAGCTTGACGATCTTATCGGTAATGTAGAGCCCCAGTCCGACACCTTCGGTGTTCTGTTCGTGATTCACAGCCTGGTAGAAAGGCTTGAACAAATAAGGTAAGTCCGCCTCGGCAATCCCTCTCCCCGTATCGGAAACCTCCAGGCACAATCTGGAATCGGATACCGCCACGTTTAGCGACACAGCTCCCGCCCTTGTAAATTTGAACGCGTTCCCTACCAGGTTATAAAGGATCTGCCGGAGCCGGAGAGGATCGGTTTCAATGCATTGGGGAACCGATCCCCCGGTTGAGAAGTCAAAGCGCAGACCGCTTTGACGCGCGCGAATCTCAAACTCGGCGACCAAGGATTGCAGAAAAGAAGGAAGGTCCAGCGGCTCTGAGGTGACCGCCAGCTTGCCCGATTCCACCCGTGCGAGATCGAGCAGCTCATTCATCATTCCAAGAAGGTGTGCGCCGCTGTCGATAATGGACTGCAATTTGGAGGCCGGGTCTTTGACGTTTTTGCCACCACGAAGCAGCAGCTGCGCATATCCAAGAATGCTGTTCAAAGGTGTACGCACCTCATGGCTCATATTGGCCAGGAAGGCGGTCTTGGCCCGGTTTGCCGCCTCCGCACTGTCTTTTGCTTCGCGCAGGCGCTCTTCACTCTGACGCAACTCTCGATAATGTGTTCGTATGCGCTCTTCACTCTGGCGCAACTCCCGAGTCCTGTAATCCACCATCGCAACCAACTCCTTTTCCCGGACCCGCATTTGCCATAACCGCCACCGGATGAGGCCAAAAACCGCTAAAACGCCCGCCCCTGCATAGAGAGCGTACATCCAGGGTGTGCGATACCACGGGGGTAAGATGGTAATCGCGAGACTGAACTCGTTGCTGTCCGTGCCCTCGCTGTTTCGAGCAGCCGCATGCAAAAGGTATCGACCTTCACTCAGAGAGCCGGACTGCCAGGTCGGTTCGCTGAAGAACGGTGTCCAATCTGAATTGAGTCGGTCTAATTTGGTCCGGTAGCGCACTTCGTCCGGCCCGTCATAGTCATCTGTGGCAAATCGGAGCCGGATATCCCGCTTCTCGAAAGGCAACTTCAGGGTCTCGCCGCTCGGCGCTAGACGAAGCGGTTGGCCCGACGCGGTTGTTCCCTCCCGCGGATAGAGACTGAGTTTGGGTCGCGCCTGTGGTGATCGGGCAAGGTCAACCCGCGCAACGCCGTACTCTCCCGATATCCAGAGCGTAGATCCCCTCGGCGAAGACTCTTCATTATACGATTTAACACCACCCAGAAATGACGAGATCGAGCGAGGCAAAGTATGATAGCTTCCATCGGAATCCAATCGCCCAATTTCATGCGTCTGAACTGATCCGAGCTCTCCGATCACTGTTTCCAGCCAGAAATGATCAGGTTTAGAGGTACCAGCCTCCAGCGAGTGAATTTCACGGCCTACGATCTGTTTTGGGACAAAGTCCGGTTGATAGAACGAGCGATCAGCAGCGCGGAACAGAAGGATGTTCCTGTCCGAGCTGAACAGAATTTGATCACCCCACGCCTGCACACGGCACATTTCGTTTGTGCTTGCCTTCGGTGCATTTCCCAGTGCTTCCACCCACACGCCGTCAAATGGCGTCTCCGGATTCGAGCTGAGCCTGATCAGAAAATAGCCATCCGTCATCGTCCCAACAAACAAATCACCGTCTGCGGTTTCCACGATCGAGGTGACTTGCTGGTCAAACCGCGGCATCATTCCCTGATCAATCCAATGACTGTCGCCGAAACGCAGCACACGCAGTCCATCGTCTCCGCCCAGGAAAAATCGTTCGGGCAGCTTCCTCGATCGCGCGATGGTGTAGTTGTGAGGCTGGTTCAATACGACTTGGAAGCGGTTCCCATCGAACAGATAGACTCCCTTATCCCCTGGCAGAAGCAGCCCGTGCGGAGGTACGACCAGCGGCTTGTTGAGCCAATCGGTAACGCCGGGGACCTTGTGAAATTGCGAAGGATCTTCTCCGCGGTCACTCGGTTCCAAATGGTACAGCCCGTTCCCGGTCACCGCGTAGAGAGACCCAGCATATCTTACGGCGGCAGCCACGTACGACTTGGGCAGGCCGTTTTCGTGGTCAAAAACCGAAATGCTTCGATTTGGGTTGATTCTGGTCAGACTGGTGTCGCCGATCACCCAGAGACCACCGGCCCGGTCGAGGCGGAGGTCAAGCAGAGCTCCGGTAGGGAGACCGTCCTCTTCCAGGAAAGTTTGCTGGGTGCATCCCGAGGCGTCGAGGAATACCAGCCCACGACGTTGTACTCCGACCACGAAAAGGCCTTGGCTGACGGGAATTGCCAGGTCGACGTAGGACTGTTTGGTAAATAAGTCATCCGCGTCGGTCTTGAACGGAACCACTTGTGATCCATGGAACTCAAAGATGCCTTTTTCCCGGGTCACCAGGAGAATCTTGTCTTTCGCCGGCTCGACCGCAGCGATGACCGTTGTTTCGCGGAGCGCTGGATCGTCCAGCACCGGCGCAAGATGATCACCCACAACCTCGGAGAAGGGTTGGTGTTTGGCGTGGACAAACAGCCGATCTGAAAAGGAGGAGAACGCCCAGTCGCTTCCAAGTTCATAGGGAAGCGGAATTACGGAAAAGTGCTGGCCAGCCCAACGGAGCAGGGTTTTCTCGCAGAGGAAGTAGACGTCGTCGCCATGAATAGCGACCTGCGAAACGGGTCCGAAATGCCGCTCCGATTCGGGCAGGAGGTGGGTGTATGACGTGTATCGGTAGGTGCCACCGTCGAGGACCAGCGTGCCAACCTCGCTGGTACCGCCAACCCGGATCGTTCCAGAGCGGTCCCTCGCCAATGCCGTAATCCAGCTTCCATTCGGAATCGGGATCGATACCCATCGCTGACCGTCGTATTCGAGCACGCTGTTCACGCTTCCGAAAAGCATCAATCCACGCGAATCCTGAACCGCCGAAAAGATCCGGTTTACGACTCCCTCGTCTCGCTTGGTGAATGTGCGGTAGAGCGGTCGCCCGAACTCACGGACCTCCTGCCCGGGACTGAGGTCAGGCGGAGAGCTGTTGGCGCCCGGCTCCTTCTCAGGCTGAAGACCATCTGAGACGCCGTGGACGATCAGCAGGAATACGCCGGCCAGAATTGGGTAACGACTAATCATCAGCGGAAATATTCCTGGGGTGTCTCATGTCCGGCTCGCCTGCCGCGCTGATCGCTCGATTCCTAACCCCGGGCGCGCCGGCCGAAGGTCGGTAGGGCGAATTCGTTCCGCGAAGCGGGACAAATGAGCCTGCGACGGTGTGAGAGAGTAGCAAAGCTCCGGGCTCAGGCTCGGCCAGCCTCGCCCGACCATTTGGTCGGCAGCCCATCCTCGACACGATGGCGCAGCAACTGGTCCGCCAGAGTTCTTCAACGGATTCATTATCGGAGAAACAGAGCCGGACAAGTTGGCATACTTTGCGTTCCTATGCTCCTTGATTCGCCGCTCAGATGTTTCCGGCAGCAGTCAGAAAAAGGAGTACCGAGACGAGAACGGACAAACCAAGCACAGCCACGAACCCCAGTTCCAGCCAATTCCAGATGATAAACTTTGGCACTGGGACTCGTGCATCCGCAACTTCCTGATGTGCCGTAGGCAAAGGCAAACGGATGACAACAGGCTCTGGTTCCAGTGCTTCCTTAATCGGTGGTTGAACGACGAATAGCGTCGTTCGTTTTTCCGAGCCGTGATAACCGCTGCCAAACGTGACTGTTGTGTCCATTGCCATCGAGGATGGCAGAACTTTTCAGAGCTCGCTATTCCACCTTGGTTTACCGGGCGGCTGAATCTAGGAGCTAGCATCTAGGAGCTAGGAGC
>JBAUZZ010000687.1:0-13823 GCA_049585495.1 Chthoniobacterales bacterium | reverse complement strand
TTACAAAGGTTAATAAATTGATATTCTTGGCACTACATTTTCGAGTCGGCGACCCAAAATCGCCCGCCAAGCCGCTCCAGTACTTGATCGTCCTAAAAGAGGATGCCGCTAACTGTAGAAGACCGGTCAAAGGCAGAACTCGGAAGTTCAAGTCGCGCAAGAAGCTCTGGCCAAGCCGCTGCTGCCGCTTGTTTTGTGCACCTTGCAGCAACTCCAACAGCGAAAACACCGAGAGAAACCGGCCCGGCGTACGATCGATCAACTCCGCAACCCGCCTGCGTCCCCGTTGCAAAGTTTTCTAGATCAGGAGATCAGCAGCCATATTTGCATTTGAACCAAGCAGCTCCAGCCAGCTGTGTATGAAAAGCGGCAATGCGCGACTTGTTTCTTTACGCGTCTGGGACACTGGGCCTAGCGATGGCCTTCGTGCATGGGTTGCTCGGCGAGACGCGGGTGTTTGCGCGCGCCCGGATCGAGCCGGAGCAACTGAGGCGGCTAATCCGGGGTGTCTGGCACTGCAGCGCAGTGGCGTGGGCCGGTGTCGCCGTCCTTCTGATCATTGCGCCATCGACGGGCTCGCAAATGGCGCGACATTGGATCGTCGGCGCAGCCGTCGTTATCTACGGCTTTGGTGCTATCGCCAATGCCTGGGTTATGCGTGGGCGGCACTTCGGTTGGGCCGCGTTGACTATAGTAGTCGGCTTGGCTGTTGCCGGGCTGTGATGCCGGTAGGTTCGTCATTCCTGGCGGCGGTGTCCATTCCATCTCCAAGGCCGTTGACGACCGTGTGGCCGTTAGGTATTGCCGCAACGGGACTGGAGTTCCCTGATCGAAGAGAATGCGCAAGGCAGTCGAGGCTCGTCTTTACGGCGCGATCAGACTCAGAAGATTGCGGCTCAAGAGCGCCCTCGTACTACGACGTGGTATGATCGGACCGAGGACCAACTCACTCTTGATGAGATCGAGAAGATTTCGGTTTGATCGGCCGGTTTTCAGAAAATCTCAGACGCTCCATGGGTTTTCTCCGCCGACAGCGACTTCAACGCGCAACTGGGATTGGTGCGCTCTCAGTGAAGGAAGACCCACCCTTGTATGGGCACGTTGGTGTTAGGCGGACCGCCAGTCAACAGGACATTGAACTCGGGACCAATCACATCGAATGTATGTATTTGTCCCGCAGTTCCCAGCGGAAATTGTCCCACAGTCTGCGCAAGCGTTTGACCAGTGATCTTCCCCATGAAACACAGGACAGTCATGTTTACCGGAGCGTGGGGAAACTGGACGATCTCGAGATTGACTTTACTAAAGGCTTCGACATTTAAGATACCGGTCAAGGGTATATCACCCACCTGATTCGTTTTGAAAGTTTTAAAGTAGGTTTTGACTTGGGGCGCCGCCATGGTGAGTTCCTCCTGTCTGCCAACATCATACCTCCAAACAAGCCTAAGAAGTCAATGGGGGCTTTGGTAGGAGTAGCATGATTTCCTGCAATTACGTCGCTTAGCAGTCATTTTAATGGTTTGCGTCCGGCAGGTTGATGTTGTGATCGATGACCACTGCCGTTTTAGATTGACATTCCCTTTTATTGCACCCGCCGGCTGCAATAGAAAAAAGATGGAAAGTCTTGCTTCCTCTCGGCCTCTGGACAGTCCAAGCGCTACAATCTGGACGGCCCACCCGAGGTCTTGAGCCAGTTTTCGTATTCGTTAATCAGCGCATTCACGGTTGCTTGGGTCAGATACCGTTCCCTCACACATTGTTCAAGTTGGCTTTTGACTTTCGTCCACCCCGCAACCGTAAATCGTGGACCATGATCGATTATCACGTTCGTGATACTCTGTGCCAGTTGTTTGCAGATCGTACTTTCCGGAGGCGGGGTGAGGGCTCGCACTAGCGCTCCGCCGTTTACGCTCCCAAGACCCGTGCAGGCATCCCAGCCTGGCCCGGCCTTGTACCCCGGAGCACCGCCAGCAGCATTGCTGCCGTTATCGTTGATGTCGCGGAAAACCGCTGCATAGGGGGCGGAGTACAATTCCGGATTGAGCCAGCCGAGGTGCGTACCTAGGCTTGCATTCATCAGCGCCACCAGGGCTGCATACAAGGGAGCCGCCGCACTGGTGCCGCCCACAGCGCCAATGTTGGTGCCGCCTTGAAACAGTTGGTATCCGCTGTCAGGATCGGCGTTGCCGGCGATATCTGGGATGCCGCGCGCTATGTGGCCGTCGTTTACCGAACCCGGGATAATCACCCAATTCTGCCAGGGGGGCAGTGGGAAGTTCGGCGGATAGAAGATGTCGCTGATTCCTCCACCCGTGACTCCGTTGTCATTCCAAGTGGTTTCTGTAAAATTCGACCCTGAAACGTTGGAGATCGTAGTGCCGCCGACACAGGTGACATAGGGATCGGAACCCGGGTACTCTACATGGGCGCTGCCGTCGCCAACGCCACAACCTGACCCGTAATCGCCCGACGACACTAGCACGGTCACCCCCATGGCCGCGGCCTCTTTAAACGTAGCATTCACCGCCGTAATCGCTTGCAGCGACCAGTCCAGAGAACCAAATTGCTGGTTCTCGGGCCACCCGTAGCTAACGGAAATGACCGAGGGCTTGTTGGTGGTGTCCTGTATCGCCGTGGTCACCACATCAACCCAGCCCTGTTCGGTCCACGGGGCGAAATAAACCGCGAGCTTTGCTCCCGGCGCGGCCGAGCCGGCGACGTCGATATCGAGCAATGTCTCGATGGTGTAATTGTCTCCCCCCGGCGCGTTGGGCTGCCCGTCCACACTTATAGCGCTAACTGACGGTGCTGGAAGGTTGACGCTCTGGTAGAACAACTGCACGTCGGAAAGCTCGTAACCACCGCCGAACTCGAAGATGCCAATGGTCTGGTTGAACCCTTGCGGCGGTGCGGGGAATCCGTAGAGCTTTGCTACTTGCGGCGGAGTCAGCGCGACAGTGGTCTGACCAGGCCCTCCTTGAGTTACCTTTTTCTTGCTTCTCCTCAGGTTCATCGGCCGGGCCATCTTGCGATTGTCGAGTCCGAAAACGCCTTCGACAATGTCCGCGATATTTGCTGGGACATTGATTGTGCCTTCGCGTCCGCGGTACTTTTCCTCTGGCGTTTCATACATTGCCAAATCGACCGCGAAGGCCTTACTCATGTGCGCAACCGTCCCTTTGAGCACGACCGTACGGCGCGGGATGCTGACTTCCACCACCTCCAGTCCGTTGGCCCGTGCGAATACCTCGATTGCATTCATATCGTTCTCTGATGCTCCGTATTCTTTGGCAAAATCCTCTCTGGAAAGATACTTCCGCTCGCCGAGTGGAGCCGAACTGAGAGCGGCCAAATCCGGAAGTTGCGGCGCGTCAGGCCGTCTCCGGACGCGCACACTGACAGTGAGTATTTCGTTCGAGTCGGCTGCAGCGATGCGTCTCGCACCGGCCCGCATCTTTCGTTCTGATCCTTCGAGAGCACGATAATCCTGCGGCACATTTGGCATAGTTCCTCCTTTAGCCGTGGCCGCGAACCGTAGTCGCGGGAACCTGGGCTTCGAATTTAGTTATAGTGTTAATCGTTTCCGTAGCAAATCTATTTCAATACATAATTCAAAAGCCGCTCTCGGCCATTACCCGAAAGGGTAATAATAGGTTAGATTCAAGCTTCCAGATTGGACTCGCCATCTTCCGCATTTCCTCGATTTTATATGGTATCCGTGTTGTACGTTTCTAATAAGGAATGTCAACGCAGACTTTTCTGCGCAAATTCATGAAGCTTGCGTAAAGTATTTTTGAATCATCCGCCAGGATGTTCCAATGCCACTGGCAGCTAACACTCATTCCTTTTGTTCGCACGGTATCAATCTGAGAAGTCCACAGAAAAACGCACCTAAGACGGAGTAAGACATCGGAGATGCCGCTGCGAGGAATCCGGTCCTCGAACTATCATATCAACGCCGCCTAATTAAGCGCTTTGGAAGATCAAGCCAAAGGTTGCGAGCTTGCTCACAATCCTGTTCGTTCTCGTATGAGCCTCAGCGATGATCGGGACTGGGCAACCAAGCTTTATCAAGACCGCGCCGATACCGTCGATGCCGCTCAAAACGTTACCCACTTCTTTCTCAAAGACTATCAGGAGATCTGCCGATACATGCGGACGATCGGCTATGGCTCAAAGGGTGAAGCCGAGTCTGTGGAAAACCAGGTAGGCCGAGAACTTCAGGTAGGGCGGTACTGCTCCCTCCGAACTACGATACGAGGGAAACAATCTACACAGGATATCGCTCTTTTCATTTATCGCGATCTCACCGGTGAGTTACTCGGCTCCGGGTTAGTCGTTGTGAGCTTCGAGAACGGTGATGAGCTTGCAAAGCATTTCGCGGACATCTGGTTCCAAAAGAGCGACGTGTTCATGCAGGAAGGTCGTTTCAAGGGTCAGAATGACTGACTAGCGCTCCACAAAGCCCATAACGCGCAACTCTGAACACGAATAGGGCCGCGGCAGGCGGCCCGCCGTCGCTGCGCTCCGTCACGCCTCCTGCTTGCGGGTTTGATTTGAACGAGCTTCGCCCGTTGCAGTCCGAAGAAGGAAGTGGGGGCTGCAACAAGCTCCGCGTTGGCCTGGCGCCTAGAAAGACTACAGGAACCGGCTAAAATTAAGCTGCCACCAATCACCCGACTACGCAAAGCCTACGTCGCGGCAGGCCCTCTCACTTCTCACCAATCACGTTTGCTTGCAACTTGGCTGCCCTCTGAAACTTTCTTAATGAACCTTCCCACCCTACCCTAGCCCAGCGGCGATGAGCGTTAGAAGTTATCAAACGGAGATAGCTCAGCCTCCCCGATTTTCTCCCGGAGGCTGAGCTATCGCAGTCACTTTTTTTTGGTTGGCGGGAAGCAGCAAAAGGCGTGAAAGCGACGAAGCAGCTGGCGCGCCTTTTGCCCCGGTCTGCGGTGCGGAAGCATCTCGGCAGGATTTCCGTCTGCGGCGGAAATGATCGTTCTCATGGGCTGCCGGACATGATGTGAATGCCGACTCTGAGAACGTCTCCCGGGTTTGGGCCTAGCGGTAGTAAGATCCGCGACTGGTCGAAGATCACGCCTGACGACGTGGGAGAGATGGCGGTGATCGCCGCGTGGCTGTTGGTCGTGTCCACATAGCCCAGGTTATTGCCTGAAGCAGTCAATACGCCCCCGGGATCAGGCGCCACCGATACGAAAATATCATTGAAAAGGTTGCCTGTGGGCTGAGTTTTCCTTTTACCGAATTCTGAGGATATCGCCAACTCTCGAGAAATGTTTGCCGATGTATGACGCGAACGCAGCCGATGCTGCACTAACACTGCCTATCTCGGTTCCGACATTAAAGTCGTGGTCACCTTGTAGAGTGATGTTCTCGGGCGGCTGCTGGCCGAGAAAGAAGATCGTAAGAGTCAATATCGCAACGTTCTAAGCATCCGTGCCTTTGAATACAAAACGCTTGGTGGCCGCAAAATTACCAACGAGCTTCTGGTCCTCCAGCACCCTTCCACCCTCAAATTGCCAGTTTCCAGCCGCTGCTGACCTGGATCCATCGTGAGTTCGAGGAAGTCAGCCTGGATGCCAGCCGCCTTGAGCGTCTGGATCTGCGCATCGGCGCGTTCGCGGCAATTGGAGTCGCCCGGTTGCTGGTCCCCGACCAGGACACGCCCTTTGACGCCCATCGCGATAAGCCGCTGCGCCGTAAGCCGTCCGGCAGCGCGTTCATCCGAGCCGGTACGGAAGAGGAAAAAGTCGTTCGGGTCGCGCACCTGTGAACCGGGCGGCGGCGCTGCCGCGCTGCCGAAAGCGATACCGGCTGCCTTGGCGCGCGCGGCGACTTCGACATAGGCCGAATCCTCGGCGAAGGAGCAGACCGCGATTCCGTCGGCCCGTGCAGCAATCGCCTCTTCAATCTTCTGAATCTGGTTGGGCACAGTAAGCTGATCTGGATAAATATAGGTAACCTTGACGCCAAGGTTCTTCCCAGCCTCCGCGGCGCCGCGGGCGAGATAACCGTGGAAACCCGTTGGTGCGGCGCAGCCAACAAAGTAGATGGAAATATCGCGCGCCATGGCGGCACCAACCGAAGCCAGCATGACTACGCCAAAAGCAACCGTAGATATCAGTTTAACAATCATAGGTATTTTTCTTTCGCATTGGTCGTTCCGACGCTTATAGCTACTGCCGTGATTCCCGGGGCGAGAGCACCGCAGCGAAACCTTCGCACGCCAAATGACGGCTGCGACTCCTTGACTGGAGGAAGGCAGAAAGGAACCTTCCACTATCTGGGGGACGTACATGGCGCGTGCTCATCCCGGGACTCTTGCGTAAGGCCACTTGTCCCGGATTAAATCCGAGGGTATTTTGTAAATCGATTTACCGACCTGATCAAGAATTTTTTCGGTGCCCAGACTTCGCCATCCCACCATCGCAGATGTGTACGCGCGCGCTACTCCGGATATAAACGCGCTTTGCGGCAAGCGGGAATCGAGCTGCGGATGATCTAGGGATGTGCCACCGTGCCAACGCTACATTTGTCGAGTTGTGCGGGCTTGGCGCCTGCACTTCCGGTTCAGTGATGGTTCCGTGTCCGTGGTTCTCGGCTCAACAGCGAAAAGAAATATTATCGTTGGCGTCCCCTCGAAGCCCGGAGCAAGAGCGGTGGGCTGGTCGATGGCACTGGTTTTTTCCATGCGAACGTGCCGGCGACACGCATGTCGGCTGACCGTGGCGCAATTGAAGACGAGTTGCGGGCGCAGATCGAGTGTGCGGTGGCAGCGGGCTTGCGCCCATCTCATCTTGATGCCCACATGGGATGCGCGTATATCCCCGAGTTCATCGATATCTATGCAAAGTTGGCTGCGGAATATAGGATTCCGGCGATGTTGCCCAAAAGTTTCTTTGACTTCGATCCAGCGGCGAACTGGGCCGAATACAGTCCGGATGCCTGCGATCGAAAGCTGAATGATCTCGATTTAACCTGGGCAATCCAGTTCGATGCGGTTATCGAAACGCCATGGCGCGATTCGTCAAGCCTCGAGGAACGGTATGATCGATTTTTTGGCCGTCTTCGACCGGGGAAGAATTTTCTTGCGCTTCACTTTAACGCTCCTGGGGAGATCGAATTCATTGATGCCCCGCAAGGGGCACGAACCAGGATCGCTGAATACGAATACTTTCGCTCAAGCGGCATAGCGAAACGATTGAAGAGTATAACCGCGACCCCGATACCTTTTCCGCTTTTAAGCCGAAATTAGAGACGGTACTGGCTGTGCCAATGATGAAGAGAAACTTGAAATTTGGCCTGATCGGTGCTGGCTTCATTGGACGAACTCACGCGCTAGCTATTCACGCGGCCCGCCAAGTGTTCGCCGATCTGGAATATCTACCAGTGGCACACATGCTCTGCGAAGTCTCTCCGGGATTAGCCGAGAAGGCGGCACGGAACTTGGGATTTGAACAGTCTACCGATGACTGGCGAAAGCTGGTCGATGTGGTGGATGCCGTCGTGGTAGCGGTTCCAAGTCATCTCCATCGAGAAATAGCGTTGTACGCCTTCGCTTCGGGCAAACATCTTCTGTGCGAGAAGCCCGTTGGACTAAACAGCCAGGAGGTCGAACAGATTCAAGTGGCTGCAAATCAATCAACAGCCTGTCACGCCGTAGGCTTCACTTATGCCCGGGCTCCGATGGTTATATTTGCCAAGCGAATGGTAGACGATGGCAAGCTGGGAAGATTGCTCCACTTTTCCGGACGGCACGACGAGGACTATCTTGCCGCTCCAAGCACCTCATTTAGCTGGCGCCAGGAATCGAAAATCGCGGGCCGCTTCGGCGTTCTCGGCGATCTCGGTTACCACATTCTCTCAATCGGCCGAATGCTGTGCGGTGAGGTTAGAGCGGTCTGCGGACTTACCGAGACCTTCTACCCCGAGAGAAAGGACGCCGGTGGCAGGCTTCGAACAGTGGAGAACGAAGATTACGCGGCCTTCGTCGGCCGCTTTACCAATGGCGTTGCAGGTACTTTTCAGAGTAGCCGAGTGGCGCACGGTTCAAAACAAAACCTCAGTTTCGAGCTCGTCGGTGAAGCTGCAACAATGCGATTCAGCGCTGAACGATTAAATGAGCTGCAGTTTTACTCAGCCAGCGATGAATCATCGACCGAGGGGTTCCGGAAGATTCTAATCAACGCCGCTCACAAGCCATACGACTCCTTTATTCCGGCGCCCGGTCACGGCCTTGGATTTAATGATCTCAAAACGATCGAGATTGGTCAGTTCATCACTGCCATCGCAGAACAGCGCCGGTGTCCACCAGATCTTGCTGATGCTTATGCGATCTCCAAAATCTGCGAAGGCGTTCTCCAATCGCACGCCGAACAGCGTTGGGTCGTTTTGAAGTAACCAGAGAATTGCATTTATATTTCTGCAGGGCTGCATGTTCGTTCTGAGGACAGACCTGCTCATGAAGGAAGGTCGCGCTTTGATTCGCCGAACTCGGAACCCGGAGCTCGAAACGCCGAAACGCGCACAGTGCCGCGCCCTGCCACCAATCACCTCTCACCAATCACGTTTGCTTGCGGCTTGGCTGCCCTGTGAAACCTTCTTAGCAAACCTTCCCACCCTCCCCTAGCCCAGCGGCGATGAGCGTTGGCAGCCGCCCAAACGGAGATAGCTCAGCCTCCCTGATTTTCTCCCGGAGGCTGAGCCATCGCAGTCATTCTGATGGTGGGTGGGCAGCCAGCAAAAGGCGTGAAAGCGACGAAGGAGCTGGCGCGCCTTTTGCCCAGGTTGGTGGCGCGGAGCTTCTCGGCGAGGATTTCCGTCTGCGACGGAAATGCTCGCTCCCTTGGGCGCCGGACATGATGTAAGGGGCGCCCGCAGGAACGAGGACGCACCAGAACATGATGTGCGGCGAGGTTTGGGGGCGATCGTCACGAAATAGTGCTCAAGATGAACCTCGAATCGCGCCCCAAGATTGGATACAACAAAGTACGCGAGATAGTTTGCAAAGTGACACGTTAGCTCCTGATTATATTGATCGGGATTAAACGACCTTGGATTTGCGATGAGCGAGCTGCTGGAACACGTGGCCAGGAATCGAGCGTACTGGGATGATTTAGCGCGGCAGTACGTGGAGGCTGGTGAACGCGCATGGGCACAGGAGGAGCCCGCATGGGGCATCTGGCAGGTTCCAGAGGCAGAGCTCCAAGTTTTTTCGGAGCAACTCTCCGGCAAGGATGCTATCGAGCTAGGATGCGGCACCGCCTACATTTCCGCTTGGCTCTCACGGCGCGGAGCCCGCGTCGTAGGGATCGACAACTCTGAGGTTCAGCTTGGCACGGCGCGCCGCCTACAGCGGCAATACGGGCTCGATTTTCCGCTCATCCACTCCCACGCTGAAGCGATCGATTACCCGGACGCGAGCTTCGACTTCGCGATTTCTGAATATGGCGCCTGCCTGTGGGCAGATCCACAGCGCTGGGTCCCCGAGGCCGCACGCCTGTTGCGTCCAGGCGGTCAGCTAGTCTTCCTCACCAACTCGTTTCTGATGACATTGTGCAT
This sequence comes from Chthoniobacterales bacterium, assembly GCA_049585495.1. Taxonomy (GTDB): domain Bacteria; phylum Verrucomicrobiota; class Verrucomicrobiia; order Chthoniobacterales; family JAFAMB01; genus JBAUZZ01. Next base: position 4,238 of record JBAUZZ010000687.1, on the reverse strand, counting down.
GCCACCGGAGGACGGCGTGCCAGCGACGGAGCGACTGCTGCGCCCGGCATTCGGGATGTTCCGAGTCGAATGGCCTGGAAATCCAGCCGTCGAGTTTCATCTGTCACATGGCAACTGGATACGGCTGCTGCGGCGATCGGGCTTCGAGGTCGAGGATCTGATCGAGGTACGGCCTTCGGTGGGAGCAACCTCGCGTTATCCCTTCGTCACTGTCGAGTGGGCCCGTAATTGGCCGTGCGAAGAGGTGTGGAAAGCGCGCAAAACCCACTGAAAAATTAGCCGCTGGATACACATCGGAAGCGAGAAAGCCGGACCGCGCGTCGCGGCAAACGTCTCGGTAGCCGAATCCTGCCGAAGACTTAAGATTCAGATTCGCGATTATCTTTGCTCGATCTTACCCGGCTTGGCCAACCTTCTGATCAATCGCATCGGCGAGCTTACCACCCCGCCTCTTGGCTGGTCGGAAACTATCCGCCAATATCCATAGAGAAGCCGGGCCGGCATACCCCGGCATACACCGTGTGTTAGTCAGAAGTACACATTGGATAGACATTGACGCAAAGAAGCGAAGCGTGCTGTGCCCCTGGCTGGGGCTGCTCTGCCTTCTCTCACCAAAGCTGTGCGCAGCCGACGATCTACTAATCCTGGCGCTGTTTGCCAGGGTCACGCCGGCCGGCCAAGTCGAACCTGTGCCAGATCCATTCATCGAATCTATCCTGAACAGGGGAACTGCGGAACCCTCTCAAGGCGTTCAGGTATTACAGGGAGAAACTTATCAGATCAGCTCCTGGCCCAAGGACTTTGCGTCAGAGTTCGATGGCATCCAAGGCCAGCGAGTCGTCGTCAGCTTCACCGCCCTTGTTCACATACGCAGTAACCGACTATCGAATTCTCGGCATCGCCAAAGGGCGATTGCTCCCAGTTTTGCTGCTGCTTCAGCGGGCGAATGCGGAATCCGGAACCCTGAACACAAATAGTGCCGCGGCAGGCGGCGACCCCATGCCGCCCGCCAAACCTGGGAAACACGACAATTCCCCAGCCGACACTCTGGTCAGGGTTGTGGACTTAGCATCTTAAGGTCGATCGAGTCTGCCATTGCCTTGTATCCGGCATCCTGTGGATGGAGATGATCACCCGAGTCGAACGCTGCCTGGATGTGCGCGGGATGGTTCGGATCCCGCGTCGCGCAGCCCTCAGCCGTAGGTGCTCGGTAGTCCTTAGTGCTTGGGAAGAGCGACCAAGGGGGTCTCGTGCATCTCGGTTGGACGCTGGTGCTGGAGGTCTGTACCCTTTGCAGCGCCTGGTCGACCGCCGCTTGTCTGGCAAAAAGGTGTAAGTGATGTCGAAGCGGCGTTGCTCTTTCGGCCCAATGGTCGGCACGCGATTCAACGCGCGTTGATGTCGCGATTTTATCCCTAATCAGCCTTGTACTTTGACAACGATCTTTCCTCGAACATGTCCCCCGGCAAGACGTTCGAGCGCACCGGGAATTGCTTCCAACGTGATTTGTTCTGTCACCGTCGATCTGATCCTCCCTTCCTGTACCAGAGTCATCAGCTCTGCAGCCATTCTACCAAAATCCTCTTGGCGCCGGCGAAAAGCAGTTGAAACAAGAACACCTCCCAAACCGATATCGTGAATGGCGATGGAGTAAGGAAGATCTGGGACGACCGCAAGATCCGGGACGCCAGCAATACACGCGAGTCCGCCCTCCGGCCCCAACAGCCTTAGATTATCAATCCTATTTCGGGGGCCGATGTTGTCGACGATGGCGTCGATTCCGCGATCGCCAGCTATGGCTTTCGCACGCTCAAAAACATCTTCTGTACGATAATCGATCACCTCATCAGCGCCCAGTTCCTGCACATAGTGCTTGTTGCCCCCGGAACAAGTACCAATTACAAACGCCTTTGCCGCTTTCGCCAGTTGAACGGCAAATCCGCCAACGCCTCCGGCTGCTGCATGCACGAGCACAATGTCCCCCTCCCGAACATGCAGACGACGGTAAAGCGCAGAATAGGCTGTTAAGCCCGCGCAGGGGAACGCTGCAGCATCGACGAAGGAGATCCCATCAGGGATGCGGGCAAAGGTGTGGGCAGGTGCAACGTTGAATTCCCCGTAAGATCCGTCCTTTCGCCACGTGGCGTGATAAAAGACGCGATCCCCAACATTCCATGAACTGATCGCTTGATCGATGGTCTCGATCACGCCTGCGACATCTACTACTCCCAACACATGGGGATAGTTCCACCCGTCATATCCCCGAGCCGCAACCTTATAGTCGACCGGATTGAGACTCGTGGCGCAAACTCTGACTAGGGCTTCGCCTTCCCCGGAACGCGGTAGCGCGATTTCACCGATGCGCAGACTGGAAGGAGAGCCGGGTTTATCGAGGAGTATAGCTTTCATAGAATATCAGTTCCCAAATTATTTGGCGTAGTTTTGCACCTTAATCGACGTATGCCGCTCAGGTCAGCCTGTTAGGATAAACCTTTGATCGCGCAACTCGATATCGTGCTGCTGCCGCCCTGCGATTTCGGCTTCCTCGGCAGATCGACGTTTCACGAAGATTTGCCTCTCTCCACTGCCTATTGGTGTGTCGCCCAGTCTTGCTAGAATTGGCGCGAACCGCGCTCTATCTTCTTGTTTAATATATGGCATTTTTCCTTTCTTTGCTCCGCACGGCAGAAGGCTCGCTCCCGCGCCCGCCGGATCATGCCTCCTGCTTGCGGATATATCTTAGACGAGCTTCGCTCGTTGCGGCGCCAGTACTTTTCTGAAATACTCAAGGACTAGTTGCGACGCTCTTCACAATCACAACCTTTTGCAGTTCGGATCAAAGCATGACGATACTTCGGCACCGCCCCTAGGTGGAAGAACGCAAACTCTCGGAGCGGCATAGCGGTATGGAACTTACCGGGATCAAATTTAATTACAGTCAGAGCACGGGGGTGGTGAATGCGCTGTGCATTCGGCAGAATTTCACTACTGATGTTGCTGTTCCTGAATGGGCCAAGGGCAAGACCCTCCCAAAAAGTTCGCCGGTGGCGTACTCGATAACAGCCGTGACAGGCAAAATCATTACCATTCAAGCCAGCTTTGCAGCCGATCCGGGAGCGCCGGCCACGGTAGATGTTCGCGCTGACGGGGGTGGAGTGTTAGGCGCAATCGATCCAACGACCATCAACATCAGCGGAGGGGCTTCGGTTCCTGAATTCGTCACGCTGAGCCTGGCACATCATCAAATCGGGCCGTCCGGAATTCTAAAGCAGGACATTCAATGGGATTGGTTTTATAAATCGACCGATGGGACGTGGGTCTCAATGGGCAGTTCCTCGCATCGGGTCTACGTGGTATTAGACACTCCCTTTTTGCCTTGGCTACAACCCCCAACACCGCCCGCTTCCGTGAACCAGTTGCCTTGGGTTGACGCTCTGGATCAAGCATGCGTATGGGCGGGAGGAAAACTGAACCCGCAGGATGCGGCTACGGCGGTTACGCAGGCAGTCAATAGCAACTTAGGGCTCACGTATGACGTTTCTCATGGAGCGAGCAAGTACACCCAGGCAGTCGGGCCCACTTCCTGGTTTTTGTGCACGGCCTTTTTGGCATTTATCAACCAGCAGCCGGAAGGCAAAGGAAACGTTGTGAACTGCACTGACTGCGCGACGATCGTCTCGACATTTGCGAATCTCCTCGGTTGTCAGTTAGCTGCAGCGGTGATGGCCAGTCCCGGTGGATTCCTGTGTAACAAGATCATTGCGATCGGTGGGGGCGCGTTATGGGATTATCCCTTCCCGCCAGCGAACCGGTTTGCCTATCATGAGGTGGCGTGGACGGGTGCATTCAATTACGGGGACCAAATCTTCGATGCCTGTCTCCTGGCGGATCACAGCGGCGATCCCTGGGACTGGACGGATCCGGTTTTGCCTCACACCCCCATGCTGCCAGCCAATGAGATCTTCACCAACCATGGTAACGTTCCGAATTTGCCTATTCCGACGCCATTAAATATGACAGGTTATCGCGAAAGGCTCGCGCAAAATTGTGCGGCGGGAATTGGGCGTTGCGTACCGATCGGGCCTTGGCCAAAGGCGCGGGGTGGTCGGAGAGGGGTAATTTGACGGAAGGCAGAAGAGGCATCGTGGCAGACGAAAGTATCCTGTGGCACGAGTGGCGATAAGGAGAGAGCACGGATGCGCCCTTTTTGGCGCACGCATAACCGGTATAGTTTAATG
>JBAUZZ010000686.1:0-8220 GCA_049585495.1 Chthoniobacterales bacterium | reverse complement strand
AATGCGATGTATTTGGCAACATCCAGTGCCTTGCCACCGCCAAGTCCGATGATGGCATCGACAGTTCCTGGAGATTGGTGAAAGAGTTTAGTCACCTTTTCGAAACTGATGGACTCCACCGGCGTCTGTTGGAGAACTTGAATATTCTGGGACCGGAGCGAACCGGTCAGAAGCCCCAGCAATCGGTCGTCGAGATCCTGGCTGAAAAACAGGACCACCCGCCTGAACTCATGGCGTTCGGCATAGATGCCCATTCGATCCAAAGCTCCCGGTTTTATGCGGACCAGCGCCGGGATCGCGGTTTGTCTCGGGATCAGCATTCGGCTTTCTGAAGCTGATCCGCGATCTGCGACCAGCGCTCAAAAGGATGGAATTTTTCGCCGCATTCGCCCAAGGCCTCAGCCAGCCACCCCCGCGCAAAACGCAACTGCGGCTGCACCAGCAGCGCAGGCTTAAGATCCGGCCGGCCGTCTCCAGCGAAGGCCACGCGATCCGAGCGACTTAGCGCATCCCGGACGATTGCCGCCTTGTTCACTCCCTTCGTAGCGCTGAAGAAGGGGGAACGCTCGGGGAGCGACATTTGCAGGCCACGTTTGGGATCGAATACTCCCGGGTTAGCATGTACCGAAACCGAGACCCCAGCCTTTTTTAGCAAGAATTGAATATACCAGTCGCATCCGGCGGAGGCGATTACGATTTCCCAGCCCCGGTCCTGCAAAACCCGAGCGGATTCCGCAAAACTGGCGTCAAACTCCGTCGAATCCGCCAACTCCAGCAGATCCGGTTCGGTCGTGCGGATAGATGCAAAAATTTCGGCCAGAGCCTGAAAATGGGTTATCTCGCCTGTGACAAATTTTTCCCACGGATCGTCTTCTGGGGGAAACGGCCAGCGTTTGCGGACCAGGTCGAAAAAATCATACCGCGTCACTGTGCCGTCGAAGTCGGAAATCAAAATGCCCATTCAATCAAATTCTAATCTAAGTGTCGAAATCTGGGAATCGTCCTCGTCGCCCTAGCCTGAGACCTCCTGATTCATGGAAATGAGCATAATCCCCGAATGTGTTATCTGGAGGGCGATGCTCCGCCATCGCCGCGACGCGGCTTCTAAATAAAAAGCGACGGCTACGACGGAGCGTAGCCCTACTCGAACTGGGCAGGTTGTCCGGTCGCTGCCAAAACTGCGTTCCACCAGATACCGTCGGCCTCGATGTGCTTTTTCTTCGAGACCAGCATTTCGATGGGAATATGGATGTAAGAATCATGGAGTAATCCAATAACCAGGCCGGTTTTGCCGGCCATAGCCGCGTGCACGGCGTTTCGGGCGTAGAAATCGCAAAGGACCGCATCTGCCGCATTGGCCGGACTGCTTCGGACGATGTAACTAGGGTCAAAATAGCGCATAACGATCGGAATGTTGACCTTCTTGAAATAATCTTCGATGTGTTGCCGGAGAAAGAGTCCAATGTCTTTCAACTTGATGTTGCCGGAGGGGTCCCGCTCCGTTCCCGAGTCCTCAATCAACTCCTGTCCGGCGCCTTCCGCTACGACAATGACAGCGTGAGCCCGTTCGAGGATCCGCTTTTTCAAAGTAGGCAGAAACCCGTTCTCGCCTTCCAACTTGAAGGGGACTTCCGGGACCAGCGTAAAATTTACGTCATGATTTGCTACCGTGGCCCCGGCGGCGATGAACCCGGCGTGTCGCCCCATGAGTTTCACCAGCGCCACTCCGTTGTGAACGCTGCGAGCCTCCGTGTGCGCACAGTCGAGAACTTTGACTGCTTCCTCGACGGCAGTCAGATAACCAAAAGTGCGATCCACATAGGCTACGTCGTTGTCGATCGTCTTCGGAATCCCAACGACCGAAAGGGCGTGCCCACGCTCCTTGGATTCCTGGAAGAGTCTGTTACCGCCGCGCTGGGTGCCATCGCCGCCAATGGTAAAGAGGATGTGTACATCGCGCTGAACGAGGTTGTCTACCGCTGCCGCCATATCGACCGGACCGCGCGAGGTACCCAGGATCGTTCCACCATGGTGGTGAATCGGATCCACCAGGTCGCGTGTCAGCACGATCGGCTCCGGCCCATGCTTCGGATCAAGACCCTGATAACCGCCGCGAAATCCCAAAACTTCCGCCACTCCGTAGGTGCGGGTGAGCTCAAAAAAGAGACTCCGGATAACATTGTTTAATCCTGGGCATAGGCCGCCACAAGTCACGATCCCGGCGCATGTTCGTGTCGGGTCAAAAAACAACTTCGCTCGCGGACCGGCGATCTCAAAGAACTCTGCTTCTTCCCGTGCTGCAGATGGATCATGAACGATGTCGGCGGGGATTTGCGCCTGATCGCTGACCGAGTACCGAAGCGGGGAAGGAAACCGAGCTTCGCCGAGAGAGGTTATTTTCATATTTTCATTTTTCCGAGCTGACACTTGCGGAGGTCGCTGGTCCATCCAGGGATTCGGGACACAGGACCACAACGGAGTGGTTCTGCAGTGGGTACTGGTCCAAATGCTTCAGACGATGTCCGGTTAAGGCGAGGTTTGAGGTATCGAGCACGAGCTCCCAGTTCAAACCTTGCGCGCGTCCGCCAAGGCGAAAAGCAATTTCACGATGGTCTGCGTTGAAAAGAATCAGGAACGAGTCACCAATGATGCGCCGGCCGTGCTCGTCTCTTTCGAGGATTTGGTCCCCCGTCAACCCCATCCCGAGGCAGAGAGCGTGCCCTGCAGCCCAGTCGGCGTCTGCCATCTCGGTTCCGTGAGGAGTGAGCCAGTAAAGATCCTTGATCTCAAAACCGTGAATGGGCCTTCCCTGGAAGAAATGGTGCCGCCGAAAGACCGGATTCTCTCGGCGCAACTGGATGAGGCGGCGGACGAGAGCGAGCAATTCACGCTGCTCTTCTGAAAGGTCCCAGTCGATCCACGACAGCGGGGAATCCTGACAGTAGCCGTTGTTATTGCCTTCTTGCGTGTGACCCACCTCATCGCCGGCCAGGAGCATGGGTACGCCCTGAGAGAGGAAAAGTGTCGTCAGAAAATTGCGCTGTTGCCTTTGGCGGAGCTGGTTTATGGCCTGATCGCTGGTGGGACCTTCCACTCCGCAATTCCAACTCATGTTGTTATTGTTGCCGTCGCGGTTTTCTTCGCCGTTCGCTTCGTTGTGTTTGCGCTCGTAGCTGACCAGATCGCTGAGAGTGAATCCGTCGTGGCAAGTTACGAAATTTAAACTCGCACTCGGGCGGCGACCGTTGTGCGCATAGAGATCGCTGCTCCCCGACAAGCGGCTAGCCAGTTCTCCAACTGTACCGCCGTCGCCTTTCCAAAACCGTCGGACACAATCGCGATACTTGCCGTTCCACTCGGTCCACAGCAATGGAAAATTGCCCACCTGATAGCCGCCCGGGCCAAGATCCCAAGGTTCGGCAATCAACTTGGTTTGCGAGATCACCGGGTCCTGGTGAATGATATCGAAGAACGCGGCCAGGCGATCCATTTCCCAACACTCCCGGGCAAGCGCGCTGGCGAGGTCGAATCGGAATCCATCGACGTGCATCTCCAGGAGCCAGTAGCGCAGGCTGTCCATAATCAGCTGAAGAACGTGTGGGTTAGCAACATTGAGCGTGTTGCCGCAGCCGGTAAAATCAACATAACGACTGCGATCCTCGGCCAGGCGGTAATAGGCCGCGTTGTCGATACCCCGCATGGACAACGTCGGGCCCCGGTGGTCAGCTTCCGCGGTGTGGTTGTAAACGACATCGAGAATAACCTCGAAGCCTTCGGCATGCAGCGTGCGGACCATCGACTTAAACTCCTGTGCTGCTCTCTGCGGGCCGCTGCCCGCGTATCGCGGATCGGGCGCGAAATAACTAAGCGTGTTGTATCCCCAATAGTTAACCAAGCCTTTCTCAACCAGAAAGTGCTCGTCGATATGGTAGTGGATAGGTAGCAACTCGACAGCCGTTACGCCTAAGTTGCGCAAGTATTGAATGGCCGCGGGCGAGGCAAGCCCGGCGTAGGTGCCCCGCAGCTCTTCCGGCACGTCCGGGTGGCGCTTCGTGAAGCCTTTCAGATGGGTTTCATAAACCACGGTATCGTGCCACGGTATTCGTAGTGGATGATCGTCACCCCAGGTGAACGCCGTCTCGATCACGCAGGCCAACGGCGCAAAAGGTGCGCTGTCCCGCGCGTCGAACCCCGTGGCATTTTCTGCGCCGCGCGGGTATCCATAGACAGCATCGTCCCAATGCAGGTTGCGACCAATCCCCTTCGCATAGGGATCGAGGACAACCTTGTGCGGATTGAACCGGTGCCCTTCGTGCGGCGCATCAGGTCCATGGACACGATATCCGTACAGTTGGCCGGGCTTGGCGTCTGGTAAGTAACAGTGCCAGACCTGGTTGGTTACCGAAGGCACAGGGACCTGAACCGATTCGGCTCGTGCTTCCGCTGAGTCAAAAAGACAAAGGTCCACCTTGGCAGCGTTTTCGGAGAAAAGGGCAAAATTGACTCCGATACCGTCCCAGGTTGCGCCCAGCGGATAAGGACTGCCGGGCCAGACACGCGTAAACATTGGCCGGTTATCAGTCAGCCGACGTGGACGTGGACGGCTTGACCTTCCAGATCCTCTCACAATAATCGTCGATTGACCGGTCGGCGGAAAACTTGCCCATCCGCGCGACATTGAGGATCGATTTACCGGTCCAACTTTGCTGGTCGGCCCATAGCGCGTTGATCCGGTTCTGGCAATCGATATAGGACTGGTAGTCGGCCAGCAGGAAAAACGGGTCATGATAAAGGAGGTTATCCACGATCGGTCGGAAAAGTTCCTTGTCGCCGTTACTGAGCGCTCCGGAGCCGATCAGATCCAGCACCTCGCGTAACATTGAGTTTTGCTGGTAATAGTCGCACGGCCGGTAACCTCGCAATCTTAGCTCCGTCACCTGTTCCACTGTCAGTCCAAAGAGGAAGAAGTTATCCGCGCCCACCTCCTCCCGGATTTCGACGTTGGCGCCGTCAAGCGTTCCGATGGTCAGCGCACCGTTTAGTGCGAACTTCATGTTGCCGGTGCCCGATGCCTCTTTACCTGCGGTCGAGATCTGCTCGGAAAGATCGGCGGCAGGGTAAATGTGCTGCGCTGATTTCACATTGAAACCCGGAAAGAAAACTACCTTAAGCCGGTCGCGTACCGCGACATCATTTTCGATGAAGGCGGAAACCGCGTTGATCAGCTTGATAATCAGCTTCGCCATGAAATATCCGGGTGCCGCTTTACCTCCGATCACAAAGGTGCGGGAAGGAAAATCTGCTTGCGGATCGTGTTTGAGGCGCAAATAGAGCGTTAGAATGTGCAGCACACAGAGGTGCTGACGCTTGTACTCGTGGATGCGCTTGACCAGGATATCAAAAATCGTCTGCGGATATACCTGGATCCCGGTTCGGGCCTTGATCAACTTAGCCAGGTTCTGTTTATTGCCTAGCTTGGCCTCACGCCAGCGGGTTTGGAAGTCCGAGTCGGTAGCGAAAGGTTCCAACTTTCGCAATTCACTTAGTTCATACAACCAGCCATCCCCGATACGTTCGGTGATCAGTTTGCTCAGCGCCGGATTACTAACGGCGACGAATCGGCGCGGGTTAACCCCATTAGTAACATTGCAGAATTTCTCCGGCCACAGCGCCGCAAAATCCGCGAGAACAGTTTTCTTGAGCAAATCCGAGTGGAGCTGAGCGACGCCGTTCACCTGATGACTGGCAACGGTGGCCAGGTGAGCCATTCGTACGAAGCGCGGACCGCTCTCATCGATAAGCGACATCCGTGCGAACCGTTCGTCATCCACAGCGAACTTCGCCCGCACTTCTTCGAGAAAGCGATGATTAATCTCGTAGACGATTTCGAGGTGGCGGGGTAGCAGACGACCAAAAATTTCGACCGGCCATTTTTCCAAAGCTTCCGGGAGCAAGGTATGATTGGTGTAGGCCATCGCCTGGCTCGTCACCTGCCAGGCGGTGTCCCAACCAAGGTCATGTTCATCTACCAGCAATCGCATCAGCTCGGCCACTGCGACAGCGGGGTGCGTGTCATTCAACTGGACTGCGTTTTTCTCGTGGAAGTTTTCCGGCCGGCCACCCCGCGCCTGGTGGACGCGGAGCAAATCCTGCAGGGAACAGGAGACGAAGAAGAATTGCTGTTGGAGCCGCAGAATTTTTCCCTGGATCAGTTCATCGTTCGGATAGAGCACCTTCGTGATATTCTCGGAACTCATTTTCGCTTCGACCGCCCGATAATAATCGCCCTGATTGTAGGCGGCGAAGTCGAAGGACTCCACTGCCTCAGCCTGCCACAGCCGAAGCAAATTCGAAGTACCGACCCGGTAACCAAGGATGGGAGTGTCGTACGCTTCCCCTTTGACGACGTTGTCTGGCACCCATCTCACTCGGTTTTTGCCCTTATCGTCCGTCCGGTGCTCGGTGTGTCCGCCAAATTTCACCTCATAGAAGATTTCGGGGCGAACGACTTCCCAGGGATTACCGTAGCGCAGCCATTTGTCGGTCCTTTCAACCTGCCAGCCATCCCTGATACTCTGTTCGAAGATCCCGAATTCGTATCGGATGCCATAACCGATTGCCGGGACCTGTAGCGACGCTAATGAATCCATATAACACGCCGCGAGTCGGCCGAGTCCACCGTTGCCCAAACCGGGTTCCTCCTCTTGTTCGATTAAATCGTCCAGGTCGTATCCTAATTGGGACAGGGCTTGCCGAGCTTGCTCGGTGATGCCGAGATTCAACAGATTGAGACCAAGATGCGGCCCGGGAAGATATTCCGCCGAGAGGTAGGCGACCCTTCTGGCCTGTTGTTCTTCGTGGGTTTCAACCGTGTGTATGCCATGACGGAACACCCTGTCGCGGACGGTCAGCGCCAATGCAGTGTAGAGGTCGTTGCGGGTCGCAACGGACGGCACCCGTCCGAGACCGTAAAAGAGACTGTCAAGGAATGACTGCTTGATGTCTTCTACATCCAGGCCGGTGCGCACTCCGACGGAGCTCGCTGAGTCAGTGGGGTTGGGGGCAGCATCTTTCATTTTCCTGAATCGGATTTGCCTGTCTTCACTTCGTGTACCGGATGGTCATTAAATGCAAGGTGAATCGGGCAAGCACTCGAGGACTGAAGCACTCAAGCACTCAAGCACTCAAGGACGGCATTAGATATGACTTACTCTTGATATTGTTCTGGTTCGTACCGTATGGCTGCTGCATGAATCAACCAGCAAAGACCTTCAAAGATTTGATCGTGTGGCAGAAAGCGCACGAATTCGTCCTGGGCGTTTACAAATTCACCGAAAAGTTCCCCAAGAGTGAACTGTTCGGGCTAACTTCTCAGTTTCGCCGGGCAGCAATTTCAATTGCGGCGAACCTCGCCGAGGGGTTCAAAAAGCGTAGTGAAGCCGAGAAGTTGCGCTTCCTCGGCATCTCCCAGGGATCACTGGAGGAATGCCGTTATTATCTGATCCTGAGCAAGGACCTCGAATATGGCGATTCGTCTCGGCTGGCGGAAGGCCTGGAGGACGTGTCACGACTACTCGGTGCGTACGCGAAAGCGATCACTCGCGGCGCAAAGCGTCAGTCTTGAGTCCTTCGAGTCGTTGAGTCCTAAGTGCTTGAGTGCTCGAGTACTTGAGTGCTTGAGTCCTCGAGCCCTTGACTGCTTGGGTCGTTGGGGCCCGCCGAAAACCCGCTTGCACCTTGGCGCGACTCGCGGCGATAATTTTCAATATGATTGTTCCTGCTGCCGCTCTTTATCGACTTGCTTACTCTCGGTACGCAATTGGCGCGTATAACATCAATAATTTGGAGCAGATTCTCGGCCTGTTTAAGGGCTGCATCGATTCGCAAGCCCCTTTCATTCTCCAAATCTCCAAAGGCGCCCGCAGCTATGCAGACAAGCGGATGCTGGAGGCGATAATTCGTACGGCCAAGGAAATATACCCGGAGGCGGTTTTTGCCGTGCACCTGGATCACGGCGACGAAAAGACCTGTTACGACTGCATCGAATCAGGGTTCTACAGCTCGGTGATGATTGATGACAGCCATGAACCCTTTAAGGAGAATGTCGCCACAACCAAGAGAGTCGTCGAAAGGGCGCACCCCAAAGGCATCAGCGTAGAGGCGGAACTGGGTCGCCTCGGCGGCGTGGAAGAACATGTTAAAGTGGATGAAGGGAGCGCT
>JBAUZZ010000685.1:0-2244 GCA_049585495.1 Chthoniobacterales bacterium | reverse complement strand
GGACAACATCGTGTTTTTGATCCGCCCAGTCGATCCCAATAAAAGCGGCCACTAGGTTTTGATTGCTACTCTCAGTTGAAGACATGACTGATTGCTCCAGATAGAAAATCGCGCCGCCCGAGTGCTGACCAAACCCTTATAGTGAGACGTAAACCGCCAGAGGCGATCTCGCCATGGTCTGAGTATTGTTCTCTCACTCAAGCCTGATCGGCCAGCTCGAAGCTCTTGCGGAATCCGTTGATACAGATGGGACGATGATTCGTAGCCAGCCGACGCGCTTGGGGCGAAGTTACTCACAATCTGTGGTCGCTCACGCTCCAAAGCTTGACCCAGGGCTTTGGCCCCAGATTGATGAATAACTTCGGACTACCTATAAGGAACGATGGAAGACGTTTTGGCGGATCATACCGATCCAAGAACTGAGCGAAAATAGAGGATCGGTTTTTGGCATTGGCTGACGAAAGGGTCTGTGTCCGCGACAGCGATTTTTCCCAGTGAGTAGATTCGAAACTGCCATGCGGATCACATCCTGTGCAGGGCTTATTCGCTACTGAACGGTGGCGGCAGGATCTCGCAGCGCTTTGCCCCCTTAACCGGCCGGTCGCGGTCCAAGAACGGATCTTTCTGATCGGATCCTGCGCCTCTTCGCTAATTCCTTGAGCAATCGCACCTGCTCCCAACCGACCATCAGCTTGATCGATACAGTTGATGCGGAGCTGGTGATAAATTTTACCACACTTGTGGTCGGAGAGGCTCCATTCGCCATGATGACTAGTTCTTTACGACTCAATCGGCGGATGGCGAAGATGCTCGATCGAGCGATTAAAAACAGACCTTTGGAATAATACAGCTAACGATACCGAATAGTAGGGTTTGATAATTCAACAAGGATATGCCGAAACGCTACTGCATTACAATTATACTCGGGTGCGTAGTTGTCTACTTCCTACTAGTTGCTTTCTGCTTAAGTGAGTCACTACACCAAGGAGTTGCTGACGACCCAACGATAAAAGGAAAAGGCAAAGACGGCGCGTGCATGGATTATACCTTAGCGCTTTCTTCCAGGCTGGCAGCTAGCGGAATTCACGGCCAACTGATCTTCTACCGATGGCACATTCGCAATACGGGAATTGAAGGTAGTCACGTGTTTGTTGTCTATCGTTTACCAGACGACAGTGAATGGATCGTAGACAACGAAATCCCACATCCGAAAAGAGTCCCGAGAGAGGCGAGCCCAATGCAGCTGGTTTTTATGCTAAGCGACGCCCGGTCTGCACCAGTTGACGTGGAACTCCAGGATAGTCTCAACCATCTCAGTTATTTTTGAGCCGCACAAAATGTGCGCGTTCGAGGTCATTCCTTCCTGAATAGTCCTGCGGCCAATGGAAAAACGCAACACGTATGGAAGCATTTATCTTTCTTTCCGGTCTCACCCTATTTCTGATGGTGATTGCAGCGGCGAGGTAGGTCTCTGAGAGGTTGGGCTGATCGTAGGAAGAGGGCTTTTTGGGTTTAGGCTGTGTCGGGAGAAGCTCTGTGACGTAGACGTTTGAACGCTTCTCGGCGATGGCACGCACACTCATGGCTCAAAACCGGCGCATGGGGATATAAGCCGTTGGGCGGTGGCTAGCAAGGCGCCGAGTTTTCCGCCCTACCATTGCGGACAACTGCTTTTGAAGCTGCCAGCCAACATATCTGACATCAACCGGTGCGCGCTCCAGCCACTCCCGCAATATACGGACCTTCACTGATCGTCTCGGCCAATTTTCGGCGATCGTTCGGAGTCTCCCGTTCCTGCAGTCCCACGGGAAGATCCTCTTTTTTACCCGGCTTGCCAATCGCTGCCATGGCTTCGACTTGAAAATCACGCGGAATCTTGAGGACCGTTCTTGCCCTGTCGTAGTCGAACCCTTCCATACCATGCACGACGAGGTTCTTCAGGGTCGCTTGCAGCGCGAAATTTTGCCAGGCAGCGCCGGTGTCAAATGAGTGGGTGACAGAAGGTTCACCGTTATGGTCAAACGTCATTTTGGATATGAAGACCACTAACGCAGCGGCCTCTTTGACCCATGTCTTATTGAAGTCCACCAGCAAATCGAAAAAGAGCGGCCAATGTGTGGTGTCTCGGCGTGCGTACAGAATCTGCCAGGGCTGGTTGTTGTAGGAGGAAGGAGCCCATCGGGCTGCCTCGAACAGCGTTAAGAGCTCTTCTTCGGCGATCTCCTCGCCTGACATGGCTCGGGG
>JBAUZZ010000684.1:0-7900 GCA_049585495.1 Chthoniobacterales bacterium | reverse complement strand
CGGCTAGCCACTATGAGATTGCGCGCAAATTTTTGGAGACTGGAATCAATGTCATTTGCGACAAACCGTTATGCCTGAAGCTTGCGGAAGCGAAGGAGCTCAAGACACTCGTCGACCAGGGTGGACTGCTCTTTTGCCTGACACATAACTATTCAGGATACGCCATGGTCAGGCACGCGGCTCGAAAGGTCAGGAACGGTGACCTTGGGAAAGTGAAGGTTGTGCAGGCCGAGCACGCGTCAGGTTGGGCAATCAAGCTATTGGAAAAAGAAGGTCATCCACAAGCCGCCTGGAGAACGGATCCGGAGGTTCTCGGTGATGCGAGCGTATTGTACGATCTCGGCACCCACGCCCACCAGCTAAGCCGTTTTGTGACCGGGCTCGAAACTACTGAGGTGGCCGCAGAAATGAACCAGATCGTTGAAGGCAGAGCGATCAAGGACAATGCCAATCTATTGCTCCGGTTTTCCAATGGCGCGCGTGGGACACTCTGGGCATCAATGGCCGCGGTCGGCAATGAGCACGGCCTTCGGATTCGCGTTTACGGGGATCGGGGCAGCTTGGCCTGGCATCACGAGGATCCTCACCACTTGCGCTATTGCCCGATCGATGGTGCTCCTCAGATACTGGCGCAAGGCGCGGACTGGTTGTCGCCGGATGCGCGGCGTTGGACGCGCGTGGGGCTCGGGCATCCGGAAGGATTCTTTGAAGCGTTTGCAAATCTCTATACAGAAGTCGCGGACGCTCTTTTGGCCAAGTCGGAGGGCAAAACTTGGGCAAAAACTGAGCTCGGTTTTCCGGACGTAACGGACGGAGTACGTGGGGTAGCCTTTGTGGAAAGCGCGATGCGCTCCTACGCGACAGGCGGTGCATGGACGCAGGTTGAGTCGATTTAAGAACGAAAATCAAAGGAGCAATAGATGCTGAAAGTAGCTGTCATTGGAACTGGCTTTATCGGCTCGGTCCACGCGAAAAATATTGCGCGACATCCCGGTGCTGAACTAGTGGCCGTGAGCGATGCAAACATCGAATTTGCAAAGAAGATTGCGGCGACCACAGGTGCAAAAGCGGTTACTGATATTGCGGAAATATTTAATAATAAAGAGATCCACGCTGTATTGATTGCCACGCCTACCGATACGCATGTGGACTATCTCAATCGTGCGGCTGATGCGGGAAAGGCGATTTATTGCGAGAAGCCGATCGGATTGGATTATGAAGAAGCAGAAAAAGCTGTGAGCGCTGTTCGTGCCGCGGGCGTTCCAGTCATGCTTGGATTTAACCGTCGATTCGATGCGAGCCACGCTGCTGTAAAGGAGGCCGTGGACCGGGGCGAAGTCGGTAAAGTGGAAATTGTTCAGCTTACGAGCCGTGGACCTAAGCCGCCGCCAATCTCGTATGTCAAAGTTTCGGGAGGCCAACTACGCGATCAAACTATTCATTTCTTTGACTTGCTGCGATGGCTTACGAATGATGAGCCGGTTGAGGTATACGCGATAGGCGCCGCTCTTGTTGACCCGGCGATCGGAGAGGCAGGTGATGTCGATACGTCGATTGTGTCGATACGTATGGCCTCCGGTGCGCTTTGCCAAATCGATAGTTCACGGCGTGCCGCGTATGGGTACGACGAAAGAATTGAGGTCTTCGGTTCTGAAGGACTGGTGGAATCCGCGCGGCAAACCTTCCGAGGATTATCCCTTTATAAGGGGCGTCAGATTCTTAGGGACGGATTGCATCCGGGTTGGTTCGAGCGGATCGAACAGAGTTACTACGAGGCGATTGACGCTTTCCTGAAGTCGGTCGGAAAAGGGACGCCGCCGAGCCCTTCCCTCGAGGACGGTTTGAAGGCTCAGCTCATAGCCGACAAGGCGACGGAGTCAATAAAAACGGGGCAACCAATCAAGATTGCCACATAGGCCGCCAACATGGCCAAGGAAAATTTACTACCAGGGGTTCACATGGGAGTTAGTCCACTAAGTTGGACTAACGATGTGCTAACGGAGCTTGGCGGCGATATACCGTTGGAAACCAGCCTCAAAGATGTCGCGGAAATAGGTTATGAGGGAGTCGAACTAGGAAGGAAATTCCCGAGGGATGGACAGAAACTTTCTTCAATCCTTTCAGATTATGGGCTCCGGCTGGTGGGCGGCTGGCATTCAGGGTTTCTCACCGAGCGCTCAGTGGAAGAGGAATGGAAAGCCGCCGCGGATCATGTCCGATTGCTGAAGGATTGCGGCAGCCAGATACTTGTTTACGGAGAATGTGGGCTGATGACCGGGACCTCGCCGTGGGATGAACCTCTAAGCAAGCGTCCCGATCTGAAAGAGACCGAGCTTTCGACCTATGCCGGCAAGCTTGGCGAATTTGCAACCAGGCTGAAGGAGACGGGAATTACATTGGCCTACCACCATCATCTAAAAATGTTAGTTGAGAGAGCTGAAGAGATCGACGCTTTCTGCGAATCTACCCGAGAGGAAGTGGGGCTTCTCCTCGACACCGGTCATGCTTACGCAGCCGGCGCCGACTACGCGGAGATAATCCGGAAGTTCGGATCCCGAGTGGTGCACATCCACCTCAAAGACGTCCGCCGCAACGTCCTGGAACGCGCTCGCAAAAATGATTGGTCGTTTAACTCAGCAGTGAGAGAAGGGATGTTTACGGTTCCCGGTGACGGAGACGTCGATTTTGCAGCAATTGGAGAGTTTATCCGGACTTCAGGATATCGCGGCTGGGTCGTGGTTGAAGCCGAGCAAGACCCTGCTAAAGCACCTCCAAGATTGTACGCGGAAAAGGCCTACCAGTACGTCAAGGAGCTCCTCTGCTGACGCGTCGCCAGAAAGTTAACCTATGTCAAAGGCATTAAATATTGGTCTGATTGGCTCGGGGTTCATGGGGCAGGCGCACGGGGATGCCTACCGGCGTGCGGGAATTTTGTATCGAAACCTGCCTCGCACGCCCGTATTGTACGCCATTGCGGATCAGAACGACGCGCTGGCGGACCAGGCCCGGGGCCGGCTGGGCTTTGCAAAAGCTTACGGCGATTGGCGCAGGTTAGTCGAAGACCCGGATGTAGATGTCGTCGACATTACCACACCAAATCATTTGCATGTAGAACCGGCTTTGGCCGCCCTCGAAGCGGGGAAACATGTTTATTGTGAGAAGCCCATGGCCGTGAAGCTTGAAGATGCCCAACGCATGGCCACAGCAGCCAAGAAGGCGAGCGTTAAAACGTTGGTAGCCTTTAACAATATCAAAACTCCAGCGGCGCTGGTGGCCAAGCAGATCATCGAGCGGGGAGAAATCGGTGAATTAGTGCGTTTCCGTGGGAGGTTTGATCAAGGTTTTTTTAATGATCCCGATTTGCCTTGGTCCTGGCGTTGTTCCAGGGAGTTAGCGGGTACCGGAGCTCTGGGTGATCTCGGGGCACATGCCGTTTCCGTGGCGCAATTTCTTATGGGCGACGTAACGGCGGTTTCCGCACAGGCCCAAACAATATTCAAAGAGCGTCCGGTGCCAGATTTCGACGCGGGTTACGGAAGCAAAGTAGCGGTCGACGCAAAAAAACGCATGGTTGAAAACGAGGATCAAATCCAAGCCCTGGTAAAATTTTCCTCCGGCGCCGCGGGTGTCATCGAAGCCTCACGCATCTGCGCCGGGCGCGTCTTTGGCGTCTTTTGGGAGATCTCCGGTACGGAGGGGACTATTGTGAACAACGGCGAAAGATTTAATGAGCTTCAGGTCTTTCGAATGAGAGAAGCAAAACGCGATCGCGGTTTTACCACCATCTATTGTGGATCGCAAGTTCCGCAATATTCAGCCTTCTTTGGCTTTGACTTCGCCGGCGGCGGGTTGGGCTACTTTGATATGAAAGTATTCGAGGTGCACGACCTTGTTCAAGCTGTCGGGCGAGGCGAGAAGTGTTTTCCGGATTTTGAGTTCGGCGCACGGAACCAGGAAATTCTTGAGGCGATTGATAAGTCGAGCAGTTCGGGTGCCTGGGTATCCGCGTAAGGGTAGAAGCGGGAACAAGAGTCAGTTGCTAAAATTAGATGTATCTATCTTTTATTTAACGAAGTATTTACGTTAGCTAACGAAAAAGTTAAGTTTAGCGTATCCCCCAAAATCCAAACCCCCGCAGCAGACCATGCCTATACAGAGCACAATCCACAAACGGTTCCACACCCACCGAGAGCAACTGAAAATCAGCCTCTCGAGAACGAAGTAATTGCGATGGCCCTAGGAGAAAAGAAATGAAGCTAACAAAATTTTTCGTTCCAGCAATCGCCATAGTAACAATGGCCCTGGGCGGTTTTCCCGCCCAGGCCGCTCAGAAGATCAAAATCGGGGTTGGCATGGCCCTGTTCGACGATGTCTGGTTGACCCTCGTCCGGGACTCCATGACCAAATGGGCCAAGAACCACCCCGATGTCGAACTCACCATTGTCGATGCGAACAATGATACCGCCAAGCAGCAGGGTCAGGTTGAAAACTTTCTCGCTCAGGGAATGGATGCCGTGGTCATCCTGCCGGTGGATACCGCTGCAACCGGACCGATGACCAAGGCCGTCGTTAAAGCAGGCAAGCCCTTGGTGTATGTCAATCGCAAGCCTTCGAACCTGCCAAAGAGTGTTGTGTATAGCGGTTCCAACTCGATTGAGGCCGGGATCATGAACATGGAGGAACTAGGTAAATGTATGGGGAGCAAGGGTAATGTAGCCATCCTGATGGGTGAACTGAGCAATGAAGCCGCCATTGGCCGTACGGATGGAATAAAGAAAGTCATTAAGGAAAAGTTCCCAGATATCAAGGTCGTCCGCGAACAGTCCGGCAACTGGAAGCGCGACCAGGGCAAGACCATTATGGAGAACTGGCTGGCTTCCGGCCAGGAGATCAACGGCGTCGCCTCAAACAATGACGAGATGGCGCTTGGTGCATTGCAGGCCATTAAGGCTGCCGGAAAACTCGGCAAGATCTGCGTTGGTGGTACGGATGGCAGCCATGACGCTCTGGAGTCCATGGGCAAGGGTGAGCTGAACAACACCGTGTTCCAGGATCCCGTCGGCCAGGGCGAAGAGGCTGTCAATGCCGCGTATCTGCTGGTCAAGAAGGAACCCAATCCGAAAGTGGTGGACGGTAACATCTGGATTCCCTATCAGAGAGTCACCAAGGAGAACTACAAGTCATTCATGAAGTGAGTCTTCGCTTGGCCACTGTCTCCCTGGGGCTTGGAAGACAGTGGTCATTAAACGAGAACGAGCCAAGCTATGGAAAACGAGTACGTCCTGAGTATGGAGGGCATTTCCAAGCAGTTCCCGGGTGTCCGCGCTCTTAGCAACGTTGAGCTCCGTGCCCGCAAGGGAACGGTGCATGCACTGATGGGCGAAAATGGCGCAGGTAAGTCGACGCTGATGAAATGTTTGATTGGCATCTACACGCCTGATTCGGGCAGCATAACCTTCAAGGGCGAACGGCTGCACGTAACTAATACGCACTATGCTCTGTCCAAGGGGATTTCGATGATTCATCAGGAATTAAGCCCAATTCCGCAGATGACGGTCGCTGAGAACATTTATCTGGGTCGTGAACCCATCGCCTGGAATGGGTTGGTTGACATGCGCAAGATGAACCGCATGGCCGCAGAACTGTTAGATCGGCTTCACATCAAGATCAAACCAACCGCTAAAATGTGCGATCTTAGTATTGCCAATGTTCAGCTCGCTGAAATAGCCAAAGCCGTTTCCTATAATTCAGACCTGATCATAATGGATGAACCAACTTCGGCTATCACCGAAGCGGAAGTGGAAGGACTTTTTAACATCATTCGATCATTGAAGGCCCAGGGGTGCGCGATCATCTATATCAGCCATAAAATGGATGAAATCTTTAAGATAACCGATGAGGTCACGGTTTTTCGTGATGGTCAATACATGGGCACTGAGGCAACCGCTGATTTGACCGAGGGCATGCTCATCGAAAAGATGGTCGGCCGCGCGCTCACCGATATGTTTCACAAAGAAAGCACGGACATGGGTTCGGTTTTCCTTGATGTTCAAAACTTAAGCGGAAAAGGATTTCGCAATGTCAGCTTCCAGGTCAGGCGCGGCGAGATTCTAGGCCTCGCGGGCCTGATTGGGGCGGGGCGCACTGAACTTATGGAAGGGGTTTTTGGGGTAACCCGGTCCCATGGCGGAACTATAAGAATTAATGGGAAGGAGGCCAAAATCAAGTCACCGGCTGATGCCATTCGAGGTGGCATGGCCTTGTTGACCGAAGACCGAAAACTGACCGGCTTATACCTGAATGCCAGCGTCCGCGAGAACATGTTTATAGCGAACATAAATAGATACATGTTGGGTCCCTTCATCCATTTCAGGAAAATCGCGAAGGATTGCGAAAGGATGCGGGGTTTGATGCGCATTAAAACACCGAGCCTGATGGAGATTATAAAGAACCTGTCTGGTGGCAATCAACAGAAGGTCTTGATTTCACGCTGGTTATTGACTGAGCCCGATCTGCTGATCCTGGACGAGCCGACGCGTGGGATAGACGTCGGCGCCAAATCGGAAATCTACCGGCTAATGACCGAATTTGTTCGCTCCGGCAGGGCGATCATCATGATCTCGTCGGAATTGCCGGAAGTCCTGGGGATGAGTGATCGCATCATGGTCATGCACGAGGGCGACAAGGTGGGTGAGCTTTCGCGGGCAGAAGCAACACAGGAAAAGATTCTTCAAATGGCCACGGGGATGAGTTTGGCTGCATAAGGAGGACTAATCGTGGAAAATCCGGGAGCTATTACTGCAAACAAAGCTAGAAATGGGCAACAGGGTGTTCAGCTGCTTTCGAGCATCTTGAGCAAATATGGAATTTTCTTGATTTTTGTTATCATGGTTTTGGGCGCGTCGGCACTGTCGCCGGCATTCCTGAGCAGTACTAACCTGATCAATATTGTGCGACAGATGTCCATTGTTGGCCTGATCGCGCTGGGTGTTACTGGGGTTATTGTCAGTGCCGGCATCGACCTTTCGTCCGGCTCCGTGGTTGGCTTGGCGGCGGTCGTTGCGGCCAGCCTGGCTCAGACGCCCGATAATACAGCCGCCTTTTATCCCGGTCTGCACCTTCCCTTAGTTGTGCCGGTGCTAGCGGCCTGTGCGGTAGGTGCCTTGGTGGGTTTGATCAATGGCAGCCTCGTTGCTAAAGCCCGCATTCCGCCGTTCATCGCTACTCTGGGCACCTATACTGCGATTCGCGGCCTGGCCTTGCTCTACACCGGCGGTCGTCCAATTTCCGATCTTACGGATGAGTATAACTTCATCGGTCAGGGGGACGTGCTCGGTATTCCGGTTCCCATTATCATTCTGGTGGTCATGGCGGTTGTTACCCACGTCCTTTATGCCCATACCAGATTCGGGAAATACATCTACGCTATCGGCGGCAACGAGCAGGCCGCGCGGGTTTCTGGCATCGATTCATCCCGGTACAAGATGCTTATTTACGTGTATGCAAGTTTCCTGGCGGGACTTGCCGGATTGGTGGTTTCGTCCCGCATTGGTTCGGGGCAACCTGGGCTAGGGGTTGGCTACGAGCTTGATGCCATCGCGGCTGCGGTCATCGGCGGCACCTCCCTTTCGGCTGGTGGAATTGGGACGGTTGCGGGCACGATTGTTGGCGCATTGATTATCGGTGTTTTAAACAATATTCTCGACTTGATGAATGTGTCGGCCTATTGGCAGCAGATTATCAAGGGTTGCATTATTGTCGGTGCAGTAATTATCGACCAGCTCAAGCACCGCGGCAGCAAGTAATACTTTTACTATTCTTTGCTAACAGGCCGCTTGGTGGTTTGCGCCGGATGACCTATTCACAAATTCAAAAGTTTGTGTGACGTTCAGGTTAGAGC
>JBAUZZ010000683.1:0-8355 GCA_049585495.1 Chthoniobacterales bacterium | reverse complement strand
CCGAATCCTGTTCCGTTGCTGGCAAACCCATCAACCTTACGACCCCCAGCGCTACCTCGCCAGCTTGCTCCACCGCGGCTCGCCTTACGCTTCCATGGTGAAAAACTCTCCCCAAAAAACTTGACAGCCCACCTCAGACCTCTACCAAATACCGAGCCGCAGGCCTGGTAGGGTCAGCTCTCCCGCCTGCGGCGAGGCAAGCCGAGCGGACCGGCACACTTAGCGAAAATTGGCCAAACTCCAGGACGTGCGGACCTGTCGCGCCGAAGCTTCAGCGAAGGCGGAACCACGTCCCCGCCGAACGCTGGACGAAAAATCCGGCAGGACCAAGGTGCCCAACCCGCAACGCTTCCGCCTTGGGCGGATGCGGGCGGGCACCTTGGCCTGGTGCTCCGATTCAGCGCGCTTTTTTCAGGCCAGGACACTCAGGATGTAGCTGCGTAGCGAAGCGACGGTTTGATTATGCAGCTCCAGGATCCGGGACTCTGGGAGATTAAAGCAAGCCGCGATCTCGGATAGCTGGGTGTTTTCGTAATAGTACATTGCCAGGACTTTTTTCGTTACTGGTGGGAGCTCTACGATGCGTTGAACAATTAAGGACAACGCTTTTTCCGGGGCCGAAGCGCCCGGACTGGACATCGCCCAATCACTCAAAGGGCCGTCGTTCGAGGATTGGTGCGGGTTAGAATGGTTAACGGCACAGCTGGATGCAATGCGCGGGTCGGCTAGCTTATCAGGTGTTTTCATCTCGCCTCCACAGTGTCCTGTGCGTCAGCCAGGCGTGCTTGGATGCACTGTTTCAAAACTCTTCTCTTCAGAAAGCAGCGGAATTTTCCGGCGTAACCGGAGGATTTTGCCGCTGAAAGGCGGTAGGGCGAATTCGTCCCGCGAAGCGGGACAAATGAGCCTCAAGGGGCTACCAACATTTGCGGTTTAGGCTCATCCGCCGCGGCGGATTCGCCCTACCATCATTCCTTAATTACGCCGACCCTAATCACCTCATTTCTCACGAATCACGTTTTGGTTGTGGCTACGCCGCGCTAGGAGCGATGCAGGCTAGGCAGGCAGAGGCTCGCCGCGAGGCTGGACCCTGAATATGACAGAACGAGGCTCCGTCACTGGCCAAGCAGGATGATCTGGCCTGGGGTTAGAGACTCCCCGGTGTTCTCAATGCTGACAGCAAATTTTGCTGCCGACTCTACTGCCTGGGCCGGTTTGAAGTTGACCCTGACCAACCCAGACTCCGAAGGAGGAACCAGTCCCGCACTGATGGGTTGTGGCAATTTCGGATCGATTACCCAGAGTTGATAGTTTTTGCCCGGTTTCGGCGCTGGCAAACTATTGAACTGGACTATACCCGATTTCTTCTCCGGATCCCAGATCACGACCGCGCTGGTGCGCGCAAAAGTGTCAACCAGCGACTGCAAGGTCGCGATCTTCATTTGCGAGAGCGCATCTCTGGAATGCAAATCGGCCAGTTCTTTCTGGTACAAGTCATCTTTGCCATGCAAGTCCGCGAGGTCTTTCTCGAGAAGCTGATCCTTACTTCGCACGTCAGCGAGTTCCTTTTGGAAGAGTTCGCCCTTGCTGCGCAGATCGGTCAATTCCTTCTGGGCGAGCGCGTCCTTGCTACGCAAGGTCGCGAGCTCTTCACTGGAGAGGGCTTGCTGGTTTTGCGCCGAAGCCAGATTTCGCTGGCTCTGTATTCGGTCGGCAGCGAGCACGGCACACAGAGCGGCCAAGCATGCTGCCAGCACCCACGGGAAAATTTTCATCTAACCTCCACAGTTTCCGGTGCGCCCGCCAGGCGCACTTGGATGCACTCAAAGATAAAATACCACCTTTGCGGGACTTCGACGAGCACTCTCGACCTGAGCGGCTCATTTGTCTCCGCCAGGGGCGGAAACGGCTCCCCAAGTCCCAGCGGCGCCCTACAAAAAACGGCGCGGCGCGTCCCTACCGGACAATGAGTTTCGCAACCAGGATGGCAGGGCGAGGCTCGCAGAGCCTGGACCTGGAATATCGCAGAACGAGGCTTCGTCATTGCCCGAGAAAGATGATCTGGCCTGGCGTTGAAGATTCCCCGGTGTCCTCAATGCTGACAGCAAATTTTGCTGCTGATCCCACTACCTGGGCCGGTTTGAAGTTGACCTTGACCACCCCAGATTCCGAAGGGGGAACCAGTCCCGCACTGATCGGTTGGGGGAGTTTCGGATCGATCACCCAGAGTTGATAGTTTTTGCCTGGTTTCGGCGCTGGCAAATTGTTGAACTGAACTATACCCGATTTCTTGTCCGGATCCCAGATTACAACCGCGCTGGTACGCGCAAAAGTGTCAACCAGCGACTGCAAGGTCGCGATCTTCATCTGCGAGAGCGCATCTTTGGAACGTAAATCGGCCAGTTGTTTTTGAGACAGCTCATCTTTGCCATGCAAGTTCGCGAGCTCTTTTTCGAAGAGCCCATCTTTGTTTCGCACATCCGCGAGCTCCTTTTGGAAGAGTTCGCCCTGGCTGCGCAGATCGGTCAATTCCTTCTGGGCGAGTGCGTCCCTGCTACGCAAGGTCGCGAGCTCTTCTCTGGAGAGGGCTTGTTGATTTTGCGCCGCAGCCAGGTTTCGCCGGCTCTGGATTCGTTCGGCGGCAAGCACGGCACACAGAGCGGCCAAACAGGCTGCCAGCGCCCAGGGCATAAAATTCCAGACTCTGATGGCCTGTCGGGATCCTCCTTTCGAGATTGCCCGCATAATCGTACCAGGCAAGCCGGCCGGAGCCGCCCGCGGCGGCGCAATCAAAGCCAGCGAGGCAAACGCTTCCCCCATATCGCGCGTCGCTTCGCTAAGCTCCTGATCTTGCTCGAGCTCGGCGCGGAAGCGTTCCTCTTCTGAAGAGGACAACTCCCCCAGGACATAACGTACAGCCAGCTCTTCTTTAGCGTCGTCCATTAGGTGGGTTCATGAAAAAAGTCTCGCATCTTGACCAGGCCGCGGCGGATCCGCGCCTTCACAGTCCCGAGAGGGGCTTCCAAATGTTCAGCGATCTGCACGTGGGTCAAGCCGCTAAAAAATGCCAGTTCCAACGCCTGGCGCTGGTCCGGGGCAATCTGTTCGAGAGCGGAGCGTACCAGTGCGCTGCGTTCGCGTAAGGCCGGACGGTGAGCCGATTGTTCATCGCTGGCGCCAGGCAAGTCAGTTTCGTTAGTTACTCTTTCCCGGAGCCGTTCACCGCGTCGGCGGACCCGGAGCTTGTCGATTGCTTTGTTGCGAACGATCATCACTGCCCAGGCGAACGCGCTGCTGCGAGCGGGATCAAACGCTGAGGCTCTTCGCCAAATATAGGTGAATCCTTCCTGAAGCACCTCTTCGGCTTCTCCGGCATCGTTCATGATACGGAAGGCCATACCGTACAAGGCCGGCGCAAGACGTTCGTACAAAGTCGCAAAGGCACGTTCATCACTCGCAGCGACCCGCTTAAGGAGTTCTGCGTTAAACTGGCTCTCCGACTCCTCCACTGCCAGGATGATACAATAACCGGCCAGAATCGTTCCATAGTTAATTGAAAAAATTGGATTTCCGAAGCAAGCCACGCAGGCTGCTGCACCCCCTCTAAATCTAGGGTGCGCGGCATCCGCGCTCTTGGATGCCAGCTATTTCAAGGCGAGAACGAGCGCCCCGACAATTATCAAGCCCGCACCAATTCCCTCTCGGGAACTCAGCCGCTCCCCGAGAAAGACGAACGAGATAGCGATCGCAACGACTACGCTTAGCTTATCGATCGGCGCCACTTTGGACACCTCTCCAAGTTGAAGTGCGCGGAAATAGCAGAGCCAGGATAGGCCGGTAGCAAGACCGGACAGAATCAGGAAGAGCCAGGCTTTGCGCGAAATCGCAGTCACTTCTCCGGGTGCTGTCGTGAGGAGAGCCAGCAGCCAGGTAAAAATGAGGATTGTCGTCGTTCGAATTGCAGTCGCAAGATTCGAGTTAATTCCCGTTACGCCTACCTTCGCGAGTACAGCGGTTACTCCGGCAAACAGCGCCGAAAGTAGCGCCCAGAAAAGCCATGCCATGAGGCTACGATTAACAGAACGCGGCTCCCCTGTCTTGCCGCGTTTCTCGTGTCCCGTTTCTCGCTTTTCGTTTCTCGTTTCTCGAAGGTCACGTTTTCGACGCCTTCGCGCAGAGCTATGGTGTGTGCGATCGAGAAGACGGATCAGGGATGCGGCTGGATTCAGGACGCGGCGAAGCGCGTCCCAACGCTGGGCCCAAGATCCGGTAGGGCCAAGTTCCATCTTGGCCTAAACCCAGGAAGTGGTAGCCTTGGGTTCGGCTTCGGAATTCGGTCGACGCCTCGCGAAACGAGAAACGGGAAACGAGACACGAGAAACCTTCAAAGCTCCTGGGTTGCTTTCCGGGAGATTAGTTTCTGTAGAACAATAAATACCAGGAGGAGCGCGCCGATCACGATCTTCGTCCACCAACTATTAAGGGTTCCGTTGAAGATAATGATTTGTTGGATCAACCCGAGGATTAACACGCCCATGAGAGTCCCGGGAATAAAACCGACTCCACCAGTCAGGAGAGTCCCTCCGATCACCACCGATGCGATCGCGTCGAGCTCTAATCCAACAAAAGAGGCAGGATTACCCGATTGCATGTAAAAGGTCGCGACAACACCGCCCAGTGCGGAAAAGAATCCGGCTAAGGCGTAGGTAGTGATTTTCGTTTGTCCGATCGGCAATCCCATCAGGCGGGCGGAGTTTTCGTTTGACCCGATCGCGTAAACGTTTCGTCCGAATCGCGTGAACCCAGCCACGAAAGTTCCAACCACAACTGAGGCCAGAAAACACATGGCAGTAAACGGTAGCACCGCCTTGGGAGCAACTAAGACAGAGAGCTGTGGCAGAACCTCGCCGTAGAACGGATGATCGATTCCAATCGATTCAGGGTGAATCACAAAGCCAAGACCGCGCAGGCAAAAGAGACCGGCGAGAGTGACTAGAAACGGGGGCATTTCGAAGAAGTGAATCAGGCAGCCCATAACAGCCCCGGCCAGCGTTCCGATGCAGAGCGCCATCCCCATCGCCAAGAACGGGTCACATCCGGCCTGGAGGAGTTTGGCAATGAGAATGCCAACAAAAGCCACCATCGAACCGACTGAGAGGTCGATTCCCCCCGACAAAATCACGAACGACTCGCCGACGGCCGTAACGCCGACGAATGCACTATCGTTTAAAAGGTTCACGACCACGCGAGGTGTACCAAAATTCGGATAGAGCAGTGAGCCGGCGCCGAAGACCGCGAGCAAGACCACCGCCGTCGCCGCAAGCGGAATGTACTTAGGGTTTAGGCGCATCGTGCCGTGCAGCGGTAAAGAGATTGTGCGGTAGCCGGGAGGCAAGCGGTTTGAGAATTCTCTCCAGCGGTCGGAAACGTTGAGCCAGTCGCTTCCGGAACAATTCACTTTGGAACAGGCAAACCGCAATGATCACCAGAGCCTTCGGTACCGGAGAAATATCAGAACTCACATTTCTGGCGTATAGCGTAGTGGTCAGCGTCTGGATAAACAATCCGCCGACCACCGCACCGACTAGATAAAAACGTCCCCCCTGTAGGGACGTGCCTCCGACCACGACGGCCAGAATCGCATCCAACTCTAAATACAGGCCGATATTGTTGGCGTCCGCACTCCTAATGTTTGAGCACGCCACCAATCCGGCGAGTCCGGCGCAAAGCCCGGAAAACGTGTAGACCAAAAATTTTACCTGTTTGGCGTTAATGCCGGAGTAACGACTGGCCTCGTCGTTGTCGCCCACTGACTCGATAAAGAGTCCGAGGGCAGTGCGCCGGACGAGGAAATGAGCGATCAGCAACATCACGAGAACGAGCGTCAAAGTGAAAGGCAAGCCGAACAGGTGACCATTGCCGAGGTAAACCATGGTCGGATCGAGGAAGTTAATGATTTGTCCTTCTGTGATCAGTTGAGCGACCCCGCGTCCTGCAACCATCAATACGAGTGTCGCAACAATGGGTTGAATTCCAAACCCCGCGACCAGCAACCCGTTCCAGGCACCCGCCAGAACCGAGACGATGAGGCCGGCGGCAATGGCGACGCCGGGGGGCTGATGTTCGGTTACCAGCAACCGGGACGACACCGCAGCCGAGATGGCCATCACCGCACCGACCGAAAGGTCGACTCCTCCCGTAGCAATGACCAAGACCATGCCGAGCGACAAGAGCATTACCTTAGCTCCCTGGTTCAGTACGTCGATCCGGGAACCGTAGAGATGCCCGTCCAGCACCTGGATATGAAAGAAGCCGGGGGTGAAGAACTGATTGAAAAGCAGGAGTAGCGCGAGCGCACCGACCGTCCAAAAGATTCTTTGACGGCGCAAAGAGAAGAGAATTACGCCAAAGACAATCCAGAACAAAAGGTCAGAAAACCAGTCAATCATGCAACCGGCCGCTCCAAACCGCGACTTGCGATGGACTCCACGATAGCTTCTTCTGAAATCTCTGCCTCTGTCAATTCACCGACCTTTCGACGATCCCGTAAAACCACCACGCGCTGACTTTGCCGAACAATTTCTTCCAGTTCCGAGCTGATAAAGAGCACGGCGAGGCCTTCCTGTCGGAGCGACTGGATCAGTTTTTCGACCTCGGCTTTCGCTCCCACATCGATACCTCGAGTAGGCTCGTCGAGAATAAACAACTTCGGCTCCGTCGCCAGCCATCGGGCCAGCAATACTTTCTGCTGATTTCCTCCGCTGAGATTCCGAACGATCTGCTCCCGACTCGGAGTCTTGATGTCGAGCGACTGAATGAAGCGGTCAGCGAGCTTTTCTTGTTCACTAACCGCCAGGCGCCTCCAACTTCCTCGGCTGGCCTGCAACGCTAAAACGATATTTTCTCGCACCGTAAGGCTGGGAATAATCCCGGCGACCTTTCTGTCTTCCGGGGTTAAGGCAATGTGGTGTCGGATGGCGGCACGCGGCGAATTGAACCTCACCGCCCGATCCTTTAGCACGATTGTACCCTGGTCTGGCCGATCGACTCCGAAAAGTAGTCTGGCGATCTCGGTCCGTCCAGACCCCAGGAGACCGGCGAGACCAACCACCTCTCCCGGACGGATACTCAGATCGAGGGGTTGGACAGAGCCCTTTCTTCCCAATGCTCGCGCTTCGAGCATCGGGGCGTCCGACCGAATCGTGGCCGTGCTCGCACGTTTCTGCTCAAGGGCTTCGACTTGCTGTACCGCCTTGCCGATCATATGGGAAACCAGTTTGATCCGGGGAAGCTCCTTTGTCGCGAAACAGCCGACCTTGGAGCCGTTCCGTAAAACCGTGATCAAATCGGAGATTTCGTAAACCTGCTCCAGAAAGTGGGTGATAAAAATGATTCCGAGACCGTCTTGCCGGAGCTTACGAAGCTTTTCAAAGAGCTCTTTGACCTCGGTCTTATCGAGGCTTGAGGTTGGCTCATCCAGGATCAAGAGTTTGGCGGAAATATCAAGGGCACGAGCAATGGCCACCATCTGCTGAATGGCTATCGAATACGAAGAGAGCTGCCGGTTGACATCAAGCGGAAGATCGAGCCGGGCCAGCGCCGTGCGGGCACGCTGAGCGATTGCACCCCAACGGATTGTGCCGAGCCAGGTTGGTTGCCGGCCAAGGCAGATATTCTCGGCCACCGATAGGTGCGGGATGAGGTTAACCTCTTGGTAGACGGTGCTGATGCCCAGCGACTCTGCCTCACGCGGCGATTTCGGAGCGATAAATTGCCCTTCGAACCGCGTTTCTCCGGCGTCTCGGGGAAAAACTCCGGTGACGACTTTGATTAACGTGCTCTTCCCTGCGCCGTTCTCTCCCATCAGGGCATGGATTTCACCGGCTTGCACGGTCAGATCGACCGTATCCAGCGCCTTGACTCCAGGGAAGCTTTTACTGAGACCTGTTACCTCTAAGAGCGGATTAGCCACTTCGAAATACCAGTAATACTAAAAAGTCGGGCGCTCTGCCATTCGGTTTGAGCGCCCGCTTCAGGAAAAAATGGATTTTAGTATTGTCTCTTTGGCAGCTCCGCGGCCGCTTGGGCCTGTTCGTAGACGCCCTCTTGCGTGACGACGCGCTTCGGCACTTCCTGTTTATTCGCCACCTTTTCAATAAGATCAAAAAGCTGTGGCCCTAAGAGCGGATTACATTCAACGGTAACATCCAACTTACCGTCCCTCATCGCTTCGAAAGCTCCGTGCACGCCGTCGATCGAAACAATCTTAATATCCTTACTGGGCTTAATACCGGCCTCCTCCATTGCCTGGATCGCTCCCAAGGCCATGTCATCATTATGCGCAAACAGTACGTT
>JBAUZZ010000682.1:0-27953 GCA_049585495.1 Chthoniobacterales bacterium | reverse complement strand
TGCGCTCGTCGATTCTCCCACCGTGTGATTTTTGCGGGCTAGGTCGGTTTCAACACAACCTTTATCCCCTCTTTGTTTCGAACCATCGCTAAGGCTTTTTCCCATTCCTCGACGGGAAATCGGTGACTAATCATTCGGCGAGCGTTGATCTTTCCTTCCGCCAGCAGTTTCAGAGCGCGAGGCCATGCCGTCGAGACTGAAGCATTGGTGCCAGTGACGACGATTTCTTTGTAACAAATTAAGTCCTGGTTCCAGCGGATCGGTCTTCCGAATAAGCCCATTTGGCAGAACCGGCCGCCTCGGCGCAACGACTGCAGCGCCAGATCTGCAGCCGGTTCAGCACCGGAACACTCCACGGCTAGATCGGCTCCCTCGGATCTGAATATCTCCTGCACGGCGCTGACGACATTGTCAGCTTTGTCGGCTTCAAGAACGTGAGCTGCACCCAGCTCATTGGCCAACGCGAGGCGGTTGCGATCCTGGTGGACTCCGACCATCACAACATGGGTTCCAGCAGCGTTCGCGACCTGCAGTGCGAGCAGACCGATCGGGCCTGGGCCAGTGACCACAACATTATCGCCGGGGCGGACACCGGCCGCCTCCACCACCCCGTGCAATACACAGGCCAGCGGCTCGGTGAGCGCAGCGCTCTCCAGATCAAGTTCCTCCGGGACCCGGTATAGGTTCGCGGCCGGCACGGCAACGTAGCGGGCAAAAACTCCATCCTGCTTCGACCCGATAGAACGACGGTTCAGGCACAGGTTGCGCCGGCCGCTTCGGCAATGATCACAAACGCCGCACGTACAATAGTAAGTCTCCGCGGTGACCCGGTCACCAACCCGCCACTCAGGTACGCCAGGTCCGACTGCCGCTAACACTCCGGCGAATTCGTGACCCATTGTCACCGGCGGACTAGTTTCGAATTCGTCCAGGTAAATGTGGAGATCGGTGCCACAAATTCCGGCGGAATCCACCTGGACCACTACCTCGCCGGGGCCGGGATGTGGCTCACGAACATCCTGGACTTCTACGTTACCAACTCCGCGGGCTAGCTTTCTTACTGCGAGCATAGTGATGTGCGATGGCTTTAGCCCGCTTGGCGGCGGAGTTCAGAGAGGGTAATTCGCGGAGAAATGTATTCTATTTCGGTCACCAGTTCGATCAGAGTGGGACCGAGAGCTTGTTGCGCCCGGTGAAAGGCGTCCCAGAACTCTGCCGTGCGTTCCACCCTCTCAGCGCCTAAGCCGAAGGCGCGCGCCAACGCCACAAAGTCCGGATTTGTCAGGGTGGAGCCGTACACGCGGTTAGGATATCGCTGTTCCTGGTGCATGCGAATCGTGCCGTAGCTGCCATTGTTGATCACCAGGAAAATTATCGTGAGCTGGTAGCGGATCGCCGTGGCCAGCTCCTGGCAGCTCATGAGAAAGCATCCGTCACCGGCAAATGCGATCACGGGCCGATGCGGATAAATCAACTTGGCAGCAATTGCCGCAGGCACTCCGTATCCCATTGCGCCGCTGGTCGGAGCCAGCTGAGTTCGCTGCGACGGATACTGGTAGAAGCGGTGGATCCACCCAGTGTAGTTTCCGGCTCCGTTACAAACAATCGCGTCTCGCGGTAGTCGATCATTCAAGCTCACGACAATCCGACCCAAGTCCAGCTTCGCTGAGTTTGCTGGCGGCTTGAGGTGCGAGAGATAGTCGGCTCGAGCCGATCGGGTCCACTCCGCCCAACAAATATTCTGCGACGGCTCTACCTCGCGTACAGCGGCCGCGAAAGCGGGCATTCCGGTGTGGATCGGAAGCGCTGCTCGATAAACCCTTCCCAGCTCTTCCGCCCCGGGGTACGCATGCACCAGGATTTGTCGAGGCTGCGGAACTTGGACAAGCGCATACCCGCTGGTAGCAGTTTCCCCGAGTCGTGTGCCAACCGCGAGCAGCAGATCACAATCACGAACGCGCTGAGCCAGTGCGGGGTTAACTCCAAAGCCGAGATTTCCAACATACAAATCGTGCCGGTTATCGAACAGATCCTGGCGGCGAAAGCTTGCCGCTGTGGGCAACTGAAATTTTTCGGCGAATGCGCGGATATCGCGCTGTGCATTCTCGGTCCATCCACTGCCGCCGAGCAACAGCAACGGGCGCTGGGCCCTGGCGAGCAGTTTCCCCAGCGCCGTCATTTTCTCCGGCTCCGGAGCTGCTTGAACCGATTCGCGCGGCCCAACGTCGTCCACTGCGCACGTCTCGGTCAATACATCTTCTGGTAATGCAAGGACCACGGGACCAGCGCGTCCGCTAAGGGCCACGTGGAAGGCGCGGCTGACGAACTCCGGGATTCGCCTTGGATCATCGATCTGGGCTGTCCACTTAGATAAGCCGAGGCCAAATGTTTGCGGATAATCGAGCTCCTGGAAACTTTCACGATGCTGGTAAGTCCTCGTCACGTGGCCAACAAACAAAATCATCGGCGTAGAGTCCTGGAACGCTGTATGCAACCCCACACTTGCATGTGCCGCACCCGGTCCCCGTGTGACAAAACAAATTCCCGGGCGCCCGGTCAGCTTTCCGTGCGCCTCGGCCATGTTGGCCGCAGCCGCCTCATGCCGGCAGACCACCAAACGGATGCTCTTTTGGCGATCGTACAAAACATCCAGGACGGCAAGGTAACTCTCGCCCGGTACACAGAATACCAAATCAACACCCTGGATAGCCAAAGCCTCAACCAGTACTTGCGCACCGGTGCGAAGCTCAGAGTTTTGCATAAATTGGGTTACCGGTTTCGTGCGCTCAAACTCGTTTGGGCAGGGCTGCCCCTACCGAAATGATGTTCTGCGGAAAACGTTTTTGTGTTGCGTATCAAGATAACAACCATCTGGAGAGAGAAGGCAACTCATGTTCGATATTTCTGGAAAATCAGCGCTGGTCACGGGCGCGACCAGCGGCATCGGCGCGGCCATCGCTAACGGGCTCACCGCCGCCGGTTGCCGCGTGCTGGCCGCCGGGCTGCCTGCTGAGAAAGCTGCGGGCAAGCTGAACGCAGATACCGATGTCGCTTTGCTCGACGTTGCCGACGCCGGCAGCGTTCGACGCTTGGTGGAAAATATCGAGCACTTAGATATCCTAGTAAACAGCGCGGGTATCATCCGGCGCCACACCGAATACGAACTCGATATTTTTGAAAGAGTGATCGACGTCAATCTGACCGGCACGATGCGGGTGTGTACCGCTTGCCGACCACTGCTGGCTAAGTTTGGCGGATCGATCGTGAATATCGCCTCGATGTTGAGCTTTTTCGGCGCGGGATTGGCCCCGGCATACAGCGCCAGCAAAGGGGGTGTCGCCCAACTCACGAAAAGTCTTGCGGTTGCCTGGGCAGCCGACAATATCCGCGTGAACGCGGTCGCGCCCGGTTGGATCGCTACCCCTTTGACGCAACCCTTGCAGGATGATCCAGCTCGCACTGCCGCTCTCCTGGCGCGTACCCCGCTTAAACGGTGGGGCCAACCGGAAGACGTGGCCGGTGTCGTCGTTTTCCTCTGTTCGCCCGCTGCCGCCTTCATGACCGGCGCTATACTGCCGGTGGACGGCGGATATTTGATTACTTAACCCAGATTCCGAAGTTCCGGCGGCTGACTACAAGCCAATCTCGGAATTTTGCACTTAAAGATCTCAACATGAACCAAACAAATGTCTCCGGGGAGAATACAAATCCGAATGACGAGTCTCGCGTACCCTACCAGCTCCCGTTTCCGGTGGAGGCGCAAAACGAGATTGTCATCGGATCACCGGTTCCAGATGATGAACGCGTCTGGGTGCCCCAACAGCAGAATGTCTGGTTCCGGCCACTGTGCCTGAATGCGTCCCAGGGCTATTGGGTCAATCTACTGCGCGTGCGCAAGTCCGGTGTACTCACCCGCCACCGCCATCCGGCTCCCGTGCACGGCTTGGTACTGCGCGGCGCCTGGCACTATCTCGAGCATACCTGGATGGCGACGGAAGGTTCATATGTATTCGAGCCGCCGGGCGAAACCCACACGCTGGTGGTGCCGAATGACGTCCCGGAAATGATTACGCTGTTCCATATCAGCGGGTGCATGATCTACGTCGATCCCTGGGGTAAACAAACCGGCTATGAAGACGTGTTTACCAAGATCGCGATGTGTCGCCAACATTATACCGAAAACGGCCTGGGAGCGGCCTTCTTAGACCAGTTCATCCGTTAGCTATAAATCTCTTCAAAAATCCCGCCGCCCATGAGCATGTCTCCATCATACAAAGCGCAAATCTGGCCCGGCGTGAGGGCCCGCTGAGGTTCGGCAAAATCCAGAATGGCAGTGCCGGCGTCACCGGGCTCAAACCTGACGGGCACAGATTTCGCTCGGTATCTCGGTTTCGCAAAGATGGCGGTCTTGTGGGTAATCGATTTGTTGGTAAATGAGACCGAGCCGATTCGACACGACTTCGAATAAAGTCCTTTCGAATCGGGCCGGTCAAACGCAACAATCAGTTCGTTGGTCTCGAACCGTTTCTCTACGACCACGTACGCCTGGTGCGGGCTGTTCGACGGAACGCCGATGCCGCGACGCTGACCCAGCGTATAAAGATGAAGTCCTTTGTGTTCCGCCAGGACTTTGCCCTCGCGATTTCGGATGACCCCGGGGCTGTCCGGAACAAAAGTGCGCAAGAAGTCACTCATCTTCACGTCGCCGATAAAACAAATTCCCTGGCTGTCTTTCTTACCGGCAGTGACTAAATCGAACTGACCGGCCAGGTTGCGCACCTCGAATTTGTGAAGTTCACCCACCGGGAACCGCGCTGCCGCGATTTGGTCTTGCTGGAGAAGCGCAAGGAAATAGGATTGGTCTTTACTCTTATCAGCCCCTTCGAGAATGTCCCAAGAGCCATCCGGACCCTGGATCCGCCTGGCATAGTGGCCTGTTGCCACTGCTCCGAATCCTTGGTCTCGGGCAAACTCGAGAAACACTCCGAACTTCACCTCACGGTTGCACATCACGTCAGGGTTCGGAGTCAGACCAGATCTGTACCCGCGCAATAAATAGTCTACAACGCGCGTTCGGTATTCTGCCATCAGATTCACGACGCGAAACGAGATCCCGATTGACTCGGCCACCGCTCGCGCATCCTCGATATCCGTCCGCCAAGGGCAGTCACCAAGGATGTTCTCCTCGTTGATCCAATTTTTCATGTAGGCGCCTTCGATCAACTGCCCACGCCGCTTCAACAGCAGTGCCGCGACACTGCTGTCAACCCCGCCCGACATCGCAACGAGAATTTTTTCCTGGCCAACCTGCATTTTCGCCCAACAATGAGGGACTCATTCTCCGTCGAGTCACGTAACGCCGCAAATCGAGACTCCGTCACCGTCGCTGCTCCCGATCGCTCCTTTGGACTGGCACGGGCACTCGCGGCCGTCCACGGCTCCCTGGCGCGGGGGCGAAATGGCCCTTGCTATTTGCTCTCAGATCCCAGCCGCCTGGTCATTGGAACAAAATGTACGGCCAACACCGCTTGCTGCTCCACCTTCGCTCCGTGTTTTTGCAGGAGATAGAGCTGTTGCCCGCCCAACCCGCCGACGGGAATAATCATCCGGCCGCCGTCTTTCAACTGATCGACGAGCGGTTGCGGGATCTGGTCCGGCGCGCAGGTCACGATGATTCCATCGAACGGAGCGTGCTCCGGCCAGCCTTTATAGCCATCGCCGGCAAGTACTTTGACATTGTCAAAGCCGAGGCGTTTCAGATCGGCCTCGGCTCGTCTGGCCAGAGGCTCGATGATCTCGATGGTGTAGACCTCCGCCACCAGACGGGAAAGGACCGCCGCTTGGTACCCCGATCCAGTCCCGATCTCCAATATGCGGTCAGTAGCTTTCGGGTCGAGCTGCTCGGTCATAAGAGCCACGATAAACGGCTGCGAAATAGTTTGGTCATAGCCGATGGGTAAGGGCTCGTCCTCGTAAGCAAACCTGCGTACTGCCTCCGGTACGAACTCATGACGTGGGACAGTCTCCATGGCCTCCAGCACCCGCGGGTTCTTTATATCGCGCCCCGGAGCGAGCATTTGTTCCTCGACCATTCTCTTGCGGGCCAGAACAAAGCCGTCATCCGTCGCGGCCTGCGAGTCACAGGCAGCCGAAAACAGGAGTGACAGTGCCAGGATTGCTCCGCGCATTAACCGAAAAGCCTAATCCGGTTCTGCCGCGGCCGCGAGCGATGTAGACGCCATTTCCGGATTTCCGGTTTTTCGACCGTCAGAAGAAGCCGTTGATATCATATCTTAACATACTGATTAGTAAGGTATTACTTAAGCTATTTTGGCTTTCAATTTTCTAAGTTGACTGGCCGGTTAAACAGTGTACGTTGCCTCCAGATTTCCAAAGAACTTCTCTGGGCATGGTGGAAAGCGCCCCGCTTAGGAGCGACCAAGCCACGATGCTGAGAGAAATGGAAGGAGAAATCCCCAGTGGAGTGTCTCCAGCCGGCTCTCAAAGTTAAATCATAACTAGAGAAGGAAAGCAGATCATGGAAATCGCTAAAATCGTTTCGGACTTGGCATTCGTCCTTGTCGCGATTGCTATCGCCGTCTGCCCACGGGCGATCGAAGTTTATTTCGCCTCTCGCGAAAGAAAACAAGAAGCGGACAAATAACATCTAATCGGCATTCTAGCGCCAGCCACAGAGGGGCGCCGGTGCCGCAGAAGACCAAACAACACAATACGAAAGAAACAAAAATATGGACCTAAATGCCTACGTTTTAGCCATGGCCGTGACCGGCGTGGCTAGGTATCATGAAGAGCGGCAAGCCGTTCCTGAACCGGAGTTCAAACCGTTCGATCTCCGTTACCTCGGGAACCTACCCGTGAATTCCAATCAACCGCGACCCATTGGTCGCCACGGAAAGTCGCAGCGTGATGTATCTGAAGCCCTCCCAGCCTAAATGGCAGGTGTATGCTTCCAAGCTGCGCGGCTTGGCTTCCCCCCAGACCCTTTTTTTTCGTGGAGACGTGTAGGACTTATACGAGTTATAGGTCCTATAGGTCGAGGGCTGCTTTTAGTTCTTGAAAATGATCCTCCCGCTGAAGGCCCGGGCAAGCGTCAGATCGTCTGCGTTCTCGAGGCCAACACCCGCCGGGAGACCCTGGGCAATTCGCGTGATTTTTACGCTTTCCCTAGATAGCAGTTCCCCAAGATAACTGGCCGTAGCTTCGCCCTCTACATCCGCGCCCAGAGCCAGAATCACTTCCTGCGGCCGTTCTGCTCGCACCCGCTGCAGCAACGACTCGATCCGCAGGTTCTCCGGTCCGACATGATCGAGCGGCGATAGCTTGCCTCCAAGGGCGTGATAAAGACCGAAAAATGCGCCGGTCCGCTCGAGCGGCAAAACGTCCGTCGGCTGTTCAACTATGCATAACAGCGATGGATCGCGGCCTGGGTCCAAGCAGATCGTACACAATTCCTGCTCGGCAAAGAACCCGCACTTAGCACAGTTTCTTACCCCCGCTGTGCTTCTCGAGATCGCCTCGGCAATTTCACGGGCTCTGGCGTCGCCAGATTGAATCATCCAGAGCGCGATGCGCTCCGCGCTTCGCGGCCCGATTCCGGGCATGCGCCGGAGCTGCCGAATGAGCTCCTGGATCAAAGGCGGGTATTCGGTTTTCCGCATTAAAAATAAGCCTGAAGGGCCTCGGGCTCGCTAGTCGAAAAAGGAAGCTGGATCCAGACGCCTCTAAGAATGACCGATGCCGGGGCCGCCTTCTTTTCGGTAAAACTCGACCACGCGCTCGCTTAAGAATTTATCCGGATCGTCGAGCGCCGACGCCGGGAAATGAAAACGCAAATTGGCTTCCCGGTCCCGAAGAAGCTTGAGACCATAAGGATAGTCTTTAAATAGCTCGGCACAGAATTCCACGACGTCCCGGCCGCGATCGCGGGCTTGCTTCGCGATGAGTGTAACGGCGTCCTCATCGATCTCGAAATGAACTCCATGCTTTTGGGAAAAGACGGCCGCGAATTGACGCACCATCTCAGCCTGGTTCAATTCGGCTTCTGCAGTGGCTCGGTCAATAATGCTCCGGAGCACGCTGCCCGGCTTCCGAACCAGCGCTTCAGTAACCTTTAGTTGGCGGACACCGGAGCCGGGAAGCTCAAACTTAAAATCTCGCAGAACGCGATCGCACACGGTTACCAGACCACGCGCCCCGGTATCTTCCAAGGATGCCTGGGAGGCAATCTCCTGAAGCGCGTCATCTTCAAACTCAAGGTCGATGCCGAACGCCTTGAATGCCCGAGTGTATTGCCGGATCACACTGCCCTCCGACGTCTTTAGGATCGCATAAAAGTCCTCAGGAGTAAGCTCTTCACAGACCACACGAACAGGCAGACGGCCGATAAACTCCGGTTCCAAACCATAGTCGATAAAGTCGCGTGTCGTGGCCGAACGAAGGATCGCAGCGGTCTGTTCTGGGACGGGCTCGGCACTAAAGCCAATGCTTGCTTGACGAAGCCGGCGGGAGACCTGGTCCTTGAGACGATCGAACGCTCCGCTGCAGATGAAGAGAATGTGACGAGTGTTAATGACCTCCTTTTTGACTTTCCCTTTGCGCTGAAATTCCAGGGCAGACTGAAGCTGAGACTGAATATCCATCGGATTACGCATCGGCACTTCCGTTTCTTCCATCAGTTTCAGCAGTGTGGTTTGCACGCCGCGCCCGCTGACGTCGCGACCTGACAGGTTTACGCTCGCCGCGATCTTATCAATTTCATCGACATAAATGATCCCGTATTGCGCCACCTCGGGATCGCCGTCGGCTTTCTGCATCAGGTCACGGACGAGATCCTCGACGTCTCCGCCAACGTACCCAGTCTCGCTGAATTTCGTGGCGTCTGCTTTGACAAAGGGCACGCCAATCAACTCGGCGATGTGCTTGACCAGATAGGTTTTCCCTACCCCGGTCGGGCCCAATAACAGCACGTTGCTTTTGGTGTGCTCGATCTGGCTGGCCCCCTGCGGATTCTCTTTCTCCAGACGCCGCACCAGGTTGACATGGTTGTAGTGGTCACAGACCGCGATCGACAGAGTTCTTTTCGCGTCCTCCTGCCGAATAACAAAGCGATCGAGATGCGCCTTAATCTTCTTCGGGGTAAGGTTGAACTCGAATGGATCGAAGGCGGGTCGTGGCTCCGCGGGCGGTTCGTCCGTTGTTGCCGGTTGGGTAAAAGTCGCTACCGACACCTTGTCACCGAAGTTCGCCTTCATGAACTCCTGAATCTTCTTCTGGAGTTCGTCCGGCGACGGAAATGGTGTTTCTGCCATGTATCAACCTAAGGGCCGTTGGGTCAGGCCGCAACCCGGCGGGTCAGTAGACAGCAGACAGTGGTCAGTAGACAGTAGGAAAGAGGGGGTGCGGGGCGTGGTCAGGACATCGGTAACACTTTCCTGTCTACCGCCAACTGTCTACTGTCCCTTCCTCGGGCATCTGGTTATGATGATGGCAAGAACTATGAGCCAACGACTAAGCGGAAAGGTCGCCGTGATTACTGCCGCTGCGCGTGGCATCGGGCGCGCGACTGCGGAGGCCTTCAGCCACGAAGGCGCCGAAGTAGTGGCAACCGACGTTGACGAATCGGCATTGCAAGGGTTGCCCGGTTGCCGGACTTGCCGACTCGATGTAACCGACGCTGCCGCCATCAAAGCTTTCGCGCTGGACCTGGGCCCAATCGATATTCTCTTTAATTGCGCCGGTTACGTCCACGCGGGAACCATCCTCGATTGCACCGAGGCCGACTGGGATTTTGCTCTCACCCTCAATGTGCGGTCGATCTTCCGAATGATCAGAGCCTTTCTTCCGGCTATGTTGGAGAAAGGTAGCGGCTCGATCATCAACGTAGCTTCGGTCGCCTCCAGCGTAAAAGGTGTTCCGAATCGCTTCGTTTACGGAACCAGCAAGGCCGCCGTAATCGGGATCACCAGATCGGTTGCAGCCGATTTCGTGGGGCAAGGCATCCGGTGCAATGCGATCTGTCCCGG
The DNA here is from genome assembly GCA_049585495.1 of Chthoniobacterales bacterium. GTDB lineage: Bacteria > Verrucomicrobiota > Verrucomicrobiia > Chthoniobacterales > JAFAMB01 > JBAUZZ01. The sequence continues at coordinate 17,910 of JBAUZZ010000682.1, read as the reverse complement.
AACGGTGGATTCCCCCTCCCTGGCGGATCGCATCGCCAAACAAGCGGCGGCGCAGGCGGTCTCGGTAGAAGTGGTCCACAAGGCGTTCATCTCACGACAGCCGATGGGTAGACTCGGCAAACCGCAGGAGATCGCCGCTCTCGCGGTCTATCTTGCCTCGGACGAGTCCGCATTCACGACCGGCCAAATCCACGTGATCGACGGTGGAATGACGGTGTGAACGGCTCAGCTAAATCAACACTATGCTGAAAAACTCCTGCGGCTCAGCAGGAGCTTCGTATAGCTAGTCCGGAGTTATTCAGCAAGCTTCGGACGGAGGCCAGTCCCAGGCCGGAGCTGAAGCTTGTGAATAACTCCGCCGCGCGGGGAGCGCAGCTTGTGAAAAAGAGTTTTCTTTGCCGCTGTGAGGCTTCTAAATGAGCTACCCGGCGAAGAAGGACGCGCCGGCTGAGGGAGGCTTTTCAGTCAACACTATCCGTGTGCTTTGACCTCGTTCCAGAGGCGGTCCATTTCGTCCAGACTGAGTGACGCAAGGTCCACTCCGCGGTCTTGAGCAAGCTGTTCCATTGACTGGAACCGACGACGAAATTTAGCGTTGGCCGCGGCCAGCGCCTGCTCCGCGTCCAACCGGTTTTTGCGAGCGAAATTGACGACGGCAAATAGCAGGTCTCCAATCTCTTCGCCAACGAAGTCAGCCGGCGCCAGATGAATTTCCTCCACCTCCTCGCGCACTTTGGCCAGCGCTTCCGCAGCCTTGTTCCAATCAAATCCGATACGGGCTGCTCTGGCCTGCAGTTTCTGCGCTCGCGCTAATGCCGGAAGAGCTTTGGGAATGCCATCTAAGATAGATTTCCGCTCCTTTTTTTCGTCGCGCTTGATCACATCCCATTGCTTCAGGACAGCCTCGCTATCAGGGAGGCGATTCGGTCCAAACACATGAGGATGGCGTCGGACCAACTTATCGGAAATGACGTCAGCGACACGATCGAGATCGAAGCGGCCTTCCTCTGAGGCCATCTGCGAGTGGAGCACGACTTGGAGCAGAAGGTCGCCAAGTTCCTCTTGCAGGCCTGCGTTATCCCCCTCGTCAATCGCATCTATCACCTCGTGGCATTCTTCCAGGAGATGAGCCTTAAGGGTCTGATGGGTCTGTTCGCGATCCCATGGACAACCGTCGGGAGCACGCAACTTTGCCACGATATCACGAAGGCGATCGATCGAAGTGGCCATTACTTCTGGTCGTTCTCCAGAAGCTTCTCTCGGGCCCGTTCCAGCGCGGCGCGTTCCTGGTGGGTAAGGCTCGCCAGACCGTGTTTCGAAATCTTCTCCAAGAGTTCGTCCAATTCGGTGGAGTCGCTTTGCTTCAGCTCAACTGCCGGCGGCGAACTCCGAACCTTCGGCTTGGGAACAATGCGTAGGTGGGAACGGCGCCGGAACAAATTGGGAATCCGCGGCAGCTCACCCCCGTGCTGCAAGAAGCGAATGTAACCGAACGATGACGCGCAGACTACCCAAAGCAATAACAAGGCGGCCCATTGTCGCTGGCTTAGGTAGACAAGTGAGCCCAGTACCAAACTGACTATGGCAAGCCATTTCAGATGGATCACGCCGAACCACTGAAGGTGCGGGTAAAGGGTGCAGAAGGCGATGAAGAACCCGGCCGCAACAATTGTATTCCCAAAATACGGGTAGGTCGGCCCGGACACCAGCGTCCAGACAGCGAGGGTGAGGAGCGGCAACAGAAGGAGCAACCCGTACAACGCGAGGAACCGAACGGTGCCGATATATTTTTCGATCTCTACTGCCGCCAAGTAGATAAAAAGCAGGCCAAAGATCGAGAAAAACCCAGGCTCATTGACAAAAGTGCAGGTGACGATCTGCCAAATCTGGCCACCCCAGATCGACCGTTCCGGGGTAAACACGAACGGTTCCAAGGATAGCCCCGCCGCTCCAAAAACCGCGGTGAGAACAACCCCGAGACCATACGCGATCGTTAGAATAGTGGCGTAATAGATCGGGTAGCCGCGAAAATAGGATACTGGGCGATTCTCGCTGAAGCTGGAGATCAGAGCCATAACCCGGATTTTAGTGAGCGAACCAACTGATTCTAAAAGAATTCTCGCTGCGCGGCAAGGAAAGGCGCATGTTCGTTCGCCGTTTTACAAGGAAAGGATGCACTTGGTTGCTTCTCTTCAGCGAAGAAGCTAACCTCGATGAGGCGATGGCTCAAACACTTGATGCACCACCGGCGGTAAAACGACCGATTGCGAGGAAAGCACATGCGCTGGTCTCGACGACCTGGCGACGGCTTGCCCGCAGGCGCCGGGCTAAATCCGAAAACCGCAATCTCTTGCCGCTCCTGATCCAGGTGTTGGCCGGGTTCTCCAAGGTCGATGGCCGGCTCCTGGAAGAAGAGATTGACTCGAGCCTCGGTTTTCTTCGCTACGACTACCCGGAGGCCGTTTACTCGGAGCTGCGGTCTCTGTTTCAAAAGGCGTTGAATGAACCCCAGGATCTCTCGACGATGGCGAAGCGTCTCGCCGAAGAGTTGAGTCAGGACCGGAAGATTATGTTGGGTGTTCAGCTCTACGACCTGATTTCAAAAGCCGGGATGCAGCAGGAGCAGGTAATCGCTTACTACTCTTTCATGTCGCAGCTCGGGATGGCGGCACAGGCGATCGACATCGTCTATCAGCTCAACGCTGCCGATACCGCAGATTCTTCGGTCTATCAGCGGGGCACCTCCCCTTTGGAATCGATAATCTTCGGCGATGTGCCAACCGCAGAGGTGCCGGTCAAAGAATTGGGCCCAAGCGAACGGCTGATGGCCTATCGCTACCATGAGTTGATCCTCTTCAAAAATCTCAGCTCAAGGCCAGTCACAGTCAGGGGCCGTACACTGGCACCAGGAGAGTTTTGCCGGATCTATCCCGGCCAGCGAATCATCGTTGGCGAGCAAGTCATCACCTATCAGGATCTCGTCTTCTACTTCAATGCCAAGAAGAATGTCTCGCTTCCTCATGTTTTTGTCGCCATTAACGCAAATGACGAAGTCCAACTCGAAAAATCGAGGACCCGAGACAGCCGCCTCGAAGTTCAGTTCGGATTGAAAGTCAAGGTGAGCGCGCTGAGGGATGTCGCGGCGTCGCTGGACGGGACCGATCTGAAAGCCGGCGCCATGGTCGAGGCTGGCTTGGAAGATCGGATCATCTTCGAAAACTCGGCGGAACTGCCTCTCCTCGACCTGCGTCGCCGCGCGCGCGCAATGAGCGGCCGATTCCAGCTCAAAGCTTCAAAGTCGAAATATCTGGTGTCGAACAATCCGGCGCTACTCGAAGAAGACGATATTTTGCTAAGCCCTGGCACCAGCGGCGATGTGCTCCTGAAGATATCGTGTGATTACGACCGCAAGGTCGGCACTCTTGAGGTTCTTCAGGCTGATCGTCCGATCATGGTGGGTGAGACGATCGTCCGGAGCTCAGCAACTTTGGTCGATGGCGACATCATCCGGATCGACACAGGGCAGGTACTCCGGTGTGATTTTTCCGAACGGATTATCGAGGAAGAGCGCAACATCATCCGGCATCTTGAGGTCAGAGATCTGTCGTTCCGGTTTCGTACGGGCGAAGTTGCGCTGGACGGAATCTCACTCACCGTTAATCGCGGCGAAATGGTCTGCGTAATGGGCGCCAGCGGTTCAGGGAAGAGCACGTTGCTGAAGGCGATCTGCGGTCAAAACATCCCGACCCACGGCTCGGTATTGCTCAACGGCAGGTCACTCTACGATAACCTGGAAGGATTGCGATCCTACGTCGCGTACATCCCACAGGACGACGCGTTCGACGAGCACCTCACGATCTTGGAGAATCTCAACTACGCCGCTGCTATCCGGTCGCCGCATCTGTCTTCGAAGGATCGGATGCGCCGGATCGACAGTAAACTGGTCGAGCTGGGGCTATCGGAGCGCCGCGATAGCATGGTGGGCAGCTCGGTGAAGAAGAACCTCAGCGGCGGGGAACGCAAGCGCCTAAACATCGGCCTGGACATGATCAGCTCTGCCGATGTCTACCTCTTTGACGAACCGACTTCAGGGCTCTCGTCGAAAGACTCCGAGCACGTGATCGAAATCATTCGCAGCCTTTCGCACAATAAAATTGTCCTGGTGACGATTCACACCCCCACCTCGAAGATTTTCCAAATGTTTCACAAGGCAGCTTTGCTAGACAAAGGCGGTCGCCTCGTTTTCTTCGGGACACCGCCGGAGATGCTGCAATATTTTGCGACCGCCGAACACCAGCAGCAGTTCGGTACTGAGTTGGGAAGTTGCCCTTCCTGCGGAACTACGCGACCGGAGTTCATTTTTGACGTCCTGGAAACACCGTTGCGGGATCTGAGCGGCGATATCATTTACGAAGAGAATACTCAGGGCCAACTCACCCCATCGCGGCGCTATTCGCCTGACTACTGGCGCGATAAATACGAGTCTTTTCGCCTAATCCAGGAGATGCGACAGGTGGCCGTCAGGCAGCAGCCGGCGACACTCCTGCCTTTGCCAAGCGACAAAAAGGAACCGCCCCGTTGGCGTGACGAGTGGGTCCGGTTCAGCACGATCCTCCGACGGGCATTTGTCAGCAAGCTGCGAAACCGAGCAAATCTCTGGACAACCATCGTTGAAGCGCCGCTCCTGGCCGGGCTCATCGCGTTCGTGCTGCGGTATGCGGAGACGAACAACTACGATTTTGCGGCGGCCTATCATATCCCCACCTATCTCTTCCTATCGCTTGTCGTGGCCATGTTTCTAGGCCTGACCAATAGCGCCGATGATATCATCCGGGACCGAAGTATTTTGCAGCGCGAGCGGAACCTGAACATCCATCTCCCCTACTACGTACTCTCTAAGTTCATCACGCTCGCACTGTTTGCTGTGGTGCAGAGCGTTCTCTTCATTTTAATTGGCAATGCGATTCTCCAGATCCGCGGGATGTTCTGGCCCTACCTCTGGTTCATCGCCACGACAGCAATCGGCGGCGTAGCTGGTGGCCTGTTGATCTCGTCGCTCGTGAATGATGCCAAGACGGCCGCGAACATTGTTCCGCTCGTGTTGATCCCTCAGATCATTCTCGGCGGCGCGTTAATTAAATACGAGGAGATGAATCGCAACCTCGATTTCCTCTACGTGCTTACCCGCGATCAGGTAGCGAAAACCCACCAGCAACCGGATGAGAAGATGAAGGGGTCTGAAGTCGAAGTGCCGCTTATCTGTCAGTTCATCCCAATGCGTTGGTCGTACGAGGCGCTCGTTGACGCCCAGGCCCGGCTCAACCCTTATAACTCGCGCCAGGAGTATTTGACTCGGAAGATTGAAGAACTTGCTCAGGCGCCGCACCTGACCGATGCGCAGCTTGACCGATTGGATGATCTGAAAGAGACGCTTGCGATCCTGTCCGGCTTAGGCGGAAACAGCTCTGCCCAGGTTGAGCAGAGGCTGCGTGAGATTGATCGAGTCATCAAAGGGGCGCCACTCGACAAATCCAAATTCGATCGGAAAGGAAACATCCTGTCTGCGGAGCAAATGTTCCAGAATCGGAAGATTACCGATATGCTGACAGATGCGCAGATGAAGCAGAGGGACTACACCGCAAAACCGCGCAACGTGTTTTTTGGGCCGGAGAAGCACTACCTGGGTCAAACAGTCAATATTTTTCTGTTCAATTCGCTGATCATTAACGCATTTACCGTCCTGTTTCTCGTGCTGTTGCTCTGGAGCCTCCATCGACAGCTGCGTTCCGTCTGATCAGGGGCACCGTTCCGGGTTCCGCGTTGCGGATCGGTAGGGCGAGAATTTATTCGAGCCAATGATACAGCTCTTTCCCGCGAGCCTAGTTATAGATGCTCTTTTTTGTGTGAATGACTGTTTCGGTCGACGTGGCGATCACCGGAGCATCGGCTCGAATAAATTCTCGCCCTACCGATCCGCAACTCGAAAAGCAAAGGATCCACGTCAGTGGCTCATGGAAGGCTTCTGCGCTGCCTCCGGGCCCTTCTTGAGCAGCAGCACCAGCGGGGCGCAACAGAGGCATGCGATGATCAGCATCCGAAACTGATCGATATACGAGAAAAGTTGAGCCTGTTGGTGCAGGGTCTGGTAAATCACGCCATAAGCTTGGCCCTGCGCTGTTGTAGCGCCGGATTGTGACGCCAGCGCGCCTTTTAAGATCTGGAGCTTTTCCTGATAGGGAGCATCAAAAGGAGTCAGATGCCCAACCATCAGCGCCTGGTGCGTCACCGAGCTTCGGTAAATGAGTGTAGTCAGCACAGAGATACCGATACTTCCACCCAGGTTTCTCAGGAGACTGGTGAGACCGGTCGCGTCCCCGGTGTACTCGCGTTTTATCGTTGTCATCGAAAAAGTGCTCATTGGCACGAAGATGGAAGTAACCGCAAAGCCGCTCAGGATGATGGGCCAGATGACATTCGCCGGAGCGGCTTCGAGCGTAAGTCCACCGAGCAAAAACATCGAATAGCTCAGGAGCATCACCCCGCCAACCATCCAGGCGCGACCGTCGATCTTTGCCATGATTCGCCCGGAGACTACACTTCCAATGATCGCTCCGATGCCCCGCGGACTCATTACCAGCCCTGACTGGAATGCGGGGTAGCCGAGCAGATTCTGCAGGAACTGAGGCAGCACCGAGGTCGTACCGTATAGAATTGCGCCGATGGCGAGATTCAAGCCGGCGCCGACAGCAAGATTTCGATCGGTCAAAACGCGGAGATTGACGATCGGGTTTTTGACTCGCATTTCCCAGACTAAGAACGCGATGAAACCGACAACCGCCCCAACTGCCAAGCAGCAGATGAAATTCGAAGAGAACCAATCTTCGTCTTGGCCCTTGTCCAGCATGATCTGCAGGCAGGCGATCCAGAGGGTGAGCAGACCAAAGCCGATGTAATCGATTGAGCCGGCTTTCTGGTCCTTCAGATAGGGGGGATCCTCTAGGAAGAGGAAACAGAGAAGAACCGCGAGGATACCGATGGGGAGGTTAATATAAAAGGCCCATCGCCAGGAAAAATCGTCGGTTAACCAACCACCCACGGTCGGCCCCAATATTGGCGCGACGACGACTCCCATCGCATAAAAGGACATCGCAGTTCCACGCTTTTCCGGCGGAAAGCTTTCGAACAGCACCGCCTGCGCGATTGGTTGGAGAGCGCCACCGCCAGCTCCTTGTAGAATTCGCGCAAGGATCAGAAACCCGAGACTGTTCGCCATCCCGCAAAGTGCTGACGCGAGCGTGAAGATGATCATGCAACTAATCAGGAAGCGGCGTCGTCCAAAGAATCGGCCTAACCAACCGGTTGCCGGCAGAACGACAGCGTTCGAGACGAGATAGCTTGTGAGAACCCAGGTCGCCTCGTCAGTGCTTGCGGACAGATTCCCGGCAATATGAGGTAAGGCGACATTGGCAATGGAGGTATCCAGCACTTCCATAAAAGTGCCAAGCATGACGGCGATAGAAATGAGCCACGGATTGGCTTTAGGGCGCCAATCTAACGTGCCTGACGTGCTATTGATGTGTGCTGTTGCCATCGGTTTGCGGCAAGCTCTTCGGCAGGAACACGCAGCCGCCTTTTAGGCAGACGGCGGAGCTCCCGGCTCTCCTGATTAACGGCTTCCTGAGCTTCGGACCTTTTCTGATCGTCGCCCCAAACCCGTTTTAAGGATCAGGATTGACGCTGCGACGAAAATCGCAGCGACGACCAACAACTGAGCCAAGGAATAATGAAAATCCTCCACTTTCACCGTCGGCACAGCCGACTCGCCCGGACCTAGAGGCAAGCCGACGTCCGGTGCCGTATCGAACAGAATTTTCACCGGCACTCGCTGAACGACTTTTACATAATTCCCAGTAGCGTTCTCGGGCGGAAGCAGGCTGAAACGCGCTCCGCTTCCAGATTGGATGCTGTCGATATGGCCCCTGAACTTCAGTCCGTGCAATGCGTCGACTTCGATTTCGACGGGCTGGCCCGGTCGCATCTTGCCGATTTGATTCTCCTTAAAATTCGCGGTCACCCAGACATTCTTCGGCACCAGCGCCAAAATGGTCTGTCCGGTCTGGACGTAATCACCGGGCTCCACCGCTTTGCGAGTCACCCGGCCATCTTCGGGTGCTTGAATTTCAGTATAGGACTGATTCAAGTGTGCACTCTGTACGTTCGCTTCAGCTTCTCCAATCTGGGCCTGGACGCTCTGGTAAAGCGCCAGGTAGGTATTCACCTGAGCGAGTGCTTCGGCAACCTGGGCCTGGTCGCTCGTAACCTTTTTTAGAGCGGCCTCCAGCGTTGCTTGCGCCGCCTTTGCTGTCGCCCGGTATTGGTCGACGTCAGAAGGCGAAACCACCTTGTTCTTGAATAAATCCTCGTACCGTCGCTCGTCGCTCTGTGCTTTGTCATTCTGCGCGCGATCCGCGTCAGCCGTTGCCCGGTCTGAGTCAACCGTCGCTTGCAGAGTCTTCACGTGGGCTTGCGCCTGCTGAACGGTTGCCTCGACGGCCGCCGCTTGCGCCCCGGAGCTCTGGAGAGCCGCCTGTTTCTGCCGGAGAGCCGCGTTGAAATCTCGAGGATCGATCTCGATGAGGCGGTCCCTTTTTCCCACCTCCTGGTTATCATCGACGAACACCTGATCAACTCGTCCGGCAATCTTCGGGGCAATATTGATGATATGACCATCAATGAAAGCGTCATCGGAGGACTGATACGACTGAATTTGCGCGAACCAATATAAGCCCGCCACGGTAAGCACCCCCAGCCCCAGCAGAGCCAGGATGGTAAAAAGCGCCCGCCGGCCTAGCCTGGCGCGAATTCGACGCGGAGCAGAAATCGAGCGGCGTTCGTCGAGAGCAGGAGGGGGGGAATCTTCTAATTCAAGTTCTTTAGCCATCGCATGCATTTTCAGTCTTGCGGATTGTCCGCCTCGATCCCCCGGACGAACGTATCGATCAAGGTGTCCAGGTACTCCTCAAGGGAATAAGAGCGCCGGCCCCAGCCGGTTCTCGCGAGCATTCCCGAGTGAAGCGCGTCCCGAAGGATGTCGACCGCGCACGCGAGATTGACGTCCTTTCGAACCACACCAGCCTCTTGAGCCTCGGAGAGGCGGGCAATGAGCTGCTGTTTCAACGGGTTGACCAGTTCGAGGATCATCTCGCGGACGGAGTCCGGCAACAGCCGTGCCTCGGCAATCAGCGCGCGAGAGAGGGCCTCTTTTTTTTCGAGGAGCGCGTTATACTCGCGCACGTAACTTGAGATGCCAGCTCGCAGGTCCGTCTTCCAAGAGCCATGTTTTTCGATTGCAGCGAACTCGGCCGCCAGACCACCTTCTAAAGTGGCCCGGAGCAGCTCCGTGCGGGTCCGAAAGTGCCGAAAGAGCGTCACTTCATTCACATTCGCTTCTCTGGCAATCTCACGGGTGGTAGCCGCCTGGAACCCGTCTCTGGAGAACACCTTAGCAGCGGCAACCAGTAAGCTCTGCCGGGTCTGATCGGCGGATGTGCTGCGTGAGCGGTCCGGAGTGGGCTGAGGTCGGGCAGGACTCATGCAAGTACTTACTTGCAAAATGGCCCTATGCAAGCAAATACTTGCCAACGACACTGACGCTAAGTTTTAGACCGCTCCACGCGCATCCGCGGCGGCGTTTGCGGCCGCGACTGCTTCTCCGAGGTCAACCGTACCGTCGAAAAGCGCCTTGCCGATAATCGCCCCATAAAGCCGGGGCATGGAGGCCAAGTGCCGAATCTGGTCGAGATTTGCCACACCTCCGCTAGAAACAATGTGGCATCGCGTATACGCGAGAATCTTCTCCAGCGCCGGGAAGTTGGGACCCGACAACATGCCATCCGTCGCAATGTCGGTGAAGACGACCGTCCCTACACCCCGGTTGTCCGCCTTTCGAATAAAGTCTATAGCGTCCAATGTGGTCAGCTTTGCCCATCCTTTTACAGCTACTTTACCGTCCTTGGCATCGACACTCATCGCTATTTTAGCTCCCCCGAAGGTATCAATGAGCTCATCGAGGAATTCGGGTTCTTCAATGGCTTTTGTGCCGACGACCACCCGTTCCGCACCCACACTTAAGAGCTCTTTCGCAGCCTTAATCGATCGAATACCGCCGCCTACCTGGACCGGAATGTTGAGCGAGGTCACCAGCTTCTCGACGATTCTCAGGTTTCGTTGTTCACCGGTGAACGCCGCGTCCAGGTCGACCACATGCAGGCAGTTTCCGCCTTCTTCCTCCCATCTTTGGGCAAATCCGAGTGGATCATCCGAATAAACGGTCTTTTGATCCAGCTTGCCTTGGCGCAAACGCACAACTTTGCCATCCAGCAGATCGATTGCGGGCAAAATGATCATGCTAGTGAGCTAACAAACTGGCGCAGAATGGCAAGACCGCTCTGTTGACTCTTTTCCGGATGGAATTGAGTCGCAAGCAAGGTTTTGGTGGCTACGGCCGCGGCGAACTGGACTCCGTAGCACGCGGTCGCCGCGATTAAAGAGGCTTCTCTCGGCTCTGGATAGTAGGAATGAACGAAGTAAACAAAAGGATCTTCGGGCAACCCCGGGAGAATGGTTCGCGTTTCTGCTTCCCAGTGGATTTGGTTCCAGCCAATATGGGGAACCTTTAATCCGGTGACCGGGAATCGGCGCACCGTGCCTTTGAGAATTCCAAAACCTTGCACACCGGGGGATTCTTCACTCGACTCGAAAAGCAGCTGATAGCCGAGGCATACCCCGAGGAACCGTCGGCCGTCCGCTACCCAATGTCGCACCTGGTCGAATAACCCCCGATTTCGGAGTTGCTTTACCGAGTCGCCAAAGGCGCCAACGCCTGGCAACACCACTGCGGCTGCATCGTCCGGAAGCGGTCCGTCGGCGATCCGCTGAACTTGTGCACCGACCAATTGCAGCGCCTTGGTTACGCTACGCAAATTGCCCGAGCCGTAGTCTATGAGAGCTAGTGTCGGCATGCGGAAAACAAAGAGAACCTAATTAGATGGGACTGCGCCTTGCCAATGCGGACACGGCGCCGATCGCAGCTGGAAGCTGCGGCTACTCTGCTCGTGCCTCGTACCGGTCACGGGGCATAGTAGACGCACCTTCCAGGTGCGGAAGCCATCGGTCCACCCGGCCGCCAACTGGGCGTCGCTTCCCGTCCTGTCCAAAGTCTTCACGTCTGCTGTCTAAAAATCGAGTTGAGCTATAGCGAGCCTTTCGAGCTTGGAACGCCCGCGACGCGCGGATCAAATTGGCACGCCTGGTCCAGTGCCCTGGCCAGGCCCTTGAAAATCGCTTCCGCTATGTGGTGGTTGTTGTGGCCATAGCGCAGCTCAACGTGCAGATTCAGACCCGCATTTGTTGCCAGCGCGCGGAGAAATTCCTCGATGAGCTGAAAGTCGAAGTTTCCAATCTGCGGAACGCTGGAGGGGACACGATATTCCAAGACAGAGCGTCCACTGAGGTCTACTGCCACCTGTGCCAGGACGTCATCCATCGGGAGGAGAGCCCAACCGTATCGCTTGATCCCTGCCTTCTCGCCAAGTGCCTGGTTCAGACATTTCCCAAGGACGATGCCGGTATCTTCGACCGTGTGATGATAGTCGACTTCCAGATCGCCGCGCGCTTCAATCCGCAGGTCGAACAAGCTGTGTTTGCTGAACAGTGTCAGCATGTGATCGAAAAACGGGATCCCCGTCTTGACCGACGATGCTCCCGAACCATCCAATAGGAGATCAATCGAGATCGCAGTTTCAGAAGTCTCGCGGCTGATGGAGGCGCGGCGCTTGGTCATAGTCCGAGCCGGAGAATAGCATAATCGTCCGAAATTGGTAGCGGCGCCCTGTTCGCGGCGCCTCAACGATTTCAGCGGCCCGCCGTGCGTGGCGACTTGGTCAGGTCGACCAGGTCGGCGAGAATGTTCAGCGTCTCACGTTTCTGAGCGTCATACACATCTGCTTCGCTGCCGTTGCTATCATCCTCCAGTTCCGGGTTCGCCGGCTCTTCGCCAGGCTTTCCGATTTTCGGCTTGCTATCCTTGGCGGCGGGCGATGGTGAGGCCTGGGCAGTTTTATCTAAGAGTTGTAACTGCGGCTTGTCGACGTCCGTTAAAGTTAACTGGTAAACCTTGTCGTGGTCATTGCCATCAGCCTTCTTCCCGTCCGACTCCTCCTTCTCACGGTCGGCGGTTTCCTTGTCAATTTCCGCCCGGCGAGTCTTCTCGTTTAAGGAGAGCCGGTTATTTTTCAGCCGGTCATTCATTGCTTTGACATCCTGGATGACATCCTGGAATTGAGCGTCCTGGTTCACGCGATTTGCAGAACGTTGCCTCAGATCCTCCACGAAAAGAGGCTTGCGGTTAGCGACCACGTCAATTGGAGCGGGCTCCACTTCGTCGTAAGGGAGCGGATGTTCCAAAGCTGACTCTCCGAATTCGGCATTATCGGTCAGCGATGGCAGCGGAATGTCCGAGACCACGCCGCGCAACTGCGTCGAACCTCCAGCTACCCGATAGAACTTCTGAACTGTCAGTTTCAGTGCTCCAGCGTCGTTGGGCGAGCCGCCAAGCATCGGCATAAAGCGACCGAGCTCCAGCATCGTCTGGACTGTGCCTTTGCCAAACGTGCTCGAATCTCCTACGATCAAGGCGCGACCGTAGTCTTGCATGGCCGCAGCGAAAATTTCGCTCGCTGAGGCGCTAAGCTTATTGACCAAAACGATCATCGGTCCGCCGTACAGCACGCTCGGGCCGCGGTCCTTCAAGACGTCGATATCGCCGTTTGCGTCTTTGACCTGGACTACTGGCCCCTGGGTGATAAAGAGCCCGACGGTCTTGATCGCCTCGTCGAGTGAGCCGCCGCCGTCGCGCCTGAGGTCAACCACCAATCCTTGGATATTCTCCTTCTGCAGACGTTTCAGCAGCAACGTGACATCACGGGATACGCTCTTGCCACTTCTTGAGCGTTCCATGTCCTGATAAAAGGAAGGCAAAGTCATCCAGCCAAGCCTCTGAACAGACCCATCAGGCAAGTCTCGTTCGATAACTTCCGCCTTTGCCTCCTGCTCGGTGAGCTTTACATCATCGCGCACGAGTTCGACCACCTTGCGCTTGGAGGGATCAGTCGCATTCGCCGGAATGATCTGGAGACGAACAACGCTGCCCTTCCTGCCACGAATCATGTCGACCACCTTGTCGAGCTTCATATCTACAGCATCGACGAAGCCGTTGTTCCCTTGGGCAACCGCTGCGATACGGTCTCCAACGCTGATCTTTCCGCTGAGTTGCGCAGGACCACCGGTTAAGACTCGAGCTACTTTCGCATACCCGTCTTCCGACCGGAGCTCTGCGCCAATCCCGGTCAAGGAAAGCCGCATATTGATTTCAAAGTTATCGAGATCTGCCCTGCCCAGATATTCCGAGTGGGGGTCATAAGTCTGAGCGACAGAATTCAGGAAGATCTGGAGAACGTCATTATCGTCCCGTTCTTCCAAGTTCTTCAAAAGGGTGTCGTAGCGCTTACCGACAACTTTTGGGCCGGGCTCCAAGGCAAACTTGTTCAGCTTCTCCTGAAGAAGTTCGCCCTCGATGCGGTCTCTCCACAACGCATCGGCGTCAGCCATGTTGGCCGGCCATGCTTCCTTGCGTCGATCGAGTGCAACCGTCCGATTGCTTTTGAAGGCGTAATCTTTCTTTAGCAGCTGCCGAACTTTACCAACACGATCCTCAACCCGCTGTTTGAATATGCTGTAAATGTCGCGGGCGGGCTGGACATCACCGACCAACAGTCCTTCAGCCAAGGTTCTGGCGTATTTTTGATGAATCTGATCGATGTCCTCCTGCGTAAAAAACAGCTTCGTGTAATCGAGGTTTTCCAGGTAAGTATCCAAGACCTTTGCGGATAACTGGTCGTCGAGTTTTTGTTTCGTGTAATGGCCTTGTTCCAGCAGCTTCCCAACGGTAATGGCGACTTGCCGAGGATCCGCGCCACCGGCTTTGCTCGTCAGCTTCTGCTGACCGAGAAGACAACTCGTGATGAGACAGAAAAAAGCCGCGCTAGCGGCGATGCGTAAGGTTTTCATGCGGCGGCCGGAGTACTCGTTGACAAAAGTCTTCTTGCGAAAGATAAAATTTTTTCTTAGCGGATCCAAATTGGGAGGAATGTCCCTTCAGTATGCTTCAGTTTCAAACTTTTATTGGCGGTATCTTTGATACGAACTGTTATCTCGTTCGAGCGCCAGACGGAGACCTGTTGATCGACGCCCCGACCGGAACACTAGATTGGTTAAAGAAAAATGGACTGGCTCCTCGGCTGTTGCTCATTACCCACGGGCACGTCGACCACATTGAAGATGCGGCAAAAATCAAGCGGTACTTTCGCTGCCCGGTCGCCTACCACGAAGCCGGTCTCCCATTGATTACTGATCCTGATTTCTTCAAAAAGTTCGGATTTTTCCTGGAAGCCGAAACGGTTGCGCCTGATTTCCTGGTCGAAGAATCGGAAAACTCGGAATTTCTGGGTCTCAATTTCCAGGTGCTCCTGGTGCCCGGTCACTGTCCAGGCAGTCTCTGCTTTTACACGAGGGACCACGGTTTACTATTTGGAGGAGATGTTCTGTTTGCCGGGAGCATCGGGCGCAGTGATTTGCCGGGCGGCGATTCTGAACTTCTCGTCCATGGAATCAAGACGAAAGTTTTCCGGCTGCCGAACGAGACGCGGGTGCTGCCTGGCCACGGACCCGCTACAACCATCGGCGAAGAAAAGCGCTCCAATCCTTTTGTGCAAGAGGGATAGTGGATTCCATTCCAGCGCAGATATTTGCATTGTATTGGAAGCGGGCCTGGCGCGAACACCGGACCCCACACCGAGCGCCTGAGCCGGGCACCCTACAGATCGTTACTCGAGAACCCTTTGGATCTCCTTATCCGTTAGTTCCAGAGGATGACCGATCCAGACGATCTTCCCACTCTTATCCACCAGATAAGCCTGCGGGATTCCTGTAATGCCAAATTGTTCGTACAAGTCCTTAGGAGCGTTGATCGCAACGGTATAACTCATCGGGACTCTCTCCTGGAACTTTTTAACTGTTGCTTCATCCTCGTCGGTGATTCCAACAATCTGGAGTCCCTTGGCCTTGTATTTGTTGTAGACATCGTTCAGGTGGGGAACGCTCTTCAGGCACGGCGGGCACCACGTGGCCCAGAATTCCACCACAAGCGGCTTGCCACTCAGATCCGGCTGGCTTCCCAGGTAGTTCAGCGACAGTTGCGGAAGTGGATCACCCGTCTGCGGGCCCGCAGCCTGTGCATGCAGAATGCCGGCTGTAGAGACCGCCAACCCAAAAACTGCGCCGAGAATAGCAAAGATTTTCATGATTCAGCTGTGTCAGACCCCAATCCACGGTAGATGTTCATTTTTCCGTTCGTGCCAGAATTAACTCGCCCTCGGCAACCAAAGCGTCGCCTACGCGAGTTGTAACGGCACATTGCACCAAGCCTCCGACCTCGCCGAGCTTCTTTGCCACAAAGCGAATGTTCTCCCGCGGTCGGACCACACGCATAAATTTCATCGATCTAATTGCAGTCAGAAGAAATGTCTGGTCAGGACCTCCGACCGCAATACCTGCAGTCTGGGCCATTCCTTCTGTTAAGAGAACACCCGGCACGATCGCATTCCCGGGAAAGTGGCCAGCGAAAAATGGTTCATCGCCGCTGAACGATTTCGAAGACTCCGCATAGACCCCTCGCTCGAGTTTTTCGACCGAATCGATAAAGATGAAGGGCTCCCGATGGGGAAGGCCATAGGCGATGGGATCCATACTCTAAGCGGGCTAAAAGAGTGTCTGTGCCAGTTGAGGTAGCTGGTGGCGAGCCAGCCTCTCATCCGTAACCTTCATCAGCCTTCTTTCTGACCCTGACTCTTGCACTGATACTCACACTACGTAAACCGGTCAGACCGCTCAAGCCGCTTGCAAGGCAGGGTCCGTGGCTTGAAATTGACGCCGTGTCACCGCACCTCCTAGCGGCTCGGTTCCGGCGAGACTTTCCGATTCTCGATCAGGAGGTCCATGGACACCCCCTGGTTTACTTGGACAACGCTGCCTCGACCCAGCGGCCACAGTGTGTCATTGACGAGCTTTCCCGTTACTATCGGGAGGATCACGCCAACGTTCATCGAGGCATCCACGCACTGAGCTCGCGAGCCACCGCTCTGTACGAAGCTGCCCGAAACCGCGTCGCAAGTTTCCTCAATGCGCCTTCGCCGGACTCGATCGTTTTCACCCGGGGCACAACCGAATCGATTAATCTCATAGCCTCGGCATGGGCCGGCAACGTGTTACGAGGGGGTGATTGCATATTGATTACCGAAATGGAACATCACGCCAATCTGATTCCGTGGCAGCTTGTTGCTCGGCGGACCGGAGCAAAGCTCGAGTATCTTCCCGTTGAAGGCGCCGAGAGTTCCGTCAACTGGCAGGTCCTCGAAAAGCGGCTGGCCGGTGCGCCGGTGCGGCTTCTCGCTTTCACCCATATTTCAAATTCGCTCGGCTGCGTCAACCCGGCCGGCGAGGTCTGCCGGCTCGCGCGTAAGTACGGGACAGTAACCCTCCTGGATGCTGCGCAAAGTGCCGGGCATGCTCCGATTGACGTTCAATCTATCGGCTGCGATTTCCTCGCTTTCTCCGGTCACAAATGCTGCGGTCCGACCGGTATCGGGGTACTCTACGGAAGACCGGAATTGCTCAACGCCATCGAGCCATATCAAGTCGGGGGCGAAATGATCTCCGGCGTGAGTTACGAGTCTGCCACCTGGAAACCGGCGCCACACCGATTCGAAGCAGGAACTCCACACATAGCCGGAGCGATCGCTCTACGAACGGCGCTCGATTATCTCGACGGCGTCGGTCGGCCTGCGATTGAAGCTAACGACCACCACTTCGGACGGCTCGCTGTGGAAAAGCTGGCTGAAATTCCCGGCATCCGCATCCTGGGTCCGAGAGAGGGGCGGGCCGGGATCGTGAGTTTTGTGATTGGCCAGATTCACGCGCACGACTTGGTAGCTTACGCGGATCAGTTTGGCATCGCTCTTCGGGGAGGGCATCATTGTAACCAGCCGCTCATTCGGAAGCTCGGATACCACGCCACCGCCCGGGCAAGTTTCTATTTTTACAACACTGAAGAGGAAATCGATGTGCTGGTATCCGTGTTGCGCTCGGCCAGGAAATACTTTGGTGATTAGCCTGCATCGCTCGTCCGCCTCGGCGGATGAGCGATGCAGGCTAGTGCGAAATGGAAATCGACGATCTCTATCAGACGATCATTCTGGACCACTGTAAGCGCCCGCGAAATTTTGGTGAGCTTGCGCCGCCGTTCCTGAAGGGAGAAGGAACTAATCCGGCCTGTGGCGATGCCGTAACCGTTTTCGTCCACACCTCCGACGATGGTCGGATCCTGGAGATCCGGTTTACGGGACAGGCTTGTGCGATTTGTACTGCTTCGACCTCTCTGATGACGGTCCAGGTCAAGAGCAAAAGTACCCGTGAAGCGCTGGAGCTTGAGCAGGAGTTTCTCGATTTCTTGACCAGGAATGCCGAGGGTTCGGCGCGCCTGGGGAATCTGCGAGCGTTGGAGGGAGTCAAAAAATTTCCTCAGCGTCTGAAGTGTGCGACGCTAGGCTGGCATGCGCTGGAGTCAGCGTTGAGGGATCGGTAGTCAGTGGTCAGTAGTCAGTAGTCAGTAGGCCTTGTCCCGAGTTTAGTTGAAAAAAGGGTGGTTCTCCTGGTGTGGATCGGCCACGATCCACGCTTGAAAAAAAGAAACACTAGCCACAGGAGAACACCCAAGTGAACAACTACGAGAAGGCA
>JBAUZZ010000681.1:0-5318 GCA_049585495.1 Chthoniobacterales bacterium | reverse complement strand
GCGTGGCATCGTCTGAGTTTATATTGACATCAATATATTCTATGTCAATCTATTCTAGGGTTGAATTAAGGCACAATGCAGATCGGTATCGATAGTTTTGTAGAAGTCAGTCTGGATTCTCTCAATGGAGGCGCCCGTGTCGAAGCCCAGCGCATCCGTGACTTGCTCGCAGATTAAGATTACGGTTGTTCCACATCCATCAACCCGCACTCAACATTAAAGGAGAAATCAACATGAGAGTCGTTCTCTACGGAGCCACAGGCAAGGCAGGAAGCGTTATTCTGAAGGAACTGGTCGATCGCGGTCACAGTGTCACCGCTGTAGCGCGGACTCCAGAGAAGGTGCAAAAATTCAAGAACGTCAGCGTAGTCCAAAGCGACCTCAGCGATCCAGCAAAGGTCGCCAGAATCGTAAAGGGGGCAGATGCCGTTGTCTCCGCGTACGGGCCGCCGCCCGACAAAACTACTGAGATCATCGCCGCTACGGACTGCCTCGTTCAAGGCATCGAACAAGCCGGTGGACCTCGCCTCGTCGTAGTCGGCGGAGCAGGCAGCCTCTTCGTCGCACCGGGCGTCACAGTGCGCGAGTCCGGACACCTTCCTAAGGAATTGATCCCGATCGTAGACGCTCACATTCAAGTGTTAAGGAACCTGAAACAGAGCAGCATCAATTGGACGTACTTCAGCCCGGCCGGATTCTTTGAGCCCGGTGAACGCACAGGAAAATTCCGTTTGGGCAAAGACGACCTTATCACCGACGCACAGGGTAACAGCCGTATTTCCTTCGAGGACTATGCGATCGCCCTCGTAGACGAACTCGAGAATCCCCAGCACCAAAGGGAGCGCTTCACCATTGGCTACTAAGCCACCGCCTGTGTCGCCACTGAACAGCAGTGAGGTTTTACCAACGCTGCGAAGGAGGGGGGACTTAACATCGTCGCGAGTCAACCCGCAAACTGGAATCGCAAAAAGGTCGACGAGCTCGCGACGACAATGTTGAAAAGTGACCCTACCTTAAAGGCGATCTTCGTCGCAAACGACGACATGGCGCTGGGAGTAGTTAGTGCGGTGAAAGCGGCGGGCGCGACCGGAAAGATAGTCGTCGTGAGTGTAGACGGAATCCACGATGCCATCGATGCGCTTAAGCAGGGTCTGCTTGCCGGGACGGTGGCACAGTATCCAGACGCCATGGCTTACATCGCCATTGAGACGCTGGTCAAAAACTGAACGGTGAGACAGTGCCGCAAAACATCTATGCGCCCGTCAAACTCATCACTAAGGACAATGTGTCGGATGCCGGCAAATATTACAAAGACGAGTTAGATTTGTCGTCCGATCGGTAATGCGGTCCCACGATACACAAAATAGTTTATTATTTAGGCCTAAATGTAAGGTGCGCGCTTCTGGGCTCAACAACAAGACCGTGTATGCAAAAGCTGCACATTCGGTGAAATTGGTCGACACCCACGGCGCTGGCGACGTGTTTATCGGCGCGCTCGCCGCTCGCTGGGCTAGCGGCATGTCGGTAGCGGAAGCGGTCCAGTTCGCAAACGCCGCAGCCGCGCTTTTTGTTAGCACTCCGGCCGACCAAAAGAAAGCCGTGACGACAGACCAAGTGACTCGGTTTTTGGCTGCGTGCCATCAGGAACAACTAACTTCGCCTAAATTTCGGCCTTCGATGGCACATGCCCTATTAACTCAAGAATCCCAGACGAGAATAGTGATAACTCTTCCTAGGAAGAAATTGACCATGTGGAAACGTAATATAAGCGGAACAATCTTCGTAGCGGGCACCGTGACAATGCTTGCCTGTTTCGCGCCCGGCGCAGAGCTCCAGAAGATCGGCATGGTGGCCCCGCTTAGCGGCCCAGGCGCCGATTCCGGGCGTTACCAGATTCAGGGCACTGAACTTGCGATCGACGAGGTGAACAAGGCTGGCGGCGTGCTCGGCCGGCAAATCGCGCTAGTCATGGAAGATGACCAGACGACCAACCCGGGCGGACTGCAGGCCTTTAGGAAACTCGCTGCGCAAAAGGACATTCCCGCCTTTATCGGTCCTATCCGCAGCACTGAGATCCATGCCATTGCGGAGGACATCCAGAAGCTCGGCAAGCCAGTGATGGTCGGCGGCACCGACCCTGATCTTACCCACATGGGCAATCCATGGCTGTTCCGCTTCCGCCCTAACGACATCTACTCTGCGCGTGTAATAGGTGCCTACGGCGTCACGACGCTCGCCAAGAAGAAGTGGGCGATTGTACACTCGGTGGATCAATTCGGCATTAGCGGCATGAAGGAGCTACTCAAGGTGCTCAACGGCATGGGTGTTAAACCCGTGCTGGTTTGAGGCTACACCAACGCTTGGCCCTCGCAGGACGCCACTTCTGCGGTGCTTGCGATCAAACAGTCAGGTGCCGATGTCATAGGTACCTTTATGACCTTCGACTTCGATTTGGCCGTCTTCGCCAAGCATCTTAGGGAGCTGGGCGTCCAAATTCCTTGGATCGGTTCGCCTACGACGGCGGCCGCGACCTCTCTCAAGCTCGCCGGACCGGCGCTCTACGGCTCCTATGCGGCCGTCGATTTCAACCGGGACTCGAGTATGGCGGCAAAGGAATTTGCCGCCAAGTACGAGGCCGCATACAAGTCGGCGCCGGACTTCTTCGCTTCATGGGCGTATGACACGGTTCATGTGTTGGCGCTTGCCATCAATAAGGCTCAGAGTCTCGATGCCCAGAAGATCCGCGAGGCGATCTTGAGTGTGAAGGGTTACCCGGGCGCCGAAGGTACGTACAATTTTGAGCAGAATGGCGACGGCCTGCACGGCTATAACATTGTTAGAAATGACAATGGCATAATCGTTTTCGAGAAGCACGTTGATTTCAGCGACTAGGTCCATGCGGTGCCAAATCAACGACACTCGCGAAAGGGGCGCTCGCTCGTCCACACTCCCTGCTGGTCGAGGTCAAGTGGGGTGAGCCCGACCCCTTGTGACAGTAGAGCCGAGCACAAATGACCCGATGAGCTGGTATCAACTAAACTAAAACAACCACCGCTGTCAGAGGCCCAACGCGTCGTGGGGACGATGCTCAATCGGCGGGTTCAGGTTTGAAAACTTTTTGCAAAAAATCATAGAGCGCCGGTCGCCAGACGAACATGCTATGGGTTCCGCCGGGCAAGACTGTATAGGTATGTCCGATGTTTGCTTGCTTTAGCTGGTCCTCGAACTTCGTTACGTCTTCTCCGACGATTTTATCGTCATCGCCCGTAACGATCTCGAAAAGGAGCAGATTCTTATTGATCTTTTCCCGCTTCACTAAAGCGTTTTTAAACTCGTCGGAGAGCGCCGCAGGACGAACGCCAGGGCTAAAGGCACCGATCCAACGAAAATAGCCCAAGTGCACGATTCCGGTCTCGATCGCCTGAAGGCCGCCCATCGATAACCCAGCAATGGCTCGCTCCTGAGGCTCATCGCTGATGTTATAGTGGGTGTCGATAAAAGGGATGATGTCGTGGAAGAGTTCATCGTCGACTGCCTGCTGATTTTTCGCCAAATAAGGTGTGTTGTCCGTGCCAAGAATATCTTCAGGAGGTAATGCGTGCGCTTCCGGGACGACTACGATCATCGGAACCGCATTTCCTTCAGCTAGCAGGTTGTCCAGAATTTGCGCGAGCCTCCCTTCAGTGACCCATGAGTAGCGGGTGTCCCAGAACCCGTGGTACAGGTAAAGAACGGGTAAGGTTGCGTGAGAGCGGTCATAGCTCGGCGGGGTGTAGACCAAAAGCCGTCGGTTCTTGCCAAGCGTAGTCGAAAAGTAGGTCTCATCGCGTATTGTTCCATGCGCACCGCTTTGGATGTCCAAGAAATCAGGTGGGGTACCGGGGATTAACAGCAGGCTCGTGTCAACCTGCCGCTGCGGTTTAGGCATGTCATTGCCTGGGTCTGTAATTTTGCGTCCATCCAGGTTGAATTGGTACTCGTAAAGGTTCGGTTCTAAGGGGCCCAACGTCGCGCTCCAGAGGCCGTTGGCATCCTTCGTCATCTCAACGGTCGTCGACCCTTGGGTCTCGTACGGACCGCTCTTGATGCCGACAATAACGGCCACGGCATTGGCCTTCGGCGCTAAGAGCCGGAAAGTTACCCGCTTATCGGGCAGCACCTGGGTTAAGCGATCTCTCAACGGGGCCGTAGGCGTTGCCGCAGGGGCGGGAGCAAGAGTCGCTGTGGGCACCGGAGTCGGGGTTTGAGCAACGGCCGGCATTAAAGCGAAGCCGAGGAGGGCGTGCGGAAAGAAGAAAAGTGCTAGGTTCGTTTTCATCGGGATTTAATTTGAACGTGTTGAGCTCATCGTAGTGATCGGCAACGTTTCCGGAATTTATGGGCCGGCTGGAGGCAAGCACGCGAAATCCGCTGCCTGATGTTTTCTCGTTCCGCGCTCAACGACTTCCTGATCGCTTGCTTGGCTCGCGGAAACAGCTTCTCGCTCAAGTGTCTGTCGGCCCAGACATCGGCGAGCCACGTTACAACCTTGTTTTCGATTCCGAACCAGAGGCTGTCGTCGTCGAGCCTGATCCCACGGGTCTTCCTGTTTAGCCTGAGCAAAATGCCGCATTTCCAGAGCGATAGCAGCTACTGCTCGATCACTTGTTTTTATTGATGCAGGCTGGCTGCCGTTGTGCCTGCAAGATTACTAACGCCCTCACCTGTAAACAAATTTTTGTTACCCTCGAGAAGGTAGTGGCGGAAGAAAGCAAAGATGAGCGGTTCTACTGACCGGTCTTCGAAAATACCTGTCCCGCCCCCAGAGCCCTCAAAATTAGTCCCTGATGAGTTGAAGTTAAGCCCGAAGTAGGGGTTGTGTCCCGCGCCTACAACCGTGTGAAAGTAGAATGGAGCTCCGGCCTTCTCCATTGCATCCACAAAACGCTCACCTTGCAAAAAAGGTACTAGATGGTCGGCCGTGCCGTGTATGACCATGATCGGTGGTCGGTCCGGATGAATGTAATAGATCGGACTCGCTGAGCGAGCCAACTCCATATGGTCCTTGGCCGTGCCGCCGAAAAGGGCATGAGCGCCTCCATCAGCTTCCATTTCAGGCGCAGTAAAATCGGTGGGACCAAACAAGTCTACTGCACAAGAAACATCACTGGAATTATCAAGATTCTCACCAACTTCGAATTTCTTTGTGCCGCTAGTCCTTAAGGAAGCGTGATTTTAACCGCATGAAGGGACAAAAATGCTCGAAATGCGCTTCAATGCTTGGTTTGCTGGGAAGTGCAAAAGCTAACCAGACCAAGGAAGAAAGGCATTTCGAGTGA
>JBAUZZ010000680.1:0-2850 GCA_049585495.1 Chthoniobacterales bacterium | reverse complement strand
AGGCATCACGACAGTTGCAAATAATAAGTGTGTTGCCACCGGTTCCCTGTTCTGCAGGACAAGGATTGCTGCTAAAACAGCCAACACCGAAGCCGAGATCAGTTTAACGTTGCGCATAACGCGAAGACTGATGATTTAACCTTTCCTAGGCGTTAATTCAATGCACGCTGAAGGCGTAAGCGACCCGCCCGCATCGCTACACGAAAGCGTTGCGGGCGGGACTTAGCCCAGATCTGGCTCCCTGATCTGGTAGGTTTGCTTCTCCGAAGCGACTCTACCGAACACTGGGCCAAAATTCGGCAGGGCCGGAGCTTCCGTCCAGCGTTGGGTAGGATTCGGCGGCGACGGAGCGCCGCCCTCCAAGGCAATTTCGGGGGTTGGGGCTAAAGGCGCTCGATCATCTTTCGCAATTCATCTTTGCCCTGGCCCAGTTTCTTTTGAAGCCGCCCGAGGAATTCGTCTTCCTTACCCTCAGAGTAGGTCAAGTCATCGTCGGTGAGATTGCCATAGTGCTGTTTAAGCTTACCTTTGAGCTCGTTCCAAGAGCCTTTAAACTGAAGTTTATCCATACAAATGCACATCGTGCAGGCAACCAGCTTTGACCGTCGGGCATGGCCCTGAGCGTTCCATCAGGATTGGCAGTTTCTCTGGTGCTAGCGCACGTGAAATGAGAGCCTGCACATCCAGCTTGTTGGCGCCGCTCGATTTCGAGGGAAGAAATCCGGGTTGCTTCTGATACCGCAATTCTTTTCTAGATCTGGAATCGCATAAAATGAAGTGGTTATTCCAAGAAGGAGAACGCACGTTAGTGGAATACGTCGCGTTTTTTGGTGTTTTCATCGTCGCAGGTTTAATGTGCATTTGCGTCATTCTTCTCGCCAAAGGGGCTAGACAATCTGGCGTTTCCAATGCCATCGCCACGCCGGCTCCGGCTCAATCTGAAGCGTTCGGAGCGTCCTCGAGCAGCATCGGGTCCCCAAAAGCTTCGGTCGGACGATCCGATATGGCGCTCGCCTTGGGACCGACACCGTCTTCGAGCGAAGGTCTGCGGCCGGCAACGGCAGCGGAGCAAATAAGTGACGCAAAGCAAACACCCGCAGCACTGGATGCGGGAGCGACAAAGGCCATTCAAAAAAATCGCCAACACGTAGCGGGGAGGGGGCGCGGGCCTTACCCAACGGAATCAAAAGCGAATTTGCACAAAAAGTTGGTCGCGTTCCAGAGCCGCTCACCAAAAAGCTTCAAAATGCTGCTGATCACGATGTGGCGCAATCTATCAGGAAAAAGCAAAGCAGTTCCGAATAAGAGCCGCTAGCGGCTCCAACGTTCATCTCATACAACCATTCCTCGCTGCCGGCGCGAACTTAACCTGTTATGCCCGAGAAAAGAACTGTCGAACGCGTCCGCCAGGCCAAGCGAGAAGGCAAGGCGCCTTCTACCCAAGCGGGTGAATTTGTCCGCGAAGAGATCGAACATATCCGCGAGGGCGAGCACGGCGCGCGCTCAACCAAACAAGCGATTGCTATCGGCCTGTCCAAGGCGCGTCGCGCTGGGGTAAAGCTGCCACCGCCGAAGAAAGGCGCCGTTTCCGAACAAACACGTCGCAAGGCTCAACGAGAATATGAGGCTGCGCAGCTAGGCGAGAGGAGATCACCTTCGCCGAAACGTTCCCGGGCAACTACGAGGGCGCTCAGACGGGAAGGCCGCCAGGCGGCTTCGAGAGCGTCACTCTCGAAAGAAGCGCGTTCAGCCGCTCGCCAGCGAAGCCGGACCGAGAGATCCAGGACGTCAAGAAAAGCGGCCCGGACCCGTGGGGCGAATAAATGAGTCCCTTGCGCTGCCTAATTGCACCTTAGGGCAGGATAGGATCTTCCCCTACCCGTTTGCCAGCAATTATCCAAATTGCGTTATCGCACCCGAATAAGCTATCGTGGCTAATAAAATCACTAAAGCAGGAAGGATATTTATCTTTGTGAATCGGATAGCATTAGCTGTAGGTGTGACGCTGGGTTTACCGCTGTCGCTTTGCCTTGCTCAGAACGATCAGAACCCGGTGGAAAAAACCGGGAAGACGATTGAACATGGCGCCGAAGCCACCGGACGGACCGTCAAACATGGGGCAGAGGCCACTGCACGGACCGTCGGTAAGGGCGTCAGAAAGACTGGACAGACGCTTGAACACGCTGGGCAGGGAACGTCCTCCAGTCACGCCACGCATCGGCACCACGTCAGAAGGCCAAGCGCGACAAGCACGGCGAAGACAACTCCTTCCCCGGCGGCATCGCCTGCCGTCATGCCGGCAACTTCCCCTTCGCCCATGGCTGCCCCGCAAGAGCCAGCTGCGACGCCCGCTGTACCAGCGATGACGCCAAAGGTCACGGCAACGCCTACGCCAGGAAGCTGATCCCGCACCCAGTAATTCGGCGAGCTGCGGTTCCATTCGATCCGGGCGCGGTGAAAGCGCGGCAGATTCGCCTCGGAAAAAAACCGGGCGTCCTCATCCATTTCTGATCCCAGAGGCGAACTTCGAATCGCAAATCCAGTGAACTGTCGCTGCGCGATCACTGAACAGGTTTCCAGCGACGTCAAAGCGGAAGGAGGGCGAGCACCTCTACCGCGAAACAAAAATGAAACAAGGTGTATCATAATTTCGGAACGGTAGGGCGAATCCGCCGCGGCGGATGAGCCTAAATCGCAAATGTTGTTAGCCCTTGAGGCTCATTTGTCCCGCTCGCGACGCTTCGCGGGACGAATTCGCCCTACCGCCTCAGCGGCAAAAAATTCTCGCAGCCGTCTTACTGCTTGTTTTCCAGACTGATAATTTCATTTGGCTCAAAGCAGAGGACCCTA
>JBAUZZ010000679.1:0-3154 GCA_049585495.1 Chthoniobacterales bacterium | reverse complement strand
GCCGGGAGAGTCCCACACCTTCTTGTGCGGTGCGGGAGGAACGGTTCATCTTTTTCATGGGATTTTCTTATGGGGGTTACTGAACAAAGAGATGATGTCAGGTATTTTTACGGACGGCAAAAAAATTAATCGTGCATTTCCGCAGAGAATTTTTGCCGCCGAAAGCTGGTAGGGCGAATTCGTCCCGCGAAAGCGGGACAAATGAGCCTCAAGGGGCTAACAACATTTGCGGTTTAGGCCAATCCGCCGCGGCGGATTCGCCCTACCGTCATTCCTGTCGAAAATCGTAAGAACGAAGCTACTTCGTCGAGAAACGGTAAACCGTCGCTTGCGTGTACTTCTCGCCAGGCTTCAGTTCCGTTGTGGGGAAGTCCGGGTGGTTTGGTGAATCGGGAAAGTGCTGGGTCTCCAGGCATAGACCAGTCCGGCGGCGGTAAACGGTACCACCCTTGCCCTTGTTCGTGCCGTCGAGCAGGTTGCCGCAATAAAATTGCAGGCCCGGTTCGGTCGTCAGGACTTCCATGAATCTTCCCGACGTCGGCTCATAAACCGAAGCGATCAACTCCAAATTCTTTCCGTGCCGGTCGAGCACCCAGTTATGATCGTAACCCTTGCCAAACTTTAGCTGTTCATCGTCGTTGTCGACCCGGGCTCCGATCGCCATCGGCTGATTGAAATCGAATGGAGTGCCGGAGACGGCTCTCAGCTCGCCGGTCGGAATCAGACCTCTGTCAACAGGCGTGAACTTACTAGCCTTTATCATTAGTTCGTGTCCTAAGATGTCGCTGGCTCCGCCATCTTTCAGGTTGAAGTAGGAATGGTGCGTGAGATTGACGAAGGTCGGCTTATCTGTCTCCGCGGCGTAGTCGATCTTCAACTCGCTCTTGTTGGTCAGAGCGTAAGTGACCGTACACTTGAGGGCGCCGGGATAATTTTCTTCCCCATCTTTACTCAGGTAGGTCAACGTGAGGCGCGATCCGCCAGTGCCGTCGACTTTTTCAGCTTGCCAGACCACCTTATCGAACCCCTTGCGACCACCGTGGAGGGCGTTCGAGTCGTTGTTCTGCGCCAGTTGGTACGCAACGCCGCCGATTGTGAATCTGCCCTTGGCGATCCGGTTGCCATAGCGACCGATCAAGGCGCCAAAGTACGGCGTGTGGCGGATGTAATCGTTGAGGTTGTCGTAGCCAAGCACCACATCGCCGAGTTTTCCATTTCTATTCGGTACCGCCAGCGAAACGACGATCCCACCATAGTTGGTGATATTGGCCTCAAGTCCACTTGCGTGCTTCAGCGTGTAAAGATCAACTTGCGAACCGTCGATAGTACAATGGAACGCTTCCCGTTTGATTTGTGCCTGCGAACTGGAGACGTAATTGCTCATAAAAAAGGGCGAAAGCTAGCGCCAAGCCCAGCACTCCAATGACTAGCCCATCGCGGGATAATGTGGTCACCTCCGGGGGAAGAGGAATCTAAGAACCGTGGCAAATGCCACAAATTTCAGTATCCGAAAAAATTCGTCGAATTCAATAGCGTTTTAGCCCGCGACCGACCGTCCTCGGTGCCGAAGGGTCGTTGCCGTCTTAAAGCCACCGTGGTCCTCACTTGATCTGGATCACGGACGGCTTTGCTTCCTTGGCCGGTCTCAGCGATCGCGTAACTGGCGTGAGATCGTCGCCGCTTGCTCGTGAAGAGCCTGAAGATATTGTCGGGTCTCCTTTATCCGTCGCCGCTGTCTTTGCTGATCCCGGGTAACGAAATAAAAGAGTACTGAAACGACAACCGCAACAGCAGAAGCAGCAAACATGGTTAGAATGGAAATGCCTGTCATATAGATCGTCTCTGCTTGGCAATTCCAAGCAGTTCGAATGCCAGGCAGGTGGACGGGATTCGTTCCCCAAGGCCCCGCCCCAGGGTTGTGTTGCTTCCTCGGCAGCCGCCGAGGAACATTCAGAATGCGGATTATTCGCTTATTGCAAGCTGTTCCCTGAAGTTTGCATTCCAGGTCCCCTTCGCAGGCTGAATCGGGTTTTTGCCAAACCGCAGAGATGATCGACCGTGCGCAACCAGGAAAGAACTGCTAAATAGAGGAGGCTACCCCCGAAACTTCGGTAGCACGGTGGCATTGGCTGGGCTGGACCTGACGATCAAGTCAGGTGAGTTTTTCGCCCTGCTTGGGCCTTCCGGTTGCGGCAAGTCGACGGCGCTCAATTGCCTCGCCGGGTTGCTGCAATTGACGGACGGAAGTATTTGGCTGGATCAACAACGGATTGATCAGTTGCGTCCAGAGCGCCGCGGCTTCGGGATGGTTTTCCAGAACTATGCGCTTTTTCCGCATTTAACCGTGTGCCGCAACGTCGGTTTTGGTTTGGTGATGCGCGGAATTTTTCGGAAAGAGATTCGTCGGCGGGTTGATGCTGCGCTCGCGCACGACAATTTACGTGACGCACGACCAGGATGAGGCCTTGTCCTTGGCCGATCGAATCGTGGTGTTGAGCGAGGGACGCACCCTGCAGATCGGTTCACCGGAAGAACTCTATCCAGGCCGGCGAACCTCCAGGTTGCACGCTTTATGGGCTACCGCAACATTCTCGAGCTTAGTCTCGAGCAAGTTGAAGAACGCCGCGCTTTACTGGCTGGACCAGGGATCCAACTCGAGGGCGTTGCCCAAGAGCGGCTGACCTCCCATCGTGCCGTCGTCGCCATCCGACCCGACGACATCCTCGTTAGCACAGCTCAGACGAGCTCCAACCAGCTCAACCCGCGGAACGTGATCGTTGGTCAAGCTGAAATCGTGGAGTACTGCGTCCGCGACTATCTGGTCGACATTTCGACAGAGGCTGGGTTCTTCCTGCATGCTCGAACAGCGCGGCGAATCGCGCCAGGCGAACGGGTGCGTTTAGAGGTCCCAACCGAACGCGTGCTCGCCTTTTCTCCCTAGCCCGCAAATCTCACGCGCCATATGCATCCACACGCTTATTGCGGGCTAGATAGCTCTTAAACAGACACTGCGCGCCTGTTTAAGAGCCTGTTTTAAATAAATGAATCAAAACAAACTGCTTTCAAACTCTTCTCTCCAAAAAGCGGCAGAATTTTTTCGGCGTAGCCGGAGAATTCTGCTGCCTGAGCCTGCGTCGCTCACAAATCTCTAAGG
>JBAUZZ010000678.1:0-24163 GCA_049585495.1 Chthoniobacterales bacterium | reverse complement strand
CAGCCGCGACGACAGAGACTGACCGTTGGCAGCACATTTCAGAAGCACTCCTCACTGCCGTTGCCTCCGGAAAAGTGCCCTATCCAGCCATGATTTACGGACGGCTCATTTCACTTTATCGGAGCGGGGATGCAGACGGATTCAACCAGACGGTAAACGAATATAATCAGTATCTTGAGAAAACAATCCCGAAGGAGCTCAATCGACCTCATCTAGAGTTCTTGTTTAATCAAGCCCAGCCATTTCGCCAGGCGATGGCTTTATATCTCATTGTCTTCGTTTTGGCTCTGGTCTCTTGGCTGAAGTGGCCGAAAACTTTGAGGAAGACTGCTGTCATTCTTCTCCTATTTACGTTTCTTCTTCACACGGCTGGGCTTGTCACAAGGATGTATTTACAGGGCCGGCCACCCGTTACCAACCTGTACAGCTCGTCGATTTTTGTCGGATGGGGGGCCGTGTTTTTCTGCCTTTTCCTCGAAGGTTTCTACAAAAACGGAATTGGCAGTGTGTGCGCTTCAGCGCTCGGGTTTGTGACCTTGTTGATCGCTCAGAACTTGCAATTGGATGGTGACACCCTCGAAATGCTGCGTGCCGTGCTGGATACGAACGTGTGGCTTGCGACTCACGTGGTCATGGTTACCCTAGGTTACTCGGCAACATTTCTCGCCGGCTTTCTGGGTATCATTTACATCTTTCGCGGATTGCTGACGAAGTCGTTCGATGAGACGACGGCAAAGTCGCTCGGCCGCATGATGTACGGAATTGTCTGTTTCGCTACTTTGTTCAGCTTCGTTGGCACTATCTTAGGCGGGATTTGGGCCGATCAATCCTGGGGACGTTTTTGGGGATGGGATCCAAAAGAGAACGGAGCTCTTCTCATTGTGCTGTGGAACGCGATCATCTTGCACGCACGATGGGGAGGCTACGCCCGCGAGCGAGGCATCGCAGTAATGACGGTTTTTGGCAATGTCATTACCAGCTTGTCATGGTTCGGCGTGAACATGTTAGGGGTTGGTCTCCACTCCTACGGCTTCATGGACCAGGCTTTTGGTGTGCTTCTGGCCTTTATCATTAGTCAGCTCGCGATCATTGGTATGGGTATGGTTCCACAGAAATATTGGCGCGGCATTCAGGCGCGGGAGAGGCAATCGGTGGCTGCGCAGCCCAAGGCTATGGTGGCTGGGAGTGCCGTGGCGAAGTAGTGCTCCCGTTTTTTTTTGCGAACCGCAGCGGGAAGTGCATTGACGACGGTTGATGCTACCACCTGAAGTCAACGACTCGAAGGATTGCGGCACCCTTTGATTCGCTGAGTGCCGGTCAGCAGATGCGCGGAAGCTGTTCGCCGCTGAGCAGATCGAGGATGCGGCGGGCGCCGATCTGACTTTTAAGCGTAACTAAACCAGGCGAGTCGGCCGCTACCACGCCGATCTGCGTAGCTTCAGCGGCCAGTGCGTGAGATCGCATCCGCTTAAGGGCGCAGTCGACATCGAGAGCAGGCACAAACGCCACGAAGCGGCCTTCGTTTGCGACGTAGAGCGGGTTCAACCCGAGGATTTCGCAGGCGCCCTGGACTTCCTCGCGCACCGGGACTGCGCTTTGGTAGATGTCGATTCGCTTCCCAGCACATTGGGCGATCTCGTTCAAGGCACTGGCCAGACCACCTCTGGTCAGGTCGCGCAGACAGTGAATCTCGATCCCTGCGTCTAACAGCGACAGGACAAGGTCGGCCAGGGGCGCGCAGTCGCTCTCAATGGTGCTCTCGAACTGCAGACCTTCGCGCACCGACATAATCGCCATCCCATGTCGACCGATATCGCCGCTCAGCAACACGGCGTCGCCTGGGCAAATCCCGGCAGGACTGATCGCGCGTTCGTGATCGACGCGCCCGATTCCTGCGGTATTGATGAAAAGCTCGTCGCCCTTGCCCTTGTCCACGACTTTTGTATCGCCGGTGACTACCTGGATCCCTGCATCCGCGGCGGCTTGCTTCATGGATCGAATAACCCGCCAGAGCGTTTCCATCGCTAAGCCCTCTTCGATGATGAAACCCGCACTCAAATACAAGGGGCGCGCTCCGCACATCGCGAGGTCGTTTACCGTGCCGTTAATGGCCAACGTGCCGATGTCACCGCCCGGGAAAAAGAGCGGGCGCACAACGTAAGAATCGGTCGTAAAAGCCAAGCGTCGACCGTCGAGGTCGATGACCGCGCCGTCATGGCGCTGCGCCAGCAATGGGTTGGCGAAGGCCGGTGCGAACATGTTTGCAATCAACTGATCCATCAGGCGTCCCCCGCCGCCGTGAGCGAGCAATACCTGTGGGTAATCATGCAGGGGGACCGGGCAGCTTGCAGCGAAGTCGTCATTCATAATCTCGCACGGCGATATCGGTAATACGCCGCGCAGGCGCCTTCACTCGACACCATCGTGGCGCCAAGCGGGTGCTCAGGTGTACAGCGCGTGCCGAACGCCGGGCACTCGTGCGGCTTTTTCACCCCCTGCAAAATCAAGCCGCTGATGCAGTCGCTGGATTCCTCAGCCGAGTAGTCCGTGACACCAAAACGCCGCTCGGCGTCGAAGTCCGCGTATTTTTCGCTGAGGGCAAACCCGCTCTGCGGAATTTCCCCAACGCCCCGCCATTTGCGTGGGATGACGCGGAAGACCTCGCGGATCAGGCGTTGCGCAGTTTCGTTGCCTTCGCGCCGGACCGATCGGGTGTACTGGTTCTCGACTTCGGCTCGACCTTGCTCCAATTGTTGAATGCACATGTAAGCGCCCTGTAAAATGTCTAGCGGTTCGAAACCGGTAACAACAATCGGCACCCGATACTTTTGCGCGATCGGTCCGTATTCGGTGAACCCCATCACGGTACAGACGTGGCCCGCCGCGAGAAATCCTTGCACACAATTCATTGGCGACGAGAGAATCGCCTCCATCGCCGGCGGGACAAGCACATGGGATACGAGCAAATAAAAATTGTTCAGCCCCTGTTGGTATGCCTGAAAAACAGCCATGGCATTTGCCGGGGCGGTTGTTTCGAATCCCACGGCAAAGAAGACAACCTGTTTAGCGGGATTTTCTCGTGCGATTCTGACCGCGTCGAGCGGTGAATAGACGATCCGCACATCACCTCGATTCGCTTTCACGGCCTTGCGTAGATCCGCTCGCCAACCGCCCACAGGGCTTTCTCGCCGGGTCGCTTATCCAGTTCGCTGACGACGAAGCGCGCCAAGTGATCGTTGAACTGACCTACCAAACCCTGATCCGAGCCAAAAACGACTGCCCCGGTATAGCTGCTGGTTGGTGCCTTTGCCTGTTGCGCTCCCGCGTAAGAGAGAACGGTTTCGCGAAAGCAGGTGGCTAGGCCGAGTTCGATCGCGCGATAATAGTTGGCAAGCGAATGCACCGCTCGCTCGTATTGAGCAATGCTCGCGGCAGCGAGCCCTTTCATCGTTCGGACCACCGACTTGAGTTCTTGAGCGCTGCTGATTTTGCGCTGCAGAGTTTCGATCGTTTCGCTCATGCGGCTTGGCGAAATGGTTCAACTGCGTTTGTGGCAAAGCCGCAAATCGCCTCGCGGTCCTCGCGGCTGAGCTCCGCGGAGGAAACTAAGCCTTGCTGAATTTCGGCTGGAATCTGCGACGTCGCTTGGCGGACCGCGTGCTCAGCTTCGGTCATGCGCTCAAGCGGAATGGCGTCGAAAACTCCGTCAGTCAGAGCGAGCAGCACGGCGACTTGTTCTCGTACCGGCACAGGCTGCAACTGCGGCTGTCGGAGACAAGCACGGATCCGGTGTCCGTGCTCGAGGGCCTGACGCGTTTGGGCGTCGAGGCGTGTACCGAATCGGGCAAAAGTTTCAAGTTCCTCAAACTGCGCATAGGAAAGTTTCAGCGGGCCGGTGGCGCCGCGATAGGCCGGCAACTGGGCTTTACCGCCTACCCGTGAAACGGATTTTCCGACATCGATTGCCGGCAGGACTCCTAGCTCGAACAGATTCGGCGAAAGATAAATCTGCCCGTCGGTAATCGAAATGAGGTTCGTTGGAAGATACGCAGCGATGTTCTGCGCTTCAGTCTCGACGATTGGCAACGCCGTAAGCGACCCGCCGCCCAGCTCGGTGCGCAGGTGGGTGGCGCGCTCCAGGAGTCGCGAGTGAATGTAAAAAATATCCCCGGGGAAGGCTTCCCGACCAGGCGGACGTCGCAGCAGAAGTGACAGTTCGCGGTAAGCACGGGCGTGTTGGGTGAGGTCATCATAAACGATTAGTGCGTCCTCGCCCTGCTCCATGTAATATTCGGCAATGGTCGTCGCGGCATAGGGTGCGATGTACTTTAGTCCCGGAGCATCGTTGCCCTCAGTCACCACGACGACGGTGTAGTCCATCGCGCCGACTCGGTTGAGGTCGGCGATGACCTTGGCGACCGATGAGGCGCGCTGGCCAATTGCGCAGTAGATGCATATAACTTTTGTACCCCCTGATTAACGATCGTATCCAGCGCAATCGCAGTTTTTCCCGTCTGGCGGTCGCCGAGAATTAACTCGCGTTGTCCGCGTCCGACCGGAATAAGCGCGTCGATGACTTTGATGCCGGTCTGCAGCGGCACGGTGACCGGCGCACGGTCCATGATGTGCGGTGCCTCGTGTTCGATCGGCAACCGCTGGCTGGCCGTGATGGGGCCTTTCCGGTCAAGGGGGCGTCCGAGTGGATCGAGCACTCTTCCGAGGAGCCGGTTGCCGATCGGCACGTCCATGACGCGCCCAGTTCTTCTGACCTCTACGCCCGCGTTCAAGCGCGTGCAGTCACCCAACAGAACGATTCCAAGGTCCTCCTCGTCGAGATTGAAGGCAATTCCAAAGAGGTTTCCCGGAAATTCGACCAATTCATCAAAACCGACACCAGGCAGACCGGAAACTTTCGCAATTCCCGTGGAAACGGTCGTGACAGTTCCAACCTCCAGAGGAAACAGGCGTGCCGCGAAGTTTTCCCGCGCTCTAGTCAAGTTGGTGATTGCTCCGTTGAGCGCAATCCTTAGCTGGTCATTTGGACTCTTCATTGGGCGCGACTGTCTGTTCAACCACCTGGCGGACGCTGTCTTCGAGTGAGGTCAGGTACCCGTTGATGCTCCACGAGATCTTGTTTCCATTGGCGGTCAATTCAATGCCGCTTAGCACGTCAGGCGCTGTCTCAAAGCGCACCGGGACGTTAATGACCAACGTTTGGCGAACTGCCTCTTCGATAGTGAGGCGCAGCGAATCGGGCAGGTCGAACGCGCTCCGGATCACTACTGGACACCGCGACGTTTTGAGATGAGTCGCCAGCAGCTCCTTCTCGCTGGCACGAGTGGCGTGATCGTGAGCAGGATCGCGACAATCATCGTTCCGCTCATGATGTTACCAAAAAGACGCACGGCCAGCGCCAGCGTGCGCGATAGTTCCCCGATGATGTTGAAGGGTAACATCAGGAACGTCGGCTCAAGGTAGGTTTTCAAATACCCGCCTAGGCTGTCCTCCACGATCCCGTAAAATGGAACCGCGATGAAAACGCAAAGCGCAAGCGCTGCTGTGGTTGAGAGCGAGCCGGTCGGGGGCTCGTAGAAGGGGAAAATTACGCAGAGGTTCGAGAGAGCGATAAAGAGGAATAACGTCCCTAGGAAGCGGAGATACTTTTCCGGTCGACGCAGCCCAATTTCTTCGATCTGCTTATCCACGCCCGCGACGATAATCTCCAGGAGGTTCTGCCAACGGGAGATCTCCAGGCCGCTGGAGAGACGGCGCGTGATCAGGCGCGAACTGACAACCAGCACAAGCATCAGCGCCCAGGTCGTCACGATTGTGCTATTGAGCTTCACAAACCCGTGCTGCCAGAAAACGATGCTATCCGGACTCAAATGCATAGACCAGTTCTTTGGTTCATAGCTTTTCTCTTGGGACAGCCGGCCGAGTAACACACGCAACTAGCGCTCGGCTCAGCGCAAATCCAAACAGGCAGACCAAAAGCCGAACCGGCCGGGTGCCTCCGATGTAAAAGAAGCCGATCAATAAGAGCGCCATTCGAATGAGGAAGCTGGCAAAAAATAGAAGCGCTGGGTTCTTGCTCCGAATGCCTTTCTTGACCGTCCACCACAACCCGCCAAAAAAGGCAGTTCCAAGGCCAGCTCCGCCGACAAGCGCGAGCGCTAACGCGCGTATTTCATCTGCGGTCATTTTGATTCTTGTTCTCGTTTTGCTGTTCTTTACGAATTTCGCGGTGTTCGTTTTCCACCCAGTACCAAGCATTCAGGCAGCCGCACACCAAGCCAATGAAAAGTAGCATCAGCGTCCAGGAGTATCGGCTTGGGAAATGCTGATCGATCCAGAAACCGAGGGCGATGCCGAGCAGCGTGGGAATGGTCACTACCCAGCCAATAACGCCCAGCATTCCAAGACCCAACCAAATGCTCTTCTGTTTCCCAGAGCGGGCTTTGAGCTTACGATTCGCCTTTCTGCCGACCTCGCGGCTGAATGAGATCCGATCTGCTTCAGATTTTGGTTGGCGCTTCTCATCCATGCTGGAACTCCAGGAATCGCCTCGCGAAACTGCTTTCCAGCTTTGCGAGCACCAACCGGACATTACGTTCGCGCTCGTCGAGATGCTTAAAGTCCTGCTCGACCGCTTCGCGAAGCTTCTG
Source organism: Chthoniobacterales bacterium (assembly GCA_049585495.1). Lineage (GTDB taxonomy): Bacteria > Verrucomicrobiota > Verrucomicrobiia > Chthoniobacterales > JAFAMB01 > JBAUZZ01. The sequence continues at coordinate 17,498 of JBAUZZ010000678.1, read as the reverse complement.
GAGATCCGTGCCGGCAATGGCGTTTCGAACCGAGATCGAAACTTCGAGGTCCGTCTTCATGAGCGCGCCTTCGGCAACGGCGACATATTGCTCGCCAGACTCGACTGTTTCGAAAATCAGAATTCCTGGTACAAGGGCTGCCGTGCAATCCAGTCTGTGCGGTAGCAGACCGAACGAGCCGGCGTTCGTCTCCACGACAATGCGTTTGACGTCGTCCTTCTCGGCAAAAATCTCGAACGGCAGCAGGATCTTGAGGTGCATCAATGCGGACTCCATGGGGCCCTCACGTTGCCTTGACGGGCGCACGAGGCGCAACCGTTTCCAAGGTGGTTGACTTGGCGTGCGCATCGTCGACAGATCCGATCATGTAGAGCGCAGCTTCGGGGAGATCTTTAAATTCATCGTGGGATTCGCTTACACCCATCGAGAGAATCATTCAGACTCACCAATTTCCCTTTCATCCCGGTGAAATGTTCCGTGGTAAAAAACGGCTGCGTCAGAAAACGCTCGAGCCGGCGCGCACGGAAAACGATGTTGCGGTCCTCCTGCGAAAGTTGTTCAAGCCCGAGCATAGCGATAATGTCTTTTAGTTCCTCATACTGTGCCAGGGTCTTACGAACTTCTTGAGCGATCCGGTAATGCCGTTCGCCCACGATCGCGGTGGTTGACATCTTTGAGCCGGATTGGAGCGCGTCGATGGCGGGGAATAATCCTTCGCTGGCACGTTTACGGGAAAGAACGATCGAAGCGGAAAGATGCGAAAACGTATGGACCGCCGCCGGGTCGGTAAAATCGTCGGCTGGCACATAAACGGCCTGGATAGAGGTGATCGCTCCGGCGTCAGTGTTGGCGATGCGTTCCTCGAGCCGGGAGAGTTCCGTGGCCATCGTCGGCTGGTAGCCGAGTCGCGACGGAATTTGGCCCATAAGACCGGACACTTCGGAGCCGGCTTGGATAAATCGAAAGATGTTGTCGATCAGCAGCAGCACGTCGCGATGTTCGTCATCGCGGAAATATTCAGCCATCGTCAGGGCGGCGTGTCCGACGCGAAAGCGGCTACCGGGTGGTTCATTCATCTGACCATAGATCATGACCATGTTCGGCAGCACGCCAGCAGCTTTCATGTCCCGATAAAGTTCTTCGCCCTCGCGACAGCGTTCGCCAATGCCGCAGAAAATGCTTACGCCTTCGTGTTGTTTGACCACGTTGTGAATCATCTCAGTGAGCAGAACAGTTTTCCCGACCCCGGCGCCGCCGAACAATCCAGCCTTACCACCGCGCTCCAGCGGGATGAGCACGTCGATGATTTTAATGCCGGTTTCGAATACTTCCGATTTGGTTGAGCGGCGTGCCAGCGGCGGGGGCGGCCGATCGATCGAGCGCCGTTCGACCCCAGATAATTCCTCCTGGCGATCAATGACCTTTCCGAATACGTCGAACATCCGGCCCAAGATTTTTCGGCCGACCGGTGCTTGCAAAGGGTTGCCGGTGTCTTCGACCGTCATGCCCCGTGCCAGGCCTTGCGTGGCGGTCAACGCGATGCCTCTGATCCGGTGCTGGTCAAGTTGCGCGAGAACTTCGATGAGAATCTCGGCGTTGGTACCCGCGCGCAGCACCGTGTTGATGGGTGGCAGGCTGCGCTCAAAGTGGGCGTCAACGACGCTGCCGCGCACCGCCACCACGGTGCCAAGGTTGATTTGCAGTTTGCCGTGGTTCAATGCGTCCATAGTTCTTCGAGTCCGAGCTGATTCAGGCTAGGCGGCCCTTGGCCCCAGCTCTTCACACGCCTTGGCCAAAGCTTGCCAGATGTTGGTCAGCCGAATTGATGGCGTTCCAACTTCGGAATTGATCAAACTCTTCTGTCCGAAGATGATTTCAGGCGCCTAGCGCCGCCGCTTCAGCGAAGATTTTTGGGTAGGCGTTCGCAGCGGATAGAGTCCAGGGCAGCAGCCGAATGTGTCGTGAAATGCTTGGCTGAAATGGCTCAGGCTCAAATAGCCCACTTCCAACGCGGCCTCGCTGACGTTGTATCTGCCCGACCGCAACAAATCCGCTGCGCGTTCCATGCGAAGCTTCCGGATGTACTGCGGGATCGTCATACCGATCTTCGCCGGCTTCCGCGACCTGGGATTCTTCGTGATCCGTAAGGGTGAGAAACTGGTCGCTCTTTCCTCCTTTTGCACGCACAGAAAATGCAAGCTGACAGCAGAGCGTGATCATTCATTCTACTGCAAATGTCACGGATCGACATTCGACCCCGCTGGCGAAGTAACAGGGGGGCCGGCGAATCGTGATTTACCGATGCTGCCTACGATTATGAATGAAAAAAGACACCTACTTGTAAGGGTCCCGGCAGCGTGAATGGGCCGGCGCCGGTCCCGCGTGTACGGCGCACCAATCCATGTTCAGTATTGACCAATTCCTGCACGGCGCGAGCAGGTGGCCGGCTCTAAAGATTAAAGCAGATTGCGGGATAACCACGATGGAGTCCTACCCGAAATTTTCTCCTTTCTGTACCTTTCTTCTGCATGATCCGGCCCTGAACAAGGGAACCGCCTTCACCGAGGAGGAGCGAGACGAACTTGGCTTGCGCGGCCTTCTGCCGCCGCGTGTCCATTCGCAAAAGGAACAAATGCTGCGAGTCCTGACGAATGTTCGCAAAAAGTCATCTGATCTCGAGCGCTACATATTCATGATCGGACTGCAGGATCGCAACGAGACGCTGTTCTACCGCACCCTGCTGGATAATCTGGAAGAAATGATGCCGATCATCTACACGCCAACCGTGGGTCTGGCGTGCCAGGAATATGGGCACATTTTCCGTCGCCCGCGCGGAATTTTCCTTTCGAGCAGAGACTCCGGTCGCGTCAGAAGGATTTTGGAAAATTGGCCGACCAAGAATGTCCAGGTGATTGTGGTCACCGATGGGGAACGCACTCTCGGGCTGGGTGATCTTGGCGCTGATGGCATGGGCATCCCAGTTGGGAAACTCGCCCTGTATACGGCATGCGCCGGCATCCATCCCTCGGCTTGTTTGCCCGTGACCATCGATGCGGGCACTGACAATGAAGACCTGCTAGAGGATCCGCTTTACATCGGGATCCAACAACGCCGGATCCGCGGCGCCGCTTTCGACGATCTGATCGACGAGTTTCTGACTGCCGTTCAGGAAGTGTTTCCGCGTGCCCTGGTCCAATTTGAAGGCTTGGGTGACCAGAATGCTTTTGGCTTGTTGAATAAGTATCGCGAGAAGGTGCGCGTGTTTAACGACGACATTCAAGGCACAGCCGCGGTTACGCTAGCCGGCCTTTACTCGGCTCTGCGACTCACTAAGGGTTCCCTGCTTGATCAACGATTCGTCTTCGTCGGCGCTGGTCAGGCAGAAATAGGAATTGCCGATCTGGTCGTGAACGCAATGGTTCGTGAGGGTACGACTGAAGCCGATGCGCGCGCCAACTGCTTTTTCTTTGATTCGCAGGGGTTCATCGTCAGCAGCCGTACTGACCTTGCAGAGCACGAACGACCCTATGCTCGCGATCATGAGCCGATGGCAGACCTCCTTTCTGCGATTAATTCATTGCGGCCTACGACGCTGATTGGCGCGTCAGGAATGCCCGGTGCCTTCACGGTGCACGTTTTGCACCGTATGGCGGAAATCAATGGACGGCCCATCATCTTTGCGCTATCTACTCCCACATCGAGGTCCGAATGTACGGCCCCGAGCGCCTACCATGTTACCGGTGGGCGCGCCGTCTTTGCCAGTGGAAATCCATTCGATGACGTCTTGATGGAGGGAAAGAGATTTGTCCCCGGCCAATGCAACACCGCCTACATTTTCCCCGGGGTTGGCTTGGGCCTCGCTGCCAGCCAAAGCCGTTTGGTGCCCAACGAGACATTCCTAGTCGCGGCGCGGACTTTGGCAGATCAAGTTTCAGAAGCCGATCGCGCCGAAGGGAGAATTTACCCGCCGCTCTATCGTATTCGCGAAGTGTCGTTAGCGATCGCGACGGCGGTTGCGGAAGTCGCTTACGATAAGGGCTTAGCGGAAACGCCGAAACCTAAGGACTTGCGGGCGCACATCAAGGCGCAAATGTACGAACCAATGTACGCTGACTACCTGCATCCATGAAATCACCAGTTGTGAAGAAATCACCAGTTGTGAAGATTTCAAAAGTCCGGGGAGAGTTGCTGGCCGACTCTCGGCAGAAACTCTGGTTATGAATCGGCTCATTTATCTGAGCGAGGTCGTCGATCAGGTCGAGTGGGAGGGAATCACTTTCGACATTTCCGCGACGGCAGACGCGACCTTTGACGAGAAGAAGTCCCAGCTTGTCGTGCAATTGGGTTGTTTCTTGAAGTCGGAGGGTATGTCCGAGAATGAAAAACCGCCCATGCTCAGCAGTTTACCTAAGCCCGAAATCGTTAAAGAAATGATGACCCGGGAAGAGGCGATCGACGCAACCAAGGAAATATTTGCGAGCTGGGCAAAACGCGTCCGGACGCGCATGCCGGAATGAGGGACCGGCAAAAGTCCTTGAGCAATGTGGAGCGGCCCAGATATCCTTGAAGCGGTTGCTGACTCAAACGAAGGAGGTTTCAGATGTGGCGGTTAGTTAACTTGCGCGCGTTAGGTTTTGCGACGGTAGTCACGTTGTTACTGATCGTGGCTATCGTGGTCGGCTCACGTAACCTGCAAAACTTCGATGCGGCGTTAGTGGCCTATTTGTTCGGCACGATATTTGCCGTTTTCGGAATCGCTTATCGATACGCGGTGTGGCTGCAAAGGCCGCCAACCTGGCGTTATTTTGTCCGAACTTGGGAACTGCTGTTTTCGCGCCAGTTTTTCCCCTCCCTGGGTTTGCTCGTCCGCGATTTCATTAATCGGATTGTGACACAGCGATTCATTTTGCATCGGGGCAAAAAACGCTGGGTAGGTCACGTGCTGATGGCATGGGGATGCGTACTAGCCTTTGCGGTAACGATTCCGTTGACGTTTGGTTGGATTCAATTCGGCCTGAAGAACGGAACCATTGATACCTATGAGGCGTGGCTTTTCGGATTTCGAGTATTCGAATTCCCGCTATCCACTATCCTGGCCTTCAACATCTTCCACGTTCTCGATTGGTGCGCGATTGCAGTAATCATCGGGGTCAGCGTGATTATGCGGCGGCGCTTGACCGAACCGGGGCTTATCGCGACCCAGACTTTCTTTGACGACTGGCTACCGTTGATCCTGTTGCTGGCCATCTCTGCATGGTCAGCGCCGGAGCAGGGAACAAAAAAGCCTTTGGCCTGGATCGCACCTCGAATTCTTACGCCGACCTGGCCCACGCGGAAGTCATCATGCTCTGCGGCTCTAACGTGAGCGAGACTTTCCCAACGTTGACTCATTGGATCTGGCAGGCCCGCGATAATGGCGCCAAGCTGATTGTTGTCGATCCGCGGGTTACCCCCATTGCTCGAACGGCTGATCTGCATTTGCCGATAAAGCCTGGGACTGACTCTGCGTTGTACGGAACAATTCTCCGGGAGCTGATCCGTAACGATTGGGTTGACCATGAATTTATCAATCGTTATACGAGTGGTTTTGAAGCCGCGGCGGAGGCAGTCCATTCCTACGATCCCGTCTGGGCGGAATCAGTCACCGGAATACCGGCCCGGTTGATCCAGATCGCTGCGGAATGGTGGGGCAAAGCCAAGACAAGTTTTCTGCTTCATGCACGCGGTATCGAGCATCATAGCAAGGGTGTCGAAAATGTGTCAGCGTGCATAAACCTGGTGCTGCCCAACCGATTTCTCCGGCTTTATGATTATGATTCTCGTCATCTGCGTGGCAGCGGGGATTGGGAACGGCTCCGTTTTCAAAATGATTCCCTTGGTCAGCCCGCGCGAAGCCAGCGCTATGATTGGGATCGTGAGCTGTATAGGCGCGTTCGGGGGATTTGTTCCGCCTTTGTTGCTGGGCTATTGCTTCGCCAAATTGGCTCACCTGCCTGGGCTTACACTTCTATGGCGCTTTTTGCGGTTATGTGTACCGGACTGAACTTTTGGGTATATGTCCGACCCGGAAAGTATTAACCGGTACGGAGTCCGTTGTCTTGCCTAGCTTTAGCTAGGCTAGAATGAAAACTTGGTACAAATTTTTGAAGTTGTGAGAAGAGCCATTCATTCCGGCATAATCAGGGGAATCACCTGCCTGCCGTTCTTACGGTAGGTGCGGAAATCGTTGTCTGTCGTGAACACAACGGCGCCGTCGTCCAGCTCCGCCATTCGTACGAGGCAGGCATCCGCGAAGCTCATTGGCGTGTCGCCGTAGCGTCGAACGAGACGCAGGGTGTCCGCCAGTTGGCCGGCGAAAGAGAAGCTCACTGCGATGATCCCGCGTTCGAGCAAACCATACAGCGCTTCCTTACCACCCCGCGCTCGCTCTAACAAAAAATGGCTCTCAGATATGACTGCTTCGCAGGTCGCAAACGGCTCGGTGGTCGACTCGAAATGCGCTCTGGCCCAGGCATGATGTTGATCGCGGCGCCGAAGCGCCGCCACAATCGCGCCGCTATCGATCAGAACGGTTTTTACCATACCGTTTCAGGTGTGTCTTGTTCGACGAAAGATCAGCTGGAAGCGAGTCCGCCTCGATGACCAGGTCTTCCATCCGGCTCCAGAGCGAGCCCCGGGTTGCATCGGTGCGCCCATGAGCCAACCGCTCACGAACGACTTGGGATTTCGACACGTTGCGAGCCTTCGCGTCGCTGGCAATCTCAGCGAAGAGCGCATCCGGCAGCTTAAGCGTCAAGGTTTTCACCGCGCCATGGTACTACCAATTTGGCAAAATCGCAATACGAACCCTCGCACGGCCTCGAACCTGAACTCCGCTCCGACCTGCAGAGCGGCGTTGGAGCCTTGCTCGACCGCGGCGATGCGAAACATGTGGCCATTGCTCAAGAGCGCGCCCGGCCATCCAGTGGTTACCCTGATCCAGCGGGTGCATACTCGCGCTTAGCTTCGAGTTTCGTAGCTAGATCGCCATCATCGCCAATAGCTTCTACCGGACAACCCCCCATTGCTTCTTCGCATTGAGCTTCCTCTTCCGGGGTCTGCGGTTGTTTGAAGACAAAAGAATGACCGCTCTCCTCGTCGCGCTTGAAGTTCTTCGGAGCCGTCTGGCGACACAGATCGCAGTCAATACATTGATCGTCCACGTAATACCGACCCGGTGCGTTCTCAGGGTATTTGTTTGCAACGTCCGCCATAAGGCGTAAACCCCTTTCTCGGTTACGATTGAATGAACAAAAGAATCGACGGAGTCGCTTCGCTAGTTTTGGCCAGGCCTTTCCTTATTTTGCTAAAATCGCTTTCCCGAAGAGACGCGAATTGATTCAGCATAGCCGTTAGGACAAAAGAAAAGAAAAGGCCAACAACCTACGTGGAGCGGATCGGTCGCGCTTCCCTAGGGTTAGCTTAGACCAATGAGAAACCACTATCTGAGACAAATTGCCGGCGCGGCCCTATGTTTTCTCGATGGGCTATTTGCTCTATGGCTCAGCCTGACGATTATCGGCTTGATTGAGCTAGGCAAAGTTGGGGCAGAGCTACTCTCATCCCTCGGTGTGAGAATCAGCCTGGCCGCAGAACTTGCTCTGGTCTTCTGCCTTGTTGCCTTTCCCTTGATTCTCCCTTGGTTCGCAGCGTTTTTACCTGCTTATCTGTTTATACCGGCAAAGTTCGTTCTGTGGAAATGGTGGGTTTGTACGCTTTCGGGCATGCTTGCCGGTGTCCTCGCCTTGTGGATTGACGCGCTGGTCCTTTCCCTATTTACACAAGGAACTTTGTCCTCCATTAACGTTCCACTTCTAGTATCTGCTTCAATTCCAGCGGCTATACTTGGAGGCGGCATCTGCTTCACCGCGGCAACTGGCGCAAAATTCTTTGAGCGTTATGAAAATCGATAGCTACTTCGCGTGCCAGCTCAACACTGTTAGCGACGTGCCGGAGCCACTACGCAGCACATTGATGAATAATATTCATTCGCAAGAGTCGGTCCGCCTGCTCATATACACTCCGACCGTTTCAGCGATTGACGAGAGCTCACCGGCGACAGTGCCGCCAATGGCTTCAGACATTTTAATCCCAGCGACAGTGCTGGGAGTGACCAACGATGGCTGGATTGTAGTTTCCGAGGCCGAAGAGGGTGGCGCTAGCGTGGAAAGGAGCAACTTCAGCGACACACTGTTTCTTGAACTGACTTCAATTCTGCTTTACGGCCAACTAAGAATCGACTTTGCCTCGGTTGGCACATCCTACTCGGCCATTATACGATTCAACACAGTAGCAGAGGAGTTTTATCGCGGCGCGATCGATCTCATGCTTGACGGCACGGATAAGAGGCACACTCCCGCAGCCGAGAATGATCGCGCCGACGATTCGATACTCCAGGCTTGGCCAGAACAATTCCGCGCCGAGGCTCGGCGTTATCGGCCTAAAGGGCAGCGGTTGCTAGCCGCCACGCAGTGGCCCGCTATTATAGGTGGATTCCGGCGAGAACTTTCTCCTGCTGGGGCACTTCTAGTCACCGAGCGCGAGCTTGTGCTGATCACGGAGGAGAGAACTTCTCCCCGGTTTCACAGTGGAGACCTACAGAAGTTCGGCGGAATTATCACGTATTTCCCGCTAGTTCGACTGGCGGACTTTCACTTGGGGCGTCACGAGCGATTCGGCGTTCTTGCTCTCCAGGCGCACGCTGTCCATGGCGGAGAAAGACTGGAGATCATCTTTCCCGCGGATCACGAAAAGGTTATATCACAGGCGATGGAGCAGGTGCGTGCTGGAATCGTGGCATAGTCAATTATTGACAGGCGTGACACGCGTGTCACATTCTCTGCACGTGAATCCAACTATTCGAGTCTCCGTTCGGGAACTGCATGCGCGTACAGGGCACTACGTTCGGCGGGCGGCGGCAAGGCAGCGTGTTATAGTTACCAACCATGGGGAGCCAATCGCGGAACTGAAACCATTTTCTCCGACGAATGTGGTCCCTTTCTTTGCCACGAGAAGGTTGCGTCCGGACTTTAAGAAAGCGGCTGACGCCGGCAAATTGCGCCCGCGTCCGGGGGACGAGGACATCACCGAACTAATATCCGAGGATCGGAGCTAGATTATCTTGACCTATTTTGATACGAGTTACCTCGTGCGGCTCTACTTGGATGACCAAGGCGCTGACGCTGTTCGATCCTTGGCTGCAAAAGAGCATATCGCCTGTTCGCTCCATGGCCGGATTGAATGCGTCGCAGCCTTTCATCGAGGATACCGAGAAAGGCACTTGAGCCGAGCGAGTTACCTGGCAGTCCTCAACCAGTTTGAGGATGACGATGAGAGTGGGGGATTTACTTGGCGCCCGTGGACCTGGGTGTGACCAAAAGAGTAAACGCCGTTTATCGGAAAGCTTCCCCAGGGTTATTTCTTCGCGCGGCTGATGCTCTACATCTCGGCTGCGCCGCCGAAAACTCCTTTAAAGAAGTCCATTCGCACGACCAACGCATGTTAGCTGCTGTGGCATATTTCGGACTCAAGGGCAAAAATGTCATCAAATGACAACGGTTCGATGAGAAAAGTAGTCCTCCTACGACATGGCCGAAGCGTGTGGAATGAGGACCTGAGGAACTCTCCGGTTGCAGCACAAGCTCAGCAAGCCCTTGAACACCTTGTTCGGATCTCGGTGGGCCCCTTTCCATCCTCGGCTCAATGATAAATTGCCATTGGCGTGAACATGACGCCGGAGGCAGCCAGGTCGGAACGCACCATGCGCTGTACATCAATGGAAAGAGCAATCTTCTCGTGATCAAAGCCTTTATCCACCCGATACGAGATGGCGCGGTCAGTGAAGAGCGAAGCGAAGCATTTTTTGCACGTGTAAAGCAACCCCCGATGTCCTTGGACGTTAAGATAAGTTTCCTGCTGGCCGGCAAAGCTGGCGTCCGGTAGATCCTCGGCGGTGGCGCTACTACGCACGGCCACATCAGGCGGATGTCCGTCAGCACCGCGCAACTGAGCGTAAGCCTCGATGATCTCTGCCTCGAGTTCTTCCGGCATATCCGCGCCGACGATCGCCTCTCGGACCTGGCTCGCCCGTTGCCTTAAGTTCTCGATGTCGCCGGTATCTAGGTCGCTCAAGACCTCCCGAATCTTATTAACTATTCCCGCCTGACGTAGGTAATAACGGTACGCCTCCGCGGCGATGGCGAAGCCGTTGGGAACTTTGACACACTTTCCCGCCAGCTCGCGATACATCTCGCCGAGCGAAGCGTTCTTCCCGCCGACCAGCGGGATATCCTCGATACCGATCTGATCAAACCACTTGATATAAGCAGTTCTTTCTGCAACCGGCGCTGATCGTTTGGACGGTCGTCACGCCTCGGCCAGGCACATATGCCTGCAGCACGACAGCACCCTTGTGGATCAAGTAGAAGTGATCGGCGTCGCAGGATTGCCTCGGTGCCGAAGCGCTGATAGGTAGCCGCCTTGAAGAAGAACAGCGACAGGTACTGCGCCGGGAGGCCCTTGAGGAAGGGATGGGCCGCGATGGTTGCATCAAGTTTCCAATCCAGCCGCGACGCCAGCCTTTGCGGAGTCGGGGAGCGTCGTCCTGCAACTTGAGGTGCACCAAAATTTTTGTGCTATAGCTCACCACCGCTTTGGATGGGTTTGCGAGTAAGTCGACAGAGCATGGATGTATTGCACGCGCTCAAAGGCTGAGGGATCTGGTGAGTTCTGCTGGCTCACGCTGCCCTTTAGCTGCGCGACCGACTCATATTCGTGCTCGCTCATCCAGCCCGACATCGTGGACTCTATGGTTTTTATGTGGTCAATACCATGACGGAGCAGCACGGAGCAGAGCATCGTTACGTCTGCGCCAGCCATAAGCATCTTCAACGCGTCGAAGCCGGTATGGATGCCGCTCGTCGCGGCCAGGCTGGCCTTTAGGCGACCATGAAGAATTGCCAGCCAGCGCAAGGGCAAGCGCATCGCCATGGGCGTGCTGAGCAACAGGTTAGGGGTGACGGTGAGGTTTTCCAAATCGATGTCTGGCTGGTAGAATCGATTAAAGAGAACTAAGCCATTGGCGCCTTTTTCAACCAACCGCTTTGCCATGTTGGCAACGTTCGTGAAATAGGGACTTAATTTCACGGCCACGGGGATGCGAACCACCCCCCGCACCGCGCTCACGATCTCGAGGTAGCTATCTTCGATGGCCGCCGCGGTGCGTTCCAGATCCGTAGGAATCGAATAGATGTTTAACTCCAGAGCATCGGCGCCGGCTTGCTCGATCTGGCGCGCGTAGTCGGTCCAGCCGCCGAGCGTTGTACCGTTCAGGCTGGCAATAATTGGAATTTCGACGGTTGCTTTGGCGCTTTCGATCAACTGGAGATAACTCTCCGGGCCGACCTTGATTTCATGTGGTTCCGGGAAGTAGGTCAGCGACTCGGCAAAACTTTCGGTTCCGTGCGTAAGATGATGATGAAGCGCGTAGCGATCGGCCGTGATCTGCTCCTGAAAGATCGAGTGGAGCACCACGGCGGCCGCGCCCGCGTCTTCCATCTTTCTGACATCGTCGACGGTATCGCTCAACGGCGAAGCTGAAGGGACCAGTGGAGTGCGTAGTCGAATCCCCAGATATGTGGTTTTGAGATTCATACGGTTTCAGCTTTCGGTTGTGGGTTCACACTGCGAGCCGCTAGGTGCTGGTAAAGTTGCCAACGCATGTCGACATCCCGTTGGGCCTGTTCGTAAAGATCGCGTGCGCGGCCTGGATGAGTCTGGCTTAGCATCTTGAATCGGTTTTCCAGATTGAGGTAATCACTTACGCGCAACTTTGGCGGGGTCTCTACCGCCAGGTTCCGTTTCTCCCAGCGCGAGGTTCCGCTGGGATAGGTGCCATCGACCGGAAGCGCGCTCACGGGCAAAGCGTCGCCTCGTGCCGCGATCATCTTTGCCAGGACGTTCTGGACGAACGCCGGCGCACGTTCTGAAACTGGGGGCTGCATCGGGATCGAACTGATAACCCGATCAGGTACCTGGACCTCATGAAGATGCGCGAGCGTGTGATCCACCGCGCGCAGATTCATCTCCACGATCTCGTCCCCTTTCTTAGCGTAGGTCTTACGAATGGACGCTTTGATGGCCGCGATTGCCTCGGCCCGGGGCAAGACCCCCGAAATGGCGAAGAAACAGGTTTGCATGATCGTGTTGATCCGGCCGCCCATCCCACACGCGCGGGCGACCGCATGTGCATCGATGACAAAGAATCGGGCCTGTGTCGCCAGTAACCGTTGCTGCACCTCCCCTGGGAGGTGAGCCCAAACCTCCGTGGCAGCGAAGGGCGTGTTCAACAGAAAAATGCCCTTTGACGTGAGTTTATCGAGTACCTCAAATCGCTCAAGAAATCCGGGTTGGTGACAGCCGACGAAATTCGCGCGCTGGACCAGGTAACTCGAACGAATCGGAACAGGGCCGAAACGCAGGTGAGAGATCGTCATTGCGCCGGCTTTTTTCGAGTCATAAACAAAATAGCCTTGAGCGAAATTTGCTGTGTTTTCGCCGATGATTTTGATTGACTCTTTATTCGCCCCGACGGTGCCGTCCGACCCCAGACCATAGAAAATGCCGCCAAAGACATCGTCCGCCTCGGCCAAAAAGGATTCATCGTATTCCAGGCTGGTTTCGGTGACATCATCGCGAATCCCGATAGTAAAATGGTTCTTTGGCGCGGCTTGATCGAGATGATCAAACACCGCCTTGACCATAGCGGGCGTGAATTCTTTGGAGCCCAGGCCGTAACGACCTCCGACTGCGACAAGGTCTCTTCGCCCGTTTTCGAAAAGTGCGCTGACGCAGTCGAGGTAGAGGGGTTCACCGGCACTTCCTGGTTCTTTCGTCCGATCCAGAACGGCAATCGCTCGCGCGGTCGGCGGAATCGCCAGCCCAAAGCGCCGTGAATCGAACGGCCGATAAAGACGCACTTTTACGACTCCGACTTTGGCACCATCGCGGTTAAGGCGATCAACGGTTTCGTGGACCGCTTCCGCGCCCGAGCCCATGATGACGATCACTCGATCGGCATCTGGCGCGCCGTGGTACTCAAAGAGCTGGTATCGCTGGCCCGTAAGATCGTCGAACCGGTCCATCGCTTTCTGGGTAATGTCCGGGCATTTCTGATAGAAAACATTGGCCGTCTCTCGCGCCTGAAAAAAGACGTCGGGGTTCTGAGCGGTTCCCCGGATAAACGGATGATCTGGTGAAAGGGCTCGCGCCCGATGCTGATAGATCCAGCTCTCTTCGAACATCGCACTCAAGACCGAATCAGGCACCAGCTCTATCTTAGCGACTTCATGGGAAGTGCGAAAACCGTCGAAAAAGAATAAAAATGGAACACGAGATTCCAACGTGGCGGCGTTGGCAATTACGGCGAGGTCCTGCGCCTCCTGCACAGACCCCGCGCAGAGCAAGGCGAAGCCGGTGGCGCGCGTCGCCATCACATCACTTTGATCACCAAAAATGGATAGGGCTTGTGCTGCTACTGACCGTGCCGCGACGTGTAAAACGAAAGGGGTCAGCTCGCCGGCGATCTTATACATGTTGGGAATCATCAAGAGCAGGCCTTGCGATGCGGTGAACGTCGTACTGAGGGCGCCGGTCTGCAGTGCACCGTGGATTGCCCCGGCGGCGCCGCCTTCACTTTGCATTTCCACGATGGTAGGCACTGTTCCCCACAAGTTGGGCTGCCCTGCTGCAGCCCAGAAGTCGGCTAGTTCGCCCATCGGCGAGGCCGGCGTGATTGGGTAGATCGCAATCACTTCGTTGAGTTTGTAGGCCACGCGCGCGGCCGCTTCGTTGCCGTCAATCGTCGCGTTAATTTCGTTTTTCATCTTGGTGCTCCGGCAGTGAAATCACGGCTCTATAGGCCTCAGCGTTGGTGTCGTAGCGGATGGTGAACCCGAGTTTTTCGCAGACGCGGCGCATCCCAATATTGTCAGTCAATATGTAGCCAACGACCCGGCTGATTTTTTCCTGTCGGCCAATCTCCAAGAGCCGGCTCAGCAGATCCGTGCCGAGCCCTTTGCCTTGCCAATGGTCGCTTATGACAATGGCGAATTCGGCTTCGTCGGCTCCGTGACTTTTGATCAGTCTTCCAATACCGAGGAGTTGGCGTTCTCCCGTCTCGGGCAATTTCCGTTCTACGACCAGCGCAATTTCGCAGTCGTAGTCGTTGAAACAGATCCGCATCAATCGGCTATGGGCGATGCGATACTCGAGTTTGATGAACGCAAAATAACGATATTGAACAGTTTCTTCCGAGAGCGTCTTATGAAACTCCGCGACGAGCGGTTCATCCTCCGGGCAGATCGGACGTAACGTTACGGCGGTTCCATCTTTCAGCCTGGTGCGGAAAATGTATTGTGTCGGATACGGCCGGATCGCCAGTTTGGGCAGCTCCTCGTCAGCCAGCGCCGGATCGTGCAAAACCACGCGAGCATCGACAGCGATGAATTCTTTCGGCGATGCCAGAAGCGGATTGATATCGATTTCCTTGATTCTCCGTTGCTCCGCCACGAGCCGGCTGAAGCGAATGAGCAAAGTGTAAAGCTTAGCGAAATCGATCGACTCCCGTCCGCGGACACCCTTGAGTGCCCGGTAAATCTTACATTGTTCGACCAACCGTTGTGCCAACGTAAGGTTGAGTGGGGGGAGGCCGAGGGCGCGATCTTTGGTCACTTCGACGAGCTGGCCACCGCTTCCGAAGACCATTACGGGCCCAAGCTGCGGATCCGTAGCGCTGCCCAAAATTATCTCGTAGCCACCGAACGGAACCATCGGCTGAACGGTGACTCCCACAAAGGCGTCGGGGCCGAATTTGTCGCGAACCGATTGCTCGATGGCTCGGTATGCCTGGCGAACCGCTTCACTGTCCCGTAAGTCGAGTTTGACGCCGCCAACGTCGGATTTGTGGGTGATAGTCGGCGAGAAGACTTTGAGAACAACCGAGTCGCCGAAGCTGGCAGCCAAACTGACCGCCTCGTCCTCGGTGGAGGCAACAAGAGTTGGAACCGTCGGGATTTCGTAAGCCTCCAGCAGCTCCTTCGATTCCACTTCGGTCAAGAGAACGCGCCCAGCTGCGTAGGTCGCTTCGATAATCGATTTCGCTCGCCCGGTGCTTGCCGTGTCGGTGGAGGCGACGCGCAGGGCTGGGGTTTCATAAAGAGCGCTCAGGTTGCGATTGTAACGCGCCAGCGTGCAGAAGGTTTGTGCCGCAGCATCAGGGTACGGAAACGTAGGAATCCCAGCCTCCCGGAGGATGCGCACACCTTCTGCGACCTCGTTTCCTCCCATCCAGCACGCCAGGATTGGTTTGTTGTCGAGCTTTGCTGACTGTCTTAGCTTATCCGCCGTCTCAACCGGCTGGGTCATCGCCTGGGGCGTCAGAATCACAAGGACACCGTCGTTCAAGCGATCTTGACCGACGGCTTGGACTGCCTGCGCAAAACGCTCGGCGTCGGCGTCGCCCAACAGATCAACCGGGTTATTCTTGCTCCAGAACGGCGGCAAGAATGAGTCGAGGGTGCCAAGCGTGGTTTCTGAGAGTTGCGCAAGCTCGCCGCCCGCAGTGATAAGAGCGTCCACGGCCAGAGCTCCGGGTCCGCCGCCATTGGTCACAATCGCCAGTCGCGGCCCAGGCGGGCGCGGCTGATTAGCCAGGACTTCGGCCAGCCCGAAGAGCTCTTCGATTGTATCGACTCGGAGAACGCCAGCTCGACGAAAGGCTGCTTCCAGCGCTTCGTCGCTCCCGGTCAGGGAACCCGTGTGCGAGACCACGGCTCGGGCCGCTCCAGTAGTTCGACCGACTTTCAAGACGATGATCGGCTTGGAAAGGGCTACTTCGCGCGCGGCCGAGAGGAGGGACCTGGCGTCGCCGATCGATTCCATATAAATGAGGATGCTGCGGGTATGGAAGTCGTCTCCGAGGTAATAGATCAAATCACCCCAGTTCACATCGACCATTGAGCCAGTCGAGACGAACGCACTAAAGCCGACTCTCTCGCGAACGCTCCAATCCAGAATGGAGGAACACAGCGCTCCGCTCTGGCTCAAAAACGCAACGTTCCCGTCTGATGTTATGCTTTTGGCGAAGGTCGCATTCACCGCGTTGCGCGGTACCATAACCCCGAGACAATTGGGGCCGATGATTCGCATTCGTCCACGGTTCGCGGCAATCTGCCTTTCCAGGTCCGCTCCGTCCGGCCCACATTCCTTAAAACCCGCGGAGATGATGATTGCACCCTTGACTCCAGCCTCCGAGCATTCACGCACTAGCTCCGGCACTGAGCGAGCGGGCGTTGCGATCACCGCCAGATCGATCTCCTGACCGATCGCCGCAATCGTTGGGAAGGCAGTAATTCCAAAAACGCTCGCCCTTTTCGGATTAACTGGATAAACGATTCCTGGAAACGGTCGCATGTTCTCCATCAGTTTTTGTCCAACACTTCCCGCGGTTTCGCTTGCGCCGACGACGGCAATTGATCCGGGCGCGAAGATCGCCTCCATGAGTGGCCGCTTTGGACGCAGAATATTCTCGGCGGTTACAAGACGCGGATTGGTCTGTTTAGTCATTTTCAGGCGACTATAGCGGCCCTCAATCGGGTGCGCTTATCGTGAATTGCTCAAAGTTGTGCATCGGTTGCCGGGGGATATGCCCCACCTTTGGGCGAAGGCACTTCCGTCCATCCAAGGCTTTAGAGAGCGATGCTCCGTCGTCGCCGTTGGGCTAAGCCGACTCGGGCCAAGCTTTGCGCAATCTACGACAATCCGCGTGGAGCGAAGTGGCGGGCTGTCGCGGAGGCTCAGAAAGTGCTCGGTCGGCATGGAATAGGGATGATACACACTGGCTACCTTCGTTATACTTGCGAAATCGTCCTTGAGTCGCTCGTGCCAGCCTTGCAGAACGATAACGCTCTCTCCGGTAAAGTCGCGGGGTCCCCAGAAGAAGTAATTCTGGTGGCCGCTGATGGCTTTTGGTAGTCCGTATTTAGGACCGAAGAAGTCAATCGCCCCAGCCTGGCCGTAGTTTTGGGCGAAGATCGCGGTCTTTGCGCGGAGATTGGCAGGCAGGCCGTTGTAGACGCGCGCCACCGCGGCGACCATCTCTTCCCATCCGAACTGATCTGCATATACCTGAGGTAACGGACCGAGCTTCCAATTTTCGATCGGAGGCTGCTGAAAATGCATGGCCTTTGAATATCGAATGTAAGTTTTTACCGGCAGCACCGGTAGCGCAAAGGGAGCGGCCAAAGCGCCAGTGAGCACCATCATGACCGGATAGTCAAATTTTGTCCGTTTCAGCCCAGACCCCGCTAGCCAGGATTCGCACATGACGCTCCCCGCCGCGAGCAAGATCGGGTAGGCAGGATAGAGGTAGTATACTCGCGGGTCCAAAGCCAGAATGACTC
>JBAUZZ010000677.1:0-3484 GCA_049585495.1 Chthoniobacterales bacterium | reverse complement strand
TGTCCCAGGAGCAAGCGGCCAAACCAGACTTCCAGTTGGCCTTTTTCTGTGCCCTGAAGGCCCACCTCCCAGCCCGCCAGGCTTCCACTGAGGAATACTTTTTGGTGCTTCCAACTAAACTTCCCGTGTAGGGCGGCTGGGTCAGCCGCCTTTAGGCGAGGTCCACTGCTTCAGTTCGCCATCAATCTAGAAATCGGCTCTCCGCCAAGGCGGATCGCCCTACCGCCCGGAACTCGGATGCGCCGGAGGACGAGGTGAAACTTGTCCTACCCTATTTTCGCGCATTCCGTAGGTCCAGAGGCGCTCACTCGCCAACACGCCGACACGCCGATACAACTCTTTTGTGGTTGCGGCTTCCCCGCGCTATGTAATCTGTGGTTGATCTTCACGCAGGTTCCTGAGGGCTCGATATCGGGACTCTGATTTGAAAACTTCATGAAACGAATTGGCATCCTGACGGCAGGTGGCGACACACCGGCGCTGAACTCCACGATTCATGGCGCGGTCGTTCGCTCTAACCAGCTTAAAGTCGAAATCTTCGGCCTGATCAAAGGTTTCAATTGCCTCTTTAACCCGCGTGTGCCCCACGTGCATCTGAATCCGCTTTACCAGGAGATCCCCGAGCTTGATCCGACCAAAGGCGGAACACTCATCGGTTCGTCCCGCGACTTTGTAGATCCGAGCAAAAAACAGGAGCTCGATTTCATCGCCAACCGTTTATGCAAACTCGGTATCGAAGGCCTGATTTGTGTCGGCGGCGACGGCACGCTGAATGGCCTGCAACCCCTTGCCGAGCGTCTGCCCACCGTGCTTGCGCCGAAGACCATCGATAACGACCTCGGCCTGAACTATCCGAGCGAGCCAGATGAAATGGTGCGGGTCCACCATGAGGATGGTCGGTTCACCTATAAGCGTTCCGAGTCTCAAGCTGCATTTGGTCTCGACCAGATTGTCAATTACGTTACCCCTGGTTACGCGACTGCTGTCTTTGTATCAGCTAGCGGCGTCGAGCGGCTCCGCACCACGGCCGAAAGTCATCGGCGCATCGGCATCATTGAGGTCATGGGCCGGCATTCTGGGTACATCGCACTCGGCTCAGCCTATGGGCGACCGGATATCATCCTCGTCCCTGAGCATCCGCTTGATATTGAACTTCTCGTCCAGCGCGTCAAACACCTCTACGACCTGCAGAAAAACGTCGTGATCGTGTGCGGCGAAGGCGTCGTGGATGAACAGGGTCGCGAACTCGGCGCGGAATCGAAATCTACCGATCCCGCCGGCAACATTGCCCTGAGCGGAGCAGCAGACGCGCTGCGCAACAAGCTTATCCACCTCATCGGCGACCGCTACTTTCAACTTTACCGGAGAGGCAACTCCGCGCGCGAAGCGATCTTCACTCGTAAAGTTGGCCACACTCAGCGTGGCGGCCGGCCGATTTTGTTCGATCGATTCTACGCCGCCCAACTCGGCGCCAAGGCAGTCGAACTCCTGCTCGAGGGCCGGAACAACGCCGTCTCCGTTTTACAATATAACGCCAGCAGAGGATTCCACGTGGACGGGTATGACGCCAACCGTTTCCGCGATCGGTGGGGTCTCGTGCATGCCCGCCGCATGCATCCATCGTGCTACGATCCGAAGCTGATGAAGCCGTCCCGCCTCGGCATTGAATATCTGCTCCCGATATTTACCGATGCGATCGGCGAGGACGACATGGAGCATGTGCGCCACACGCTTTTTGCTCCCGGCAACCTTGCTCAGCCGTATCACTCGATCAATACCGATATCAACAAACGTATCCGTTTCGTCGACTCCGAGGGTCAGTGAGCCTCGGTGGGCGCCGGTCCTTGTAGGGCGCGTGGCTCACGCGCCGGGATACAAGCGTCAAATCTGCCGCGAGAACTTTTTTCTCCCAAACGCGAACAGTTGTTCCGGCGGCTGAGCCAGCCGCCCTACAAACCTGCCAAGGGCAAACTTAAACCCAATTCCGAAATTGCCTTGGAGGGCGGCGCTCCCGACTTCGCAAGGCCTACGTCGCGGCTGGAGTTGGATGCACGTGCACTGCCGCAGGCTTTCCCGATCCAGAAGGGCGTGCCGTAGCTCTGCGGAGGCGGCCGTCGCCGCCGAATTTCGGAATTGGCCTCAAAGCATCTCAAGGGAAACTTTTCTTTTTGGCGGAGGAAAGAGTCGATCGAGTTCCGCGATATCCTCATCCTTAAGAACGACATTCAGGGCTCCTCGATTTTCACGAACATGTGCCTTGTTGGCCGCCTTTGGGATGAGAACAATGCCTTCCTGACGAAGCAGCCAGGCCAACGCGACCTGCACGGGGGTCGCTCCGAGGCCGGACGCGATCGAATGGAGCCGGTCCAGTAGGCGTCCCTGCTCAATCGGCGAATAGGCCATGACCGGAATTTTACGCGACCGGCACCACGGTAGAAGATCCCATTCAACTCCCCGCCGCGCCAGGTTATACAGGACCTGGTCGGTGGCGATCTGACTGCCACCGGGTTCGGCATACGCCCATTCCATATTCCGCTGATCAAAATTGCTCACACCATAACTAAGAATTTTGCCGGACTGCTTGAGCGCCTGGAAGGCCCCAAGAGTCTCATCAAGCGGGATCGAGCCACGCCAGTGCAGCAGATAAAGATCGAGGTAGTCCGTCTTCAAACGTCGGAGAGTGCGCTCACAAGCCTGCAGTGTTCCCCGACGGGTGGCGTTGTGCGGATAGACCTTGCTGACTTATGCTTATCCGGTTGTTTCAGCACTTCGCCTCTGACGTCCACATATTGTGTCGGTTATCGACCACGAGCGGATACGTGGGGCCTTGCTGAAACAACCGGATAAGCAAATGCTGACTAGAAAAACTTCAGAACGCCGCCCCACCACCGCTTCGGCTACCACCTCTTCCGCCCCGCCGTTTCCATACATTTCTGCCGTATCAATGAGAGTCATCTCAAGATCGAGGCCGAGTCGCAGTGCAGCAATTTCAGCGTTTCGGCTGGTCTGATTCTCACCCATGCCCCACGTGCCTTGGCCAAGGACCGGCATTGATCTTCCTGAAGGCAAATCTAACGTTCTCATTTTCGTCAGTATAGCGGTTCTCACCGGGATTAAACCTGTCATCGTAGTGCTAACCGATCTTCGGTAGCGCGACTTCCGCCGGCGACCGTCCATGCGCGTCAATTTAACGTTGCGGCACAGCTCTCAGCGCCGGAGGCGCGGCATATTGATAGTCCAGGGCGCCAGCCCTGGGTAGTGTTTGGGTAACGGTCCGGTCTGAAGGACCGGCTCCGCGTGCAAATGGCTTCGAACAGTTCCCTTGCCGGCGACGTGTCGACTGCCGATCTTTAGATCTTTCAAGAAAGGTTACTGATGAATGTTTTGGTTATCGGGGCTGCCGGGATGATCGGTCGCAAATTTTGCGAAATGCTTGTCAAGCGCCCATCCATCGGAAGCGGCGAAGTGCGCCGATTGACCATGA
>JBAUZZ010000676.1:0-3327 GCA_049585495.1 Chthoniobacterales bacterium | reverse complement strand
ACTGGTACCCGCGGGCTTTGAAGATTTGTGCCCAGGAGTGATGTTTTTTCGACCCCGGGCCCTGAGCAGAAGCCTAGCTGGACTTGGGGGTAGCGCTTGGCGAAGCCGCGGGCTTAGCAGACTTCTTGGACCCACCAGTCGATTTCTTGTGATGGGACGTGGCCTTATGATGCTTCGCCTTCGCAGGTGAAGCTGCAGCTTCAGCCGGAGATGGAGCAGGAGTCGGATCGGCAGCTTGAGCGACAACGCTCAGACCGAGCACGGCAGCCAGAATGAGGATGAATTTCGTCATATTTTGTTATAGCTAAGAACTAATTCTGGGATTTGATTAGTTTTTCGGTTTTGTTGCCCCAGAAGACCAAATTTCTCACTCGCGTGATTGCATCGATCTGCTGAAACGATCCGCACGAACAACCACTAAACCAGGAAATCGCTTCGAGGTTGGCAGAATCGTGCTCACTCTGCTCAACCCGGAGAAAAAGAGGAAGTTTCGAAAAATTCTTGCGTTCTGCTTGCTGCGCGACCCGCCGATAGGCTGCTTCGCGGATCACCGCTTGCGAATTCACCCACCTTTTGCTAGGTGAAAGCATTTCGCCAATTGCCGACCCGGCTGGAATTTCCCCAAGATTATCATGGCAGGCTTAAGACTTCAGAACGTGGTGAAACGGTTTGGGCAAACCGAGGTCATTCATGGTGTAGATATAGAGATTGACGACGGCGAGTTCGTAGTGTTCGTCGGTCCATCCGGCTGCGGCAAAACGACCCTGCTTCGAATCATCGCCGGCCTCGAGGAGGTCTCTGAAGGCGAGGTTTGGATCGGACAGCGCAAGGTCAACGAGGTCGATCCCGCCAGCCGTGGAGTTGCAATGGTATTCCAAACCTATGCGCTTTACCCGCACATGTCGGTAGAGGAGAACATGGGTTTCGGCCTACGGATGGCCCGACGGCCTAAACAGGAGATCAGGGAGCGCGTCAAGCGAGCCGCCGATATCCTCCATCTCACGGCGTATTTAAAACGACGCCCGAAGGAACTTTCGGGTGGCCAACGGCAGCGCGTCGCAATCGGCCGCGCCATCGTCCGCGAACCCGAGGTGTTCTTGTTCGACGAGCCGCTTTCCAATCTGGACGCCGAGCTACGTGTACAGATGCGAATCGAACTCTCGAAGCTCCACAGCGAACTGCAGACGACAATGATTTACGTAACGCATGACCAGGTTGAGGCCATGACGCTGGCCGAGAAGATCATTATCCTCAATCAAGGTAGGGTCGAGCAAGTCGGTCGCCCGATGGATTTGTACCGAGACCCGGCAAACCTGTTTGTCGCCGGTTTTCTCGGGTCTCCCAGGATGAATTTCTTGAAGGTGCGCGCGGCCCGGGGCGATGGCAAGACCGTGACGATTGAGAGCGCAGATTTCCTGCCTGAACAAGTCGCGCTGGAGACGCGGAATGGCCACCCTATCGCACCGGGAACCGAAGTTACCCTTGGCATCCGGCCGGAGCACATTGTAGTCACGCCGCAAGGTCAGGGTAAGGGTTTGTTGACGATCGAGGTGGTTGAAGTCCTGGGCGATATTACGTACTTGCACGGGCTGACCCCGGCAGAGAACAGAATCACCATCAGCATGAAAGGGTTTCGCGACTTTAAGCATGCCGACTCGGTGGGGTTCGATTTCGCCTCAAAGAACGCGCACCTGTTCGACCCAAACGGAGACGCCGTTTGAGTCGAACAGGAATGACAAATGACAGATTACAAATGACAAATTCACCGCTTCCGGCTTTTCGGCATTTGTCATTCGACATGTGTCATCTGTCATTTGCCCCCGGGCGCAGCAAACGGCGGAGCTGCGGGCTGAGCAAGCGGCGCTCGAATTAGGCAAGCGGAGCTACTTAACCTCTTCGTCAAAAACGACCGCCACCTTGCCAGCCTTACCGCCGGCCATGAGCGCATAAGCTTCGTCTGCTTGCTCGAGCGAAAATCTGTTTGTAACGAGCCGTTCGGGACGGATCTTCCAGCGCACAATCCGTCATCCCGTTATTTCAAGTAGCCGGCCTGCTTGACGGCGCGGACAACCCCAGCTTGGCTGTCTTTCAGTGCCTGATCGACCGACATCTTTGCGGATAACACTCCTGAGATATTCTGCCCCACCACGGTGCCGAAGGACTGAAATTCCGGGATCCCGACAAATTGAACTCCAGTGTATGGTACCGGCTTGATGCACGGGTTGGTTGGATCCGCGGTCTGCATCGCCTGCAGGGTGACTGCTGCAAACGGCGCTGCCTTCTGGTATTCAGGATTGTCGTAGGTTGATTTCCTCGTACCCGGAGGCACAGTTGCCCATCCCTGACCCGGATCGGCAGCGACTAGTTTGATGTAGGGTTTCGATGTAGCCCAGAGTGCGAACTTCTCGGCCGCCTCTGCATTTTTCGCTGCCTTGGGAATCGCAAAGACCCACGACCACAACCAGTGTGCTCCATTCGGTGTAACCGCGATCGGAGCAGCCGCGAAAGCCACCTTATCAGAAACTTGAGATTGGGCCTTGTCGTAAAGAGGACCGCCTCCTGAAGTGGCATCGATCCACATCGCCGCTTTGCCGCTCGCAAAAAGCGTCAGATTTTCGTTAAATCCATTCGCGCTCGCTCCGGGTGGACCGTCGGCCTTCATCAGATCCACGTAAAAATTGATCGCTTTCTTCCATTCCGGCGTGTCGATCGACCAGTAAAGGGAACGCAAAACGCTTCATCTGTGTCATATGGATGTCTTGTGGCTTATGAACTCTTTCAAAGACGTCATCAGTCAGTGAACCAGTAAAATCAAATTCTTCCGGCGTATTTGTGCAACGACGATACAGCGCGCGGGCGGCTCGCTCTTCTCAAAGACTTCCAGCGTTGCTTGGCCGACCATGCCACGATCAAGCCAAAATTTGATTTGCGCGATCACAATCGCGGGCAGAACATGCCGATCGAATCATAGGGAGACGCCAGCGCCGTCATACGGCGCCGCGATACGGCGGCAGGAGAGACCAAATGCACGAAGCTCGACATGATGCGGTAGAGCCCGCGCCCTTCGACACGGCGCGACTCGACACCCTGCTTGAAGACGAGGGCATCGACGTCCTCGTCGCGACCTCCAAGCACAATGTACAATATCTGCTCGGCGGCTATCGCTTCTTCTTCTTCGACTACATGGATGCTATCGGGGTGAGCCGCTATCTCCCGGTCGTGGTCTATCAGAAGGGGCGCCCCGACAACTCGGCCTATATCGGAGCCACGCTCGAAAGGTACGAGAAGCAGCTCGGCAAGTTCTGGCCTCGGGTCGTCGAGACGACC
>JBAUZZ010000675.1:0-2251 GCA_049585495.1 Chthoniobacterales bacterium | reverse complement strand
TGTCCCAGGAGCAAGCGGCCAAACCAGACTTCCAGTTGGCCTTTTTCTGTGCCCTGAAGGCCCACCTCCCAGCCCGCCAGGCTTCCACTGAGGAATACTTTTTGGTGCTTCCAACTAAACTTCCCGTTTTTGTCCACTGAGCGTGTCGCCATCCGATCCTTGAACTTTGCGTATTGAAACTCGATCCTTGAACCTTGAAGCTTGCGCGAACTCGGAACCCGAAACTCGGAACCCGAAAACGCGGAAGTCAGAACTCACCCCCATGCCTCGCTTCCTCCTGATAAATCTCAACAATACTTCCACGAAGTTCGCACTCGCCGACGCGACAGCGTTACTGAAAAAGAAGGTCCTGTTGACGAAGGGGCTTTCGGCCTCGGCAGTTAAGCAGGCAGTGAGAGGATGGTCATTCGACGGCGTTGTTCTTGGCTCGGTCGTCCCCAAGAAAACGCGTGTCTTTCAAACGCTTTTCCGGAGCAGGCTGACTGAGGTAACACCGAAGTTGAAACTCGGGGTGGGAATTGATTTTCCGGATCCGAACAGCATCGGCGCAGACCGGTTATGCAACGCCGTCGGGGTCGTAACTCGCTATGGCAGCCCGGCCATAGTGGTAGATTTTGGCACCGCGGTCACGTTCGACATCATCTCAAAAAATGCGGAATACATCGGCGGCGTGATCGCTCCCGGCCTCGGTGTCATGACAGATTATTTGTATCAGCGCACCGCATTACTGCCCAGGATCGAGCTGGAGGAACCGCCTGCTGTTATCGGTAAATCCACCCGGGGAGCGATGTTAGCAGGCGCTGTTTATGGCTATCGCGGGCTCGTACGACAGATTGTAACCGAGATTGTCGCCAGACTGGAGGGCAAAGCGCGAATCGTGGCGACGGGAAGTTATGCACCGCTCATCGCTGCAAAACTTCCGGAGTTGCAAATTGTGGATCCGGACCTCACTCTTGAGGGACTTCGAATTATCGCACTGAGAAACCCCCCGTCATGAGTTCAGCAACAGCCATCGGTATCGATTTTGGCGCCACCAGTATTAAGCCTGGCGTGGTTCGGGACGGTGTAATCATCGAAAAAGGAAACGTTATCCAAACACGTCAAGATGGAGATACGGGGAAGCTTATCGACGCGATTATCGAGGAGATTGAACGCTTGAGAGCTCGACACCAAGCGACTGAAGCGGTCGGCTTTGGATTGCCCGGGATCATTAATCCGGCTCAAGGTCTGGTCCTTAACCTCACCAACGTGAAGGGTTGGCATGACCTTGCCTTGCGATCCACAATCTCGGAGCGAACCGGCCTGACCACGAATCTCGAAAATGATGCGAAAGCAATGGCCTACGCGGAATGGAAGTTCGGAAGCGGCCAAAATCTGCCGAATGTCGTTTGCGTAACGCTCGGGACGGGAATTGGCGGCGCGTTGATTTTGAATGGGCGGCTTCATCGCGGCGCCACGATGGTCGCCGGCGAGATTGGACAAATGTCCATCGACTATTTGGGAAAAGACCATGTCTATGGCAACAAAGGGGCTCTGGAAGCTTACGTGGGTCACTGGCGTATCTCCGAGCAGGCGAAGGAAATCTACAACGCAGCCGGCAAACCACTATCTGACACCGAATCCGATCCCCGGGCATTGACGAAAGCCGCGGCTGCTGGAGACGACCTGGCTATGGAACTCTGGGCCGATATCGGATTGAAACTTGGTGTTGGTCTGACCAATGTCGTCTGGCTGGTGAACCCTGATCGAATCGTCATCGGCGGCGGCGTCGCCAAGGCGGGAGACGTACTTTTCCGGCACATTCGCCGGACGATCGAAACGCATTGCGACGAAACGTTTTGGCGGAAGCTGGAGGTGGTACCAGCCACGCTGGGTAACGATGCAGGGATCATCGGCGCCGCGACTCTGGCGCTGGAATCCGAATTTTTGCCCAAGAAGAGCTGATAACGGCTTTGGTGAGACTGATTTTGCACCGCGAACAGCTTGCAACCGTCTCCGATTCGGTGAAATTCAAGAATGTCCCTTGCCGAGCGAGCCGCCAAGGCCGCCAAGATTGTCGAGAAGCCGCACCGCTACAAGGTTTGCCAGGCGTGCGACTCTATTGTGACCCGGCGGGTGGCCACCTGTCCCAGTTGTCACGGGTATCGCTTCGACGAGGATCCGGAAGCGGTAATCGAGCAAGCGAAGATCCTGGGTTCCCGCGAGCAAACGAGCGTGCTGTCAGAAGATCTATTCTGAGCAGGTACACGAT
>JBAUZZ010000674.1:0-7731 GCA_049585495.1 Chthoniobacterales bacterium | reverse complement strand
CTCGTGTCTCGTCTCTCGTTTCTCGTGTCTCGTTCCTCGAGCCACACCCCCGTGGAAGAAAAAATAAGATCGTTTCACGTTTTTCGTTTTTTCGTTTTTCGTGGCTCGAAGCCGATCGTTCCGTGGAGCAAGCCCGTCGAGACACGAGGAACGAGAGACGAGAAACGAGAAACGATTATATTTCTCTCAAATCATGCGAATCGGACTCACCGGCGCCTCTGGATTTATCGGTCGGGAAATCATCCGCCAGGCAGGAGAACAGCGGGACGTTGTGGTGGCGTTCTCCCGTAACCCGCAGACCGCGATTCCCGGTGCAACCGAAATCCGTGTCTTTGGAGCGGATCTGGATTTAGCGGGACTCGACGCCGTGATCCACCTCGCCGGCGAGCCGATTTTCGGTCTGTGGACCCCGGCGAAACGACAAAAAATCCTCGACAGTCGCGTCCAAGGCACCCGGTGGGTTGTTGAAGCAATTAATCGGGCAAAGTACCCTGTCAAAGTTCTCGTTACCGCCTCGGGTGTGAGTATCTACGGAAATCGCGGCGACGAACTTCTTCCGGAGTCCGCCGCGATTGGAAATTCCGGCGTCCTGCGAGATGTAGCTGTTGCCTGGGAACGCGAGGCGCAGCGCGCCCAGAATGCCGGCGTTCGCGTGGTTTATAGCCGTGTCGCAATGGTTCTTGGCAGGGAGGCCGGCGCCCTTCCGCTGATGGCACGGGTCTTTCGGCTCGGAGCTGGAGGAAAACTCGGTACCGGCCGGCAGTGGATGCCGTGGATCCATATCCACGACGTCGCTGCGCTATTCTTGCATGCTGCCAGAACGGAGCAGTTGAACGGTCCTGTTAATGCTTGTGCACCGAATCCTGTGCAGAACGCGGACTTCACTAGAATCCTGGGTAACATCGTCCAGCGCCCCACATTATTTTCTGTGCCCGGGTTCATTCTGAAAGCGGCCCTGCGGAATGAATCGTCACTTCTTCTGGACAGCCTGCGCGTCATTCCCGAACGAGCTCTTCAATCCGGTTTTGTATTTCGATTTCCGGAACTCCGACCGGCTCTGACCGATGCACTTGGGGAGAGCTAGATACAGAAGCACGCCGCGCGGCGAAGCCGCAACCAAGGGTGATTGGTAAGAAGTGAGAGGTGAGAGGTGATCGGGGGTCGGCGCAGTTAAGAAATGTCGGTAGGGCTCATCCGCCGCGGCGGATGAGCCTAAGCCGCAAAGGCTGCTAGCCCCTTGAGGCTCATTTGTCCCGCTTCGCGTCGCGAAGCGGGACGAATTCGTCATACCGCCTTTCGCGGGATTTCTCGAGTCAACGCTCGCTCATTGTTCGATCATGTGACGCGCCTCGCACTCCCATCGCCCAGCGCTGAAAACCTCTTAGTGATCTTCGAGGCCTTCTGTAAAAAAACCTTCGGGACCTTTGTGTAGGAATCCTTCGCGAGCTTCTGTTTCGAATTCCCCTGTGAATCTTCGTGTTCTTCGTGGTTAATTTTTCACGCAAACCCATGGCAACGCTCCAGAACACCATTGCGATTGTCTACGACTATGATCAAACCCTGAGCCCGTCCTACATGCAGGACGATGTGATCTGCCCGGCCTTCGGAATCAATGCCGAGAAGTTCTGGAAGCGCTGTGCCGAGCTTGTCCAGGTCGACGGCTACGACAACGAGTTGGCCTATATGAAGTGTCTCCTCGACTATCTCTCCATGGATCGCCCTACTAACGCCCAACTCCAGAGCCTCGGAGCGAACATGAGACTATACCAGGGGCTCCCCGGCATGTTCGAAGAGTTCGCGACCGGTCTTTTGGAAGATCAATATATCGCCTCCGGCATCCACGTTGAACACTACGTCGTCTCCTCGGGACTGAAGATCCTGATTGAAGGAAACAGGATCCGCCCTTATCTGCGAGCCGTGTTCGGCTGCGAATACGCCGAAGACGCACAGGGCCGGATTAGTTTTCCGAAACGGGTCATCAGCCACACCCAGAAAACGCAATACCTTTTCCGGATCAACAAAGGCCTGTTGGACATGTCACAAGACGTCAATGACCACATGCCAGACGAGATTCGGCCCGTTCCTTTTCCCAATATGATTTACATCGGCGACGGACCGACCGATGTCCCGTGCTTTACGATCATGAAAAAGAACGGTGGGCACGCCATTGCGGTTTATAATCCGGAAGAAAATGACCGTAATAGTTTTCGAAAATGCTTTAGCTTAGCCACTCACGCTGACCGGGTTCGTCACATTGCGCCGGCCGATTACCGGCGCAACAGCCACCTGCGCCTGCTGCTCGAAGAGATGGTCCGCGAGATCGCCGATCGGATCCTGTCCACCCAAAGAACCGCCAGTGAAGTGGGCCACGTCCGCGCACCGAGACATGAGTAGCGGGCCGGCGTAGCCGGAGAATTCCGCTAACTCTTTAGTTTTAATTTTTCGCGATTCTCTAAACTTAGTTTGTTCCAAACCGATCTTTGTTAAATCGTGGATGAGTTCCTCAATGAGCCGGTGAAAGAGGTGCCAAAAAAACGGGAAACCGCCGCAACAAATCTGCTCTCGGAGCTACGAGCGATCGGCGAGTCCTTCGACGTCTCCCTGGAGGATATTTGCGCCGCACTGCTGACAATCCTCGACCGCAAGTTCCCTCCCCCCACGTTCGAGTTTTCCGTCAATTAGCGCCATCGGCTAAGACCGGAAAGTCCGGAAGCCTGTCGAACCAATTCGGCCCACTCCGCGCCCGTCGGGAGTGATGCATTGAAGAAGGCGGCTGCCGCGGTGCCAAAGGTGTAATAGATGATTTTCATTCCGCTCGCCCGACTCGTGCGATTGACAGAGCCTTCTCTCGGTGGGATAATCCCACCGTGATCCTAACGATGGATGCCAAACGCCGCTTGACTGTTCCCGCCACCCTGGCTTCTGCACAACCAGGGGATGCGTTCGAGCTCACTATCGACGCTGAGGAGGACGCCATTGTCTTCCGGCGAATCAATCGGGATACAGACTGGCTTGCGGTTCTGGAGAAATGCCCGGTTCCGATGGACGACCTGCCGCACCGGCGCCGCGAGTATTTCCGCTCGAAATTATGAGCTGGCTGCTGGACGCCGATGTTCTGAGTCAGCCCGCGAAGCGTCACCGAGACGCCCGCGTCGTCGCCTGGCTCCACCAAGAACGGGAGCACTGTTATACCAGCTCGATCGTAATTGCTCAGCTAGCCTACTGGGTCCGCACGAAGCAGGGAAGTCAGAGGGAAACCCTCCAGGAATGGCTCACACGATTGATCGAGGCCATGCAGGGGCGCATCCGCGGCTTCAACGTTTCTGTAGCGAACGTCTGGGCCGACCTGCAGCACCAGCTCGATGAGAACGGCCAACGGATGCCTATCGAGGACAGCTACATCGCCGCGACGGCCTTACGACACGGCCTCACTATCGCCACAGGCAGCGACCGGCACTTCCGCCGGCCCGGTTTGAAAGTCTTCAATCCGTTCAAAGAACTTCCCGAAGCATGAAGTCCTGCCAATCGCGTCGGCTCTCGCGACAGTGATGTCCTGCCAGTGACTGGCGGAGGGAGTGGGATTCGAACCCACGGACCCTTGCGGATCTCCGGTTTTCAAGACCGGTGCGATAATCCACTCTGCCATCCCTCCAAGTAGCTTATAATCAACATGTTACGCTGAGTTGCACAGGCTGCAGGCGCTTTTACTGTTTTGAACTTTGCCAATTATTTGCCAACTTTTCGGAAATATGCGAATAGTCGCTCAAGCTATTCCAAGCGATTACCGAACAATTCCGAAGCACAATGTTACGTATCGTCCCGATTTCAAACAGCAAGTTCTACAGTTGCTATATCGATGGCATCAAGATCAACGGGAAGCGACAACGCCGTTTCTTCGCTAGCGAGAAAGAAGCCAAAATCGAGCTGCGAAAGCTCGAGATCCAACTTCGCCGGGAGGGCGAACAAGGACTTAGTATTCCGGAGGAAACCAGAATTCTTGCCACCAAAGCAACCAAGCTACTCGAGCCATTCGACAGAAATGTTCTTGATGCTGCCAAGTTTTACGTTGCACATCTCGAATCACTGAGTACCGACGTTCGCGTTTCTGCACTGGTCGATGAATACCAGGAGACCAAGCGCAAGGCGCAGTTCAGTGCTGCCTATCTTGATGATATTCGACAAAGGCTTGGGGCTTTCAACGAACTGTTTGGCACACGGACGGTAAAATCACTCAAGTCGAGCGAGATTGAGGAGTGGCTGCACGGTCTGGGACTAGCGCCGCAAACCGTCGTCAACTATCGAGCAATTCTCCATGCGTTCTTCGCCTTCGTCGTTAAGCGCGGTTACGTAGAAAATAATCCTGTTTCGGCGATCGATAAGATCAGACTAGCAGACGGTACTCCCGAAATATTCACGCCTGATGAGTTGGCGAAGATTCTGAGCGTAGCGCCGTCGAATTTACTGCCAACTCTGGCTATCGGCGCTTTTGCTGGATTACGAGCCAGTGAATTACTTCGTCTCGAATGGTCTGAGGTTGACCTGGCGCGAGGCTACATTCATGTGGCGGCACGCAAAAGTAAATCAGCTCGGCGCCGGCTTGTTAAAATCTTGCCCAATCTTGCCTCCTGGCTTGCCCCGTATAACGCCTCGCAGGGGAAGATATACCTAAATCAGAAACGGGCCTATCACCACGCCATCGAGGAAGTCAGCCGGACTACTGGGATCACTTGGAAAAAAAACGGGCTCCGACATTCTTTTGCATCCTACCACTTGGCGAAATACGCGAACGCCGCGGAGCTGATGCTCCAGCTGGGACATACCACGACACGATTAATTTTCGAGGCGTATCGCGAAGTTGTGACCCCGGAGGCAGCCGAGCGTTACTGGGCGATCATGCCACCAGCAACGCCGGCCAACGTGGTCCGGATGGAGGCGACGCAGTGAGCGAGATTAGCCTTGATCTGTTGGCTCGTACTGTGCTCGAGCTAATGCGGTTACCCGAATTTGCGGATTCTGATTTCAGAAACCTCACCGTCCGCGCTCATGAACTACTGACTGAATGCGTCAGGACAATCGAGCATTTCGAACGGGACAACTATACATACAAGCAGGCAATTCGGGAGATAACCGGCTGGGAACGAATTTCGAAAAGGCAGTTCAAGCTTTTCGAAGAGTTTTACAAGGATACATACCTTGCCTGGTTGCCTTCGAATCCTCAGAAACTGCCCCTTTTGGAACTATACGAACCAAACCTGATAAAGCTTCAGCAACTACAAAAGTGGAAAGATACTGACTCGATGCCGATCAAAGACTGCCTTGAGATGAAGCAAGACTTCATGGAATGGCAGCGTAAGCGTCACTCAGAAATCCAATCCGCCAAGGGAATTAGGGGAGCAGAATTAAAAAAACGAAAAAAATCGCTTGCATCGCCGAAAAACAAGCCGCGTACAGCCAAAAACAAAAAAGAAGGCCTTAAGACCCGCTTAACTTAAGCCGGATGCAAGCCGGTGAGACCAAAACTCCCATTCGCCAAACGTTATGTTTGAGCAATGCAAGTGACATCATCTGTTGATCCGCGGTTCCCACCACTAATCAAGCCGTTCACAAAGAAGCAGCTTGCCGAATGGCTCGGCTGTTCAGAGCGCTTTCTCGAAAACGAAGTTAGCATAGGTCGGTTGCGAAAAGTCAATCTGGGCACATACCGGGTTCGCTTTTTGCCTAAGGATGTAAACGCATGGCTCGAAGCTGGGGGCTCAATTCCTGAGAACACAAAACGAAGGACGCCAAATGACCTCCGATAATCCAGTCTCGCCACCTGACCGCTCGCCACTTGGGATAAAAATGGCCAGGCCCACAGGTCGCAATACCGGCCCAGTATGCCGAAGGCAAAAGCACCCCCGATTCGATGAGTGACCAAGAACTCATAATTCCGATTAGTGGCATGGGCGATCTGAAGGTGAACTTGGGAGAGCCTTTACCTGCAGGAACAAAGCTTCTTGGCATAATTCACTCTCGAAGCAGCATAGCTGAAGCAGCTGGCAAACTGGGTTTAAGACGTCGGATCATCGAGGCGCGACGCAAATGTGAATACAACATGCGAGTTACGCCAAGAGCTCCTGGCTCGATTACTGTTCCATTCGGTTCTGCGACACAATGCGGTGGCTTTGTCTTCAGCCATTTCAAAGGCAAACTCAGCGAGTATTGCATTATGTTTGAGCATCGGCACACGGGTTCAAAAAGAATGGGGCGGTCTGATGGAGAAATTTTTGGTCGACTTTGGCCGCGCTTTGTTCTGGCAGCTGATGAATCCGGAAGAACGGCTCACATTTTGTGGTGATTCGATGATTAAGTTGCTAACGCCTGAAGAGCTGGAACGCTGGGCCCACGCTGAACAGAAAGAGCAAGACGCCAAAGCGCGGATAGCGGAATTGCGGGAGAAAGCTAAAAGCCGGGATTTAACTGGATGGCGAGACAAAGAAGATCCCGAGGCGGAAGCAATGTTAAACCAGTTGCCAGCCAAAGACCGTGAGTTTGCCAGGCTTGTTACCCGGAAGAGTTGCACCAGTTTGGCGAGGCACTCCGCCGCGAAGGCGAAGCGGCGCTGATGAAAGCCGATTTAATGCGGATTGCTAGCGATCGGATGCCAGAATGAGTACTGACGACACTAACAAACCCGACAACCAGGACATCGGTATTTTTGTTCCGTCTGCCTTAATGGCGATGCGGCGTCTATCATCAATTCGTAGGGCTGGTTTATGTTTCATTTTGTTTCCTTTCTGCATGACCGTTACTGTCATGCAGAACCTGGGTTTCATTGACCATTTTTCTGGATATAATCCGGGTGGAGCCCGTAGCCTTCCGGATCGAGTTTGGAGAAATAAATGGCGCACTCGCGATCTGTCTCAGAGCTAACACCTGAAAAGTAAAAACGCCCGCGCCTGAGTGTGACTCGAAGCGCGGGCAAGAAAGAAGGCTAATTCGATGCCGAGCGTACCACGTCAAGTCGGCGCGTCAATCGCAAGACGCTTCAGCACTGATTTCGATCGCATCGCCTCGGAAGTTCGCCGGGCACTACCACAAGGCGCCGAAGTTTGCATAAGGAAGAAGCTTGGCCTAATCGCCTGGAAAAACCTTAGCCAGCTTCGGTTCGTCTATTTGTTACAGCTTAACCGAGTCATTTACCGGTTCTCACTCTCCCGCGGTCCAATTCAGAACAACCTGCCGGACCAAATTGTGGGCACGATAGATCTAAATCATGGCCAGAGATATCCCGCACAGTTGAATTTTCATTACTCAGAGACTTTCCTGATCAAAGGCACTGACCTAGTCAGGTTCACCGAAGACTGCTTCCGGTTTTTTGCCCAGCCCAAATATATCTACCCCTGGCCACTGTTTTTCGCCTCCGGTCGATGGCAGCCACGTATGGCCTGGACAGAATTAGCTCAGAGGGCTCAACGCAAGTTGTCCCCTGAGGAACAGCTGCTAAGGCAGGTGCAGCTGCCAACGCCACAATCAAAACAAAAATTTACTCTGGAGCCCAAGACGAAGAAGCAGGAATATCGCAATGATAAGATCCTCTGCGGACTTCTGGAAAGAGAGAAAGGTTCTCGTTCTCCGGCAGCAAGCAAGCAATATCGCAAGCTGCGAAGCGGCCTTCGTCGGGCTATTCAAGCCAGCGGATATAGCGAAGAGGAAGTAGTGAGCGCTATAGTCGAACGATGGCCCAGCCAG
>JBAUZZ010000673.1:0-9401 GCA_049585495.1 Chthoniobacterales bacterium | reverse complement strand
GGATTGCTTGCAGTGCTGCCAGTGGTATTGACAGTGGCGGTGATCGTTTGGGTCGCGGGGTTAGTCGCTGAATTTGTCGGGCCTGACAGCGCGGTAGGTAAGCTGCTGGTCTCGATCGGGCTGACCGTTGTGGAAACCCGAATAGCCGCTTACGTGATCGGTATAGCCGTTGTTCTTTTGGCTGTCTATGCACTCGGGCTGTTCGTGGAGGCCGGTCTTCAAAGGCGGCTGCAGCCTTTCATCGATAGCGGCATCCGGCGCATTCCGTTAGTAGGAAACGTCTATGATCTAGCGCACCGCTTTGTTGGGATGCTCGAGCGAAAAGAACAGACTGACCTTAAGACCATGAGACCGGTTTGGTGCTTTTTCGGTGGGGAAGGCGGTGCAGCGGTGCTCGCTTTGCTGCCGACTCCCGAACCGATTTTGCTCGGCGGCCAGCTCTGTCATGTGGTCCTGGTGCCCACAGCACCAGTGCCTTTCGGAGGCGGGTTGTTTTTTGTGCCTGCCGAATGGATTAAGCCGGCGTCGTTCGGGGTCGAAGGGTTGACCAGTATCTATGTTTCGATGGGGATCTCGGCGCCACAGCACTTCGCGCGGGATTGAATCTTTTCGCCGCTGGAACCTGATAAGAATTAGCCCAAGTTCCGGAATTGAGTTGTAGGGCGGCTGAGTCAGCCGCCGGAGCGAGTCACTGAAAGTGACTGTAACCAACCTTGTAACATTTGGCTTTCGAAATACAGTGGGCGAGAATGGCTGGGGTTGCGGGCGAGTGTCCTTTGCAAGGTATCAACGAGCTTTTGCGAACCGTTGGCTAACGAACGACCAGATTTATCCCGGAGCAGATAATCAAACGAGAGGCGGGTGGACGTATCAGGTCGAAGAATTCTCGCGGATCCAGGTCGCACTGCCGAGCGCCGGCCACCCAGATCGATGTCGGTAAACCGCAGCATCAGCATGTCACCGGGAAATCGACGTCTCATCACCGGTTCGAGAGTTCTCGTAACTTCCCTGGTGAAGATCGACGTTGAGGACCCGACATTGCGACCCTGGACGCTAAAGTCCGTGAAGGTTTGTGGATTAACATACTGAACCATCACGGCCGCGCCTTGACCACCCGCTGCGGTAGCCGCCCCGCCTCCGGTGGTGCAGCCGGTGGCACCGATGAGCATCACGATTGCGCAGACTGCGTAAAGGGCCAGTTTCATTGTAATCGACTATCCTTTCTCAGCCCGTTTTGCAATCTGTGTCAACCCCTCCACCGGATTCAACTTGCAGTTGCTGTTTTAGAACACTGAGATGAGCTTCTGAAGGTTAGGGCGAAACGCACCGCGTTTCTTAGTAGAGTAATAATTTGATCCTGCCGAACGCTTCTCCTCCATGTTGATCACTTCCTCATCCGTATCGACCGGCCAGCTGCCACCGGCTCAGCGTGTGAGGGCATTGGTAGCTGAAGCGCATGAGCGGTTCAGGTCCAATGACGAGGGGGAGAATGCTCACTACATCCCGGCTCTGGTCAAAGTACCCAGTGAGCTTTTTGGTGTTTGCGTGGTCGGCACTTCCGGCGTTGCCTTTGCCGCAGGGGACACCGATTATGAGTTTTCGATCCAGAGCGTGTCCAAACCGTTCGTCTTCGCTCTGGTTTGTCAAGCCGTGGGCGAAGAAGAGGCGCGTGAGAAGCTCGGGGTGAATAGCACCGGGCTGCCGTTCAATTCGCTGGTGGCTATTGAGCGGACCAACGACGGGACGACGAACCCGATGGTGAATGCCGGGGCCATCGCGGCAGCCAGTCTGGCGCCAGGCAGGACGGCCGATGCCAAGTGGCAGTTCATTCACGATGGGTTGTCCCGGTTTGCCGCGAGAAGCCTCGCATTGAATACCGAGGTATATCAGTCCGAGGCCGCGGCCAACCAGCGGAACCAGGGCATCGCGAACCTGCTCCAGAGCTACGGCAGGATCTACTTCGATCCGCTCCAGGCAACCGACGTTTACACAAAACAATGCTCACTGAACGTGACTGCTAAGGATTTAGCGGTAATGGCTGCCACCTTGGCCAACGGAGGAGTGAACCCAGTCACCAAAGAGCGGATCATTGACGCCATCCACTGCCAGCACGTCCTGGCCGTGATGGTTACCGCCGGGCTCTACGAGAATTCCGGTGACTGGCTGTATGAGACCGGGTTACCGGGCAAGAGCGGGGTCAGCGGCGGGATGGTGACTGTCTCTCCCGGAAAGGGTGGTTTGGGCACTTTCGCCCCGCGGCTTGATCAGGCCGGAAATAGCGTCAAAGGCCAACTCGCAGCCAGATATCTCTCCGAACAGTTAGGACTAAATTTGTTCGCCTCAAAGCCTGCCGAAAATATTTGAGCAACTTTCTTAAACAAAACAAGCTCGACAAAGACTATGCGAAAGTCGCCTGATGGTAATCGCCCCTCGCCTAACCTGGTGAATTCACAGTTTCCTAGTCCTTATGTCGCATGAGTTAAATCTAGCCCCGATGCTGGCGATGATCGCTGGCGGTCTTGCCCTGTTTCTCTTCGGTCTGGAACTAATGACCGCCAGCTTAAAAGCGGTGACCGGCTCGGGACTGCAGACCGCACTCGGCAAACTTACCGCAGGTCGATTTCGGGGATTGCTGGCCGGCGCCTTCGTTACCGCCCTTCTTAATTCCTCGACGATTACCACGGTTCTGATGGTTGGTTTCGTTTCCGCCGGCTTGATGACGTTAAATCAGACAGTGCCTTTGATCATGGGCGCTAATATCGGTTCCACGATTACGGCCCAGATTATAGCGTTTAATTTATCAGCGGTGACACCCGTGATCCTGGCGGTTGGATTCCTGCTCCGCGCCTTGGGCCGGCGCAAAGGTCTTCGCCACCTTGGCAGCATGCTCCTGGGCTTTGGCCTGCTCTTTCTTGGAATTCAGTTCATGGGAGACGGCACCCGTCCCCTTCGGACCTTCCAACCGTTTATCGACCTTATGCAGGATATGCGGAATCCGCTGGTGGGGATTCTTCTAGGAGCGATTTTTACTGCAATCGTTCAAAGCTCTGCCGCGACGATGGCGATCGCAATTGCGATAGCAAGTCAAGGGCTGATGCCGTTGGAATCCGGGATTGCTCTGGCCCTTGGGGCAAACGTCGGTACTTGCTTGACGGCATTCCTAGCCTCGATTGGTAAATCGGCCGAGGCGCTTCAAGTCGGAGTGGTCCACCTGCTATTTAATGTTTTTGGTGTAGTAGCCTGGTTCTTTTTTATTCCTCAGTTAGCTGAGATGGTCAAACATATCTCGCCGAGTGCGGCGGACCTGCAAGGTACGGCGCGCCTGGCGGCTGAAACACCACGCCAACTCGCGAATGCGCATACTCTTTTTAGCGTCGCAACCACGTTCGTCTTGATCTGGTTTACCGGACCGCTTGCCAGACTTGCACAGGCAATGGTCCCTGCTCGCGCCCGAAAAACCAAAGAGGATCATGAACCGCTTTACCTTGATGAATCAGCCTTAGCGGCGCCTTCACTCGCATTGCAGCGAGTTCATCTGGAATTAAACCGATTAGGCGAGCTTGCCCTGGAAATGGTTCAGCGCGTTGGAACCGTGGTTGTGGAAGGCAGGAAGGAGGACCTTGATGCCCTGGTAAGACGGGACAATCAAATCGATCGACTGGAATTGTCCATTCTCACGTATCTCGGAAAATTGTCGCAACTGGAACATACCGAAGGCCAGGGTCGTGAAATGATTAGTCTTACTCAAATGGCGACTACGTTGGAGGCGCTCAGCGATGTCGTTACCACCAACCTGACCTCGCTCGGCCAGCGAAGGCTAGCCGAAGAGATCGATTTGGCACAGCTAAAGGATGACCGAACCTCTGAATTTGCTGAGGCCGTAATTCGCAATCTCGAAGAAGCGCTTGGCACGTTGGCACTAGCCGATCCGAGTCAAGCGGCAAAGGTGCTGTCGGCGAAGAGTAGAATTCAGGAGTTGGCGGAATCGGCCAGCAAAAGCGTGCTGGCCAAGCTTCAGCTTTCGGAGAAGAAGGATGTGGTGCGTTTCAGTCTGGCCACGGACATAATTGAGCAGTTTAAGCAGATTGCGCATTTCGCCCGGCAAATCGCCAGAATTGTCGAGGAGTGGGCCCATCACAAAGCTACTGCTTCGAGCCCGGGTGGCACATCAACGCCGAATGAAGCAACCAGAGCCGAATCGGAACATGATCTAGCAGTGCCTGTTAACGCGTCGCGAAAGTCCGACTAGCGAGGCGCGCCTGGGACGAACGAGGTGTATGGTATGGATAAGTGATGGAAGTGACAGATGAAGTTCCGCGCCTCGCTTAGATCTTCCTTCGGAAGAGGAACTGTTTTAAAAGGGGGAAAAATCGTCGTGAAAAACCTGACTCATTCACATCGACTCTCAGTTTTCAAGAATTCCAGCTATGGACCAAAACTCAAAGACTAAAGTCCACGACGTTCAAAACGATCAGTCCGAACAATCGGCTCCTAGAGCCAAGCTCAAGCGCAAGGAATACGAAGTGCAAATCGCTAAGTTTCATGCAGAGTTAGTCGAACTACAGTTCTGGGTGAAGCATACCGGAGCACGGATCGTTGTTGTCTTTGAAGGAAAAGACGCGGCCGGGAAAGGCGGGGTCATCAAACGGATCACTGAGCGAGTAAGCCCTCGGGTATTTCGGGTGGTTGCTCTCCCGGCGCCTTCCGAGCGGGAGCGATCGCAAATATACTTTCAACGCTATTTCGAACATTTGCCGGCAGCGGGTGAAATCGTCATTTTCGATCGCAGCTGGTACAACCGGGCCGGCGTGGAGCGCGTAATGGGCTTTTGCACAGACGAAGAATACGAACGATTCCTTAGAGTATGTCCGGCCTGGGAACGAGATATTATCGATGCTGGACTCACCCTCATCAAATATTGGTTCGAAGTAAGCCAGGACGAGCAGACCCGCAGGTTCTCGCAACGGATCAATGATCCGCGAAAAATCTGGAAGCTCAGCCCAATGGATTTGGAGTCGCACCGCCGCTGGTATGATTATGCGCGGGCCCGAGACGCGATGTTCGCGGCTACAGACACTCCAGAGTCACCATGGCATGTCGTTAAGGCGGATGACAAACGGCGTGCGCGATTGAACTGCATCGCCCATTTTCTAAGCAGTATTCCCTACGCCGAGGTACCGCGGGAAAAGGTGGCTCTTCCTCCCAGGCAAAAAGCGAAGGGTTATGAGAAGCCAAACTACCCGTTTCGCTTCGTCCCGGAAAAATACTAGCCTAGCCTGGATCGCTCACGAATCTTCAGAGATTTGTGAGCGATCCAGGCTTCGTCTTTTCCACTCCGTCAAACCGCTGCGACCTGCACTGAAACCTCCAGGCGATCGAAGGCATCCGACGGTCCCGTCCAGGCGCCCGAGAGCGGGGAAGCCTTCTCGTGCTCGCGGGCCACGCCAACCGAGACATGTTCGGACCCGGCCAGTTTATGGTTGGTAGGATCGAAGCCGCGCCAGCCCGCCCCTGGAATATAGATCTCCGTCCAGGCATGCGTGGCACCGTGCTGGCCCTCGCCCATCTGGATATACCCGGTGACAAATCGGGCCCCAAAACCCAAGTGCCGGACGGCCTCCATCATGAGGACCGCGAAATCGCGGCAAGACCCCGTCCCCAGAACAATCGTCTGACAGGGAAGCTGGACACCGGCTTCCTCTCGTCGGACGTATTTGAAGGATTCGAAGATTTGTGTGTTCAGCTTGTTCAGCAAGTCGAAGGTGTCGATGAGTTGACCGGGAGTATAGAGTTTAGACAACCATTTTTGCAGGCCTGGACCCTCATACGGATAGCTGGGCAGACGATAGGGGATGAGTTCGATCTGCTCGTCGGCGGCATATTGGAAAGGATAGGAGCGGGCGTCGCCTTCGATCACGTAATCGATCGGCTTGTCCTCGTAAAGGTCCACATTCACTTCGCTGAAGAGACTCAGTTTGGACGCGGGATCGGCGAAGTTGAGAACAGCGATGGAATTCCCATAGGTGTCGCGCAGCCAATGCACATCGGCCTCGGGTTCGGTCTTGAGGAGCGAACTGTCGATATGTACATCGTGCCCCTCGCGCGGTCGCAACAGCGCTCGGTGGGGACCAAATGCGACGGGCGTGTGATAATGATACTCTGTCTTATGAGTAATGCGAATGCGCTTCATGCAAACCTTACTCTAATCGATCCACCTTCGCAGAAAATCAAAATTCCAAAGAGGAGCCGTGCGATTATCTATGATGCGTCCATTGACTGCCAAGCGAAGACTGGCGGCGAGACTGTTTCGGATGGCGTTAGTACTGTTGATCGCGATCTTGATCGTTTTCGGGCTTCTTTATTTAAGCTTCGACCATTTGCTGCGCGCCGCCCACGAAACTCTTCGGAGCCATCCAGCTCCGACGGCCGACTACGCGGCGGCCCTCGGTCGCTTTCAGCAGATTCAAGAAACGGAGGGATCGGACTTAAACCCGGTTTGCCGTTCAATTTTGTTAACGCACGGACAACGCACCGAGAGAGCAGTGGTTTTCTTCCACGGATACACCAATTGCCCGCAACAGTTTCGGGAGCTTGGTCACATTTTTTACGATCTGGGATACAACGTTTTGATCCCGCGCTTGCCGCGACACGGTCTAGCCGACCGCAAGGTGGAAAATCTTTCGCCGCTCAAAGCGGAAGAACTCCGGGATTGTGCGGACACCAGCGTGGACATAGCCTGCGGCCTCGGCCAGAAAGTCTATGTTGCCGGACTCTCGGCCGGCGGGACGCTGTCAGCCTGGATCGCGCAAAATCGGAGTGACGTCACCCGCGCAGTGTTGATCGCACCGGCATTGGGCTTCACACGGCGCGAGGGTACGCGTTTGCAGAAAGCTATAGCATTATTACTTCCGCTGCTCCCGGACATCCGCACCGACTGGTATAGCGTTGATCCTAATGCTCCCGAGCATACTTATCCCGGCTTTTCCTCGCGGGCTCTGGGTCAACTCCTGCGTCTCAGTGTGGCAACCTTTGCCGGAGCGCTTGTCCAGCCACCTCGAATACAAGATGTGGCGCTGGTGACTTCCAAGAGTGATGAGGCCGTCAGCGACTTCATTGCCTGGCAGTTGATCGGTCTTTGGCGTGCCAAGGGACTGTTTAAGTTCACCGCGGTGGATTTTCCAAAAGCGATGGAGATCGAGCACGACATGATCGATCCCGCCCAGAAAAATCAGCAAACCCAGATCGTCTATCCCGTCCTGGTCAGCCTACTCAATGCTCCCTGACTAACAGGGCGCGACCCCGGAAGAATTCCACCTTTACGCTTGCGGCTGACGGTCGATTGTCGCGGATGCCGAGATTCGATAACAAGATCCGGCGAATCTCTTCGACTGCTTGCGGATCGGCCATCGCTTCGTGACCGGTCGGAACAATTTTTTCGGATTCGGCCGAACTTAGGTGAGAACTCCAGTAAGGCACGACTCCATCCGAGCTGTTTGGAGTGTTGCCCCGTCCGCGGTCACCGATGATTGAGTAATGTGGCGCCTGGATAGGAAGCCGATCGAGGGCGTGCAAAAGCGGAGAGTTTGGAGAGAGCCCCTGGATGCTGGTTGGGATACTAGTGCGCCCTCTTGTACGCTGGCTTTTAGGGGTGAGTGCATGAACCATCGTTTCTGGAATCTCGTACAATAAATTCAAGGGAAGCCTGATCAGCCAGATAGCAATTGCACCGATTCCCCCAGCAGCCAGGCTGCTTCCGCGGTGCGGTGTGGCAACAAAAATAACCCGCTTGATTGCCGGGTTTGCCTGAAAAATCAGGGCTCGCTTGGCGCGCGAATCGTCGGGAACCTGAGAATAGAGCTCCTGAGCTCGTGGGCCGAAGACTTCATTCCAGATCGTTCTTCCGGAATTAGTCACCTGCATCCGGGAAAGCAAGCCTCCCATGCTGTGACCTATAAGTATAAAGCCCTGTTTTAAACCGAATTGCTCCTGGGCGAACGCGAGGTCTTCCCGGAGGCGCAGAGCGGAATAAGAGATTGGGTTGCCGGTCGGATAGGAAAAGGCCCAAAACTGGTATCGCCGCCGAATCTCGGGATCTTGCAAAAGAGCCAGAACAGTACTTCGCCAGATAAATGCTGAGGAAAGAAGCCCATGAACAAAGATCACGGGTATGCGATCAGGATCATACGGCTCAGGCAGCAAGAGGCCGGAAGTGGTCCGCATGTTTTGGCCGCGGATCATGTTGATGAATCCGAGCCAAATCTCGTTCAAACGGCCGTAAGCCAGGAAAGGCGCCGAGAAATTCGCCGCCAATGGGAAACGCCTGTTGCCAATTTCGACCGTATCCCGCTGACGAGGGTCAATCAGCCGGAGGCGGGCTTCGACCGGTACCGCGTCACTCCGGCGACCAAAGTCGATGATCGAAGTTACCGGAACCCGGTAGCCCTTAACCGGTTCGAGTCTGGGTGGCGGCGAGCCAGGTGGAACGCTTCGGTGTACGCCAACCAGTGTTCCTCCCACTCCCGACAAGGCTACGGCTGGTTCGCCCCTCCTTGGTTTCAACTTTTGAGCGTCAAGAATTTCCTGGAAGTACGTGGAGGGATATTCTCCGCGTTCGTGAGATCTCAGCCTAATCCGATAGATTTCGCCCGTGACGAGGTTTTGAGTAGTCAAAGACTCGAGACCGTTATGCCCGTTAGTTAGTTCAGGTAACTCGGCGGCTAAATCCGCTGCCGCGCGATTGTAAAGCCTGATTGGCTGTTCTGCACTTAGATCGGCTTTTCCGGAAATCTTCGGAATTTCATTGGCAGCAGTTTTGGCTACCGAAAGCAACTCCGCCGCCTTCTGCTGGGGATCTGACCTGATTTTCTCTGCTCTCGCGAGTTGGCGTTCAGCGCGCACCAGGGCTGGAAGTTGCGCTTCTTTTTTGGTGATCGAGCATCCGGCGAAAACGGCTACACAACTAACCAGGGCTAGCCTGGTTAGTTGAGGATGAAGTTCAGCGGTGCGCGTTCCTTCTTTCGACATGAATTCGAGGAACGTAGCCTGCATCACTCACAAATCCTTAGAGATTTTTGAGCGATGCAGGCTCAGGCAGCAGAATCCTCCGGCTACGCCGGACCATTCTGCTGCTTTTTAGAGAGAAGAGGTTGAAACAGTCTGTTTTGGTCACCAATTTTAAAACGGGCTCTTAAGCCGACGCGGAGCGGCGGCTTAAGAGCTTTCTAGCCCGCAATTCGCTCGTCGATTCTCCCACCGTGTGATTTTTGCGGGCTAGGCTCAGCAAGCTTCGCCCTACCGTCATTCCTTATTTACGCCGACCCCTTGGAAGCGATGCGGATCAGGTAATGAAATAGCTGAGGTTCTCCAGCTCGATCGCAAGGTTGACGTTGTTCACCACGACG
>JBAUZZ010000672.1:0-3098 GCA_049585495.1 Chthoniobacterales bacterium | reverse complement strand
TCTCCGCCGCCCCCATCTCCGCCTCCGTCAGCCAGCAGAGGAATCTTGGAAGGCGCAAAGACCGCGGCAGCTCGTTCCAATCCTTTATAAGCCACCTGCAAAAGCGTTATATACGCCCAGCCATTCTGATAGGGTATCTGAGCCTCAACGGGTCGCTCGCCGAGCGCCAAAAGGAGGGCAACGAACATTTCCAAGAAAGGTGTTTTCATTACTCCGCAGAAAACCTGGATCTAAGGGCACGCAGCCTTTAACAGGCGCTCAGGTCTGGTGTCAATGGGATTTGGACGACGGGCGGGTGCGCGAGAAGTTCGACGCAGATGCCAGGGCGGACCTTGATACCCGGTTTCTGCCGGTCCTTCAGACCGGAACGTTTATTGAAACACGTAACCCAGGGCTGGCGCCCAGGGCTATCAATATGTCGCGCCTCCGGCGCTAGCGAAAGGAATTCTGCTGCCTGAGACTTAGGTTGACGTGCATGGACAGCCGCTGAGCGAAATTTGCCCGACCACCTCACGGACAACGAGCACGCCTGGACGCCATAGTCCGGCGGGCCGCCGAACAAATCAGCGACTCGACTGGGGTCGCCGAAAGTCCTCAAGGAGTTGGCAGCGTTTGTGATTTAGGCTCAGCAAGCTTCGCCCTACCACCATTCCGTCCTGCGACATTGCACACCCTCCGTACTGTCGGCTTTGCGCCGCGGCCGACCGCCTACCGATCTTCTTCCACTACTCCATTACTCCATCACTCCATCACTCCATTACTCCATCACTCCATTACTCCATCACTCCATCACTCCATTACTCCATCACTCCATCACTCCATCACTCCATCACTCCATCACTCCATCACTCCATTACTCCATCACTCCATAACTCCATTACTCCATCCCCCTAATACGCCGACGCACCGATTCGTTCTTCCTGCCCCAAAAACTAATCCCAACTCTCCTGACATAGGGCTGTCACCGGGCCGGTCTATCCTGCTCGCGGCACTCGATTGGATAGGCAGTCCGCCAGCCAATCAGCTGCACAAAAGCCAAACGACAAGGAGTTACCATGACCACCACTTCCAGTCCCGCACGGTCACATTACCACCATATGGGCGAACCGATTTCGTCACCTGGGGTTATCGACTTCTTCACGGAAAGAGATCGCCTCTTGGCGGAGATCGACGAATTCAACAGACGCCACAAAATCAAAGAAGAAATCCGTCAGGCTGCCGCTCGACGAAGTCAAGGGCTGTCT
This sequence comes from Chthoniobacterales bacterium, assembly GCA_049585495.1. Classification (GTDB taxonomy): domain Bacteria; phylum Verrucomicrobiota; class Verrucomicrobiia; order Chthoniobacterales; family JAFAMB01; genus JBAUZZ01. Next base: position 1,854 of record JBAUZZ010000672.1, on the reverse strand, counting down.
GACCGGCTTGAAACCTGGCTCTATTCGATGCTTTCAGCAGCAGCGCTGGTTTGCCTGCTCTGGGGCATCCTCGGTCTCGCAGATTTCGCGGCTCCGCGAGCGCAGAGAACAGGCGCCGCGGTGAGGCAGTCCCAAACAACAGACGCACCCCGCGGTCAGCTCGGAGAGGTGCCCCTACCCTGATGATCGGCAACCTTGCGGGGAAAGACCAAACTATGAATTACCCATACCCTAGATTTTTTTTGGACATCCAACTTGCTAAGAAACGGTTTGCGCAGGTTTGGACGCCAGAACGGGAAGTGCCCCGCGACGCTGGTGCTCATCGGCACTGTCGCGGCAGCTCACACCGACCGCCCTGCGTTCTGGCTCCTGGCGGGGCCCGCCCCGTTAGTCACCGGATTTATAGCAGTCGCGTTCTTCCGGCAGGGATTTGGCCGGCACGGACCAGGCCCAATTATGGGCGTACCCGGCCGCCCCAAGCACGATGATCGAAAAATGGCTCAGCACATTTCGCCCGCCGAATCCTGCCGCATGATGCAAAAATCTGGCTAAATTGTGGTTGGTGAACCGCATTGACCGACTCGTTGCGATCCTCATCTATCTGCAAGGGCGCAGAGTAACCCGCGCCGAGGATCTTGCTGATGAATTCGCAACGAGTATCCGCACCGTTTATCGGGACATTGCTGCTCTGGCTGAAGCGGGTGTCCCGGTCGTCGGCGAAGCCGGTGTCGGATACAGCATCATGAGGGGATACCATCTTCCGCCCGTGCACTTTACTACCGAAGAAGCCACCGCGCTGATCACCGCCAACATCTTGGTGGATCGTTTCGCCGACAGCTCACTCAAGTCGTCCATGACTTCTGCGCTGGCAAAAATTCGAGCAGTTCTGCCGCCGGACCATCAGGATCACATCGCCCGCCTCGAGCGAAGGATGTCAATCCCGAATCCTCCGCAACCGGGTCAGCCAGCCAACCTCTTCCTGATCCAAAAAGCGCTGGCCGATCGTACCGTCTTACGGATCGCATATCGCAACGCGGGCGCGGCCGAAGCCTCACGCCGGGAAATTGAGCCCTTGGGATTGACCTATTACGGGGACCGATGGCATCTCATTGCCTGGTGCCGGGCCCGACAGGATTACCGCGATTTTCGGACCGATCGGATCCAGGCTATGTCGGCTTTGTCTGAGCAGTTCGGATCTCATGAGGGTTTTTCTCTGGTCGACTTCCTCGGACGCTGGGACAATCCATCGGCATCTGTTACAGGAACAATCCGAGCGGATCCGGTCGCGGCCGAGCGGGTACGAAAGGAGGCTCCATTTAAGATCCTCAGAGAAGAACGTGACGAACAGAGTGTCACCTTCACCATTGAGGGCGCACAATGGGATTGGTATCTGGGCTGGTTCATCTCTTTCGGAACCCGCCTGATCGTACTGGAGCCCGAAGCCCTCCGCGTGCTTCTCCTCGAAACAGCACAAGCGACGGCAAACCACCATGCACGACATGCGCCGTGAATAGCGGTGGGACGGGCGAGACGCCCGTCATTGTTCCTTTCCGAGAAACGAGCCTACCAAATAAGGAAGCCACGAGCTGGGTAGGGGTCAGCTCTCCGAGCGGACCGGCACGTTTAGCAAAAAAATAGCCAAACCTTGAGGGACAACGGGCGAGACGCCCGTTCCACGCTAAATTCGTTGAACCCAAATTCCGAAGTTCCGGCGGCTGAGCCAGCCGGCCTACAAGCCAATTTCGCGATTTGGCATTAACCTTAGCGGAGACCTTGTCGACTGAGGTCCAGCACTTGTTGAGCGTTTTCCTGCGTTACGAAGCTTGGGCCGGTTGAGATCGAGTCGTTTTGGGG
>JBAUZZ010000671.1:0-11046 GCA_049585495.1 Chthoniobacterales bacterium | reverse complement strand
AGACCGAACTCAGCCTGCATCGCTCACAAATCTCTAAGGATTTGTGAGCGATGCAGGCTAAGCGAACCAGATCCGACCTCGAGAAGGCGCAAACGCGGGCCGGTTACCTTTTCATACTACCGTCCTTCGCGCTCTACAGCGTTTTCGTGCTGGCGCCGGTCATTGTTACCTTCGTGCTCAGCTTCACGTATTACGATCCGATGGGCGGCTCGCGCTGGGTAGGACTGGAGAATTTCCAGCGCTTCTTTACCGGCGATCGATCGCTTCAGATTTTTTGGAACACGCTGTGCTTCGCGATCTTTGCAGTGACCGGAAACGTCAGCGTCGGACTCCTGCTCGCGCTCGCTCTCAATCGCGCGATGCCCGCATTCCTACTCTATCTGTTTCGCCTTGCGTATTTCCTGCCGGTGATCATCGCCGCCGCCTTCGTCTCGATCGTATGGGGTTATTTCTACGGCGACGATCTCGGAGTCATCAACTACTACCTGATCAGGCTCGGCTTCGCTCCGGTCCATTGGCTGACATCGAGTCGCACGGCCATGATGTCGATCATCATCATGGACGTTTGGAAGAATAGCGGCTTTTTCATGATCATCTTCATCGCCGCTCTGCAGGGCGTGCCGAAGACGATCATGGACGCCGCGATCATGGACGGCGCTTCCTACTGGCGCCGATTCGTCCGCATCGTGCTGCCGTGGATCTCGCCGGTCGTCTTTTTCGCCATCGTCTATGCCTCGATCGGCGCACTGCAGGTTTACGAATCAATCGTCATCCTGACCCAAGGCGGTCCTGGCGACGCCACGCGCTCCATGTCCATCCACATCGTTGAAGAAGCCTTTGGCAGCTTCGAGATAGGCTATGCCGCTTCCGTATCTGTCATTATGACCTTGGTTATACTGATCATCACGTCAATTCAGCTTCTTGCCTCGCGGCGCTGGGTCCGGTATTGAGCCATGCACACCAAAGCCGCGAAGCGGTGGATCGACCGAACGATCATTGCTGTAATGGCGGCGCTGGGCGTGGTCATGCTGCTGCCCTTCGCCTGGTTGTTCAGTATGTCGTTCCGGCCGCCGGCCGAAGCCTACAAGATGCCGCCCAGCTTTCTGCCGCCCACGCTCGACTTCAAGAACTATTGGGCCGTCCTCAATTCCAGCGTCCCTTTCCTGCAGATCTACTGGAATAGCGTCGAGGTCGCCGTGCTCGTCACTCTCGGCCAGCTTGTTACCTGCACTCTTGCCGCATTCGCCTTCGCGCGGCTGAAGTTTCCCGGCCGGGATAGTATCTTTTTCGTGATGTTAATCGGGCTGATGTTCCCTGCGCAGGTGACCATCATCCCAATCTATCTGGGTTTCGCCAAGGCCGGACTACTCAATCGTCCGATTGGCCTTGCGCTCATGTACCTGACGTCGAGTTTTGGTGTCTTTCTTGTCCGCCAGTTCATGCGCTCGCAGCCAAAGGCGCTGGAGGAGGCGGCGCTGATGGATGGAGCCGGCTACTTCAAGATATTCTATCGGATTTCGTTGCCGCAGTTGAGGCCCTCGCTCTCAGCGCTGGGGATCATTACTTTTACCCAGACCTGGAACTACTATTTCCAAGCCCGCGTTTTGCTGGAGCCGCAGCAAGCAATGACACTGCCAGTCGCGATGGATCTCCTCCGCGGGTACCTCGCCTCCGGCAATCTTTCCGTGGTCATGGCCGCCATGAGCATGGCCGTGTTACCCGTAATCTTGATCTTCCTCCTTGCCCAGAAGCTGGTGATCGAAGGCGTCACCATGAGCGGAATCAAGAACTAAGACTGGAAATATCGCGAGCCAAAGCGCTCGCGATATTTCCAGGCTGTAGAGCCGCTTGGGAAGCGGCACGGAATGAAAAATGAAATTAAAAAACGAGTTCAACAAGGGGAATAACAATTCCTGGGATTGTGAGCGATGCGAGAAAGCACACTAGAAAGCACCAAAGCTAGCAACGACAACCGTTTCGTTTACATCGGCGAAAGGCGCAGATACGTCTCCTTTCCGCTTGGCGGCATCGGCACCGGCAGCGTGTCGTTGACCGGCAGCGGTCGGCTGATCGACTGGAGCATCCGCAACCGGCCCGCTATCCATCAGTTTAACGGCTACAGCCACTTCGCCGTCAAGGCAGAGCAGGACGGCAAATTGCTCGCCGCGCGCGTACTGAACGGACCCTATGAAGGGACGCCGATCGGTTCGCCAAGTGCGCGCAAGTTCGACGGATTTGGTTTCGGCGCCAATCGCGATTCGATGGCTGGAGTCCCACACTTCGATGACGTCTCGTTCGTCGGCCGATTTCCCGTCGCTGAGCTCCTCTTCCACCATGCGGGCTTTCCGGGCCAGGTGCGGATGACGGCATTCAGCCCGTTCATCCCGCACAACGAACGCGACTCGTCGATGCCGGTCGCGCTCTTCGAATTCTCGGTCGAAAACAATACCGACGCGCCGATCGACTACACGCTCGCCTTGACTCTCGGCAACTTCGGCTGCGACAGCGGTATTCACACCTTCACCCGGAAGAACGGGCTCAGCATCCTCCACTTCACCTCGGCCGACACGGGAAGTCCGGAACAACGCGGCGATCTCGCAATCACTACCGAAGGGGAGGAAGTCGAACACGTCGACTACCATTTCCGCGGTCAGTGGTTCGACAGCCTCAGTCGCTACTGGCGAGAATTCGCCCGGGCAGGCCGCCTCCGCGAGCGGCGCTATGAGAAGCCGCGCGCTGTAAGGAACATGTTCCAGCAGCCCGAGCACGGCACGCTCGCAGCGCGGGTACGCGTCGCGCCGGGCGAGACACGGCAGGTGCGCTTTGCGATCAGTTGGAACTATCCATTCGGCAGCATCTACTGGTTCAACCGCGACCAGCCCGGCAGTCCGCCCTTTGAAGGCAGGTCCCCGACATGGAAGAATTACTACGCGACCCAATGGGCGGATTCGGCGGCGAGCGGGGCAGACGCTTTGAAGCGTTGGGGCACGCTCGAAGCGCAGACCTTTGCCTTTCGCGACTCGATCTTCGACTCGTCACTGCCAGCCGAGATCATCGACGCGGTCAGCGGTACGCTTGGCATCCTCCGTTCTGCGACCCTCATCCGGCTGGAGGGCGGTGAAATCTGGGGGTGGGAGGGCCAGCACATCCACGAAGGCTCTTGCGAGGGGAGCTGCACCCATGTCTGGAACTATCAGCAAGCGCTCGCCAATCTTTTCCCTGCACTTGAGCGAACGCTTCGAGAAACAGAGTTAACTTATAATCAGTTACCGAGCGGCGGCCTGACCTTCCGCCAGAGGCTCCCTCTTGGTTCCGGCTTCGACATCATAGGTCCCTGCGCGGACGGACACTTCGGCGCGATTGTCAAAGCATATCGCGAGTGGAAGAACCTCGGCGACGACGCCTGGCTGAAACGGTATTGGCCAAACATCAGGCGCGCGATCGAGTACGCCTGGTTGCCGGATAACCCCGATAAATGGGATCCGGACAAGACCGGCGTTCTCTGGGGGCGTCAGCATCACACCCTCGACATGGAGCTATTCGGTCCAAACTCCTGGTTGACCACCATGTATCTTGCGGCGCTGACGGCTGCTTCGATCATGGCGGACGCAATGAGCGACCCGGCTTTCGCCAAGGAGTGCCGCGACCTGGCGGCAAAAGGCGGCGCCTATGTCGATCGCGAGCTCTTCAACGGCCGCTACTACGCCCAGAAGCTCGATCTGTCCAATCGTTCGGTGCTCACCCCTTTTGACCAGCACCGCAAGGCTGGCGTACTAAGTGAACCGTTCATGGAAGCGTACTGGTCGGAGGAGTACGGTGAGATCAAATACCAGATCGGGGAGGGCTGCCTGACCGATCAGATCCTGGGCCAATGGCACGCCGATATCGCGGGACTTGGCAATCTGCTCGCTCCGGAAAATGTGCGGACGGCTCTGAAAACCGTGTTCAACGAAAACTACCGGTCGAGCCTCCGTGATCACTTCAATCCGTGCCGCGTTTACGCCTATGAGGACGAGGGTGGACTTCTCAACTGTACCTGGCCTAACGGGACCACTAAGCCGGCGTTGCCGGCTCCCTACGCAGAAGAGGTCTGGACCGGGCTGGAATACATGATGGCCTCGCATCTCATCCAGCGGGGCCTGGTCGATGAGGGCCTCACGGTCGTCCGAGCGGCGCGCGCTCGTCACGACGGGTCGCGGCGCAACCCGTGGACCGATATCGAGTGCGGCAGCTACTACATCCGGGCGCTGTCGAGCTACGCGCTGGTTAATTCCTACTCGGGCCTTTCGTTCGATCAGCGGTGCGGCGAGATCGGCTTCAGACCCGCCCGCCCCGGAGACGGCGTCTATTTTTGGTCAGCCGGGCGAGGTTGGGGCGTAGTTGAAGTGAAAGGACCGACCGTGACGCTGACGGTGAAGGGTGGCGAACTGGTGGTGTCGAGGATTCGGTTGCCGGGCCACTCGGGCGCACCCACCGTGAACGGTCAGCCTGTCGAGCGGAATGGTGACTTGATCCTGCTCGGAAGGCATCACGCGCTCAAGACCGGTGATCGGCTGGTCGTGGGAGTGGACGCATATGGCGAAGCTTGAGCTAAAAGGCGTCCACAAGAGCTTCCAATCGCTCGAAGTGATCCACGGCGTCGATCTAACGGTCGAAGACGGATCATTCACCGTGTTCGTCGGCCCCTCCGGCTGCGGGAAATCGACCCTGTTGCGGATGATTGCCGGACTTGAAGAGCTGACCTCCGGCGAAGTGCATATCGGCGGCATACGCTGCGATCATCTCTTGCCGTCGGCGCGGGGCATGGCGATGGTGTTCCAATCGTACGCCCTCTATCCGCATATGAGCGTGTACGAAAATCTCCGTTTTGGCCTGGTCAATCAGAAGATACCAAAGCCCGAGATCGACGCCCGGATCCGGCGTGCAGCCGATATCCTCCGAATTTCCGAGCTTCTCGAGCGGCGGCCTTCTCAACTCTCAGGTGGTCAGAGTCAACGCGTAGCGATCGGTCGTGCAATCGTCAAGGAGCCGGACGCCTTCCTCTTCGACGAGCCGCTGTCCAATCTCGACGCGGAGTTGCGCGTCAGGATGCGGAGCGAGATCGTCAGCCTCCACCGACGCCTGAAGTCGACAATGGTGTATGTCACCCACGATCAGGTTGAGGCCATGACGATGGCCGACACGATCGTGGTTCTGCGCGACGGTGCTGTAGAGCAGGTAGGCGCCCCGATCGAACTCTATGCTCGGCCACGCAACCAGTTTGTTGCCGGTTTCCTCGGCACCCCCCAAATGAATATGCTGAAAGCAAAGGTACGAACGGTAACCGCAGAAGGAATGAGCCTATGCGCCGGCGGCGGGGCGGGCGCTATCCAGGCCGCCGTTGATGGAAAGGGCAATCTCGTTGGCGCGGATTGCACTGTAGGGATTCGGCCCGAACATCTCGCACTGTCGGACAGCGGCGCGCTCGCGGGAACCGTGATCGCGACCGAGATGCTCGGCTCCGAGACGATCGTTTTCGCCAATCTGCAATCCGGTGAAAACCTCACGGCCTCGATCCGCGGAATTCGCAGCCTTCAGCCGGGAGCGATCGTTCATTTTTCGGTCAACCCCCGGTTTGTTCATATATTTGATGATAAACGGATCACGCTTCCGCCTCTTCGGTCGTGGCGGGAGGACTACGTTAATGGCTAGCTTGAGCCTGAGTATTAATTAAGCCCGGAATCCGGAAATTCGGCGGCGACGGAGCGCCGCCCTCCAAGGTAATTGGGGTAAAATTTGTTATTTGTCATCCGTCATTTGTCATTTGTCATTCCTCATCCGCCCAGGGCACGAGCCCTGGGATCAAACATTCAAACGAAGTCCCGCGCTGAAGGTGCGGGAGAATCGCCTCCCGGGGAGAGATCCAGGAAACGAGCAAGATCGGAATGACAATTCACGACGCGGGCGTCGCCTCACAAGAGCTCCCAGCACGAGGGTAGGGGCGCTCGAAGCAGCGCAAGCAGGACCACAACTACAACTAACCCGACCGCGAGGATTATTGAGGTCTTGTCCGAGATAATCAACCGGGGCCGATTTCTACTGGGTTCCCAGGGAAACATTTGGCAGCAATACTTCTCCAGATCGAGCGGTGATTCGTCGCTGGTCGCTTTGTCCAGGAGAGCCGGTCCGAAAGCTCGCCCGCACTCCGCACAAACCGTCGAATCACCACTGGTCACGGCGTCGCAGATGCCACAGTGATCGCCCTGCCGCTCTTTGTTCATGTGCGAGCTTGGTCCATTGGGGATGTGTTGGCAATTGCCTGATGGCGTTTGCCAGCAACAGAACTTTCGATTCTGCTGAAAAACCGCGGCGGCTTCGCCCCACCGGTGACGCTCCCGTGGTACATCGTCGGTAGGACGAGCCTTCCGGCAAGCGGCGGCTCAGCAGGAGCTTCGCCCCACCGGTGACGCTTCCGTGGTACATCGTCGGTAGGGCGATCCGCCAATGGCGGAGAGCCGCATTCCCAATGAGGGACGGTGTCCCGAATCGCACCATTCCGAACTGTCCCTCTTTCGCTTTTGAGCTAGATTTTCCGTTGGGTCAGCGGTCTGCGGAAATAACCAGTCAATTCAAGCAGCCAAGATCTCGACCGAAAGGAAGCGACGCACCGGAATATGTTCAAGCTACGATTCCGAAAGAAAGTCAAACTCGCTCCTGGGCTCGCTCTGAACTTCAGCAAAGGAGGCGTCAGTCTTTCAGTGGGAGGCCGTGGGAACTCCGTAAACGTCGGCAAGCGAGGCGTTAAGCAGACCGTCGGCTTACCCGGGACGGGAATAAGTTTTTCCAACAACCACAGCTGGAGCAAAGTTTTCGCCCAAAGCCGGGAAGTTAACAGTCCGCGTAAGACTGGCCGACTACAACACCTGAGCGAGCCTGTCTTTCGAAATCAGAAAGAGCAGCAATATTACCAGAGCAAGCTCACTGACGAAATTGGACAGAAGGCAGTTTCGCTGTTGACACCCTATGAGACGCGAATCTGGCGGCAATTGAGTGGCCGAACGGAGGCGGCGATTACGGATCCCAGCTGCTACTCCAAGGCGGAGCTGAACGTTATTTGCAAGTGGTTAAAGCTGGCAAAGCAGTTGATCGACTCGGGCTGGGCACCTGAGCCAATCGACCAGCCGAGATTGGAGTTGACCAAGGCAGATTCAGAACCACAGCAGGAACTGACATTGAGGCCGGAAGAGCTTCAGCCAGCTCAGCTGGCACCGCCCTTACCCCAGCAGGCAGCGCCATTAACTCGTCCCAATTGGACGGTCAGACTGTTTCTGATCATCGCGGGAGTCTTGATAGTTTTCCAAATATTGGCGCATTGGTTGCATGGTTAAACTTAAATTCCGGAATTGGCCTGTAGGGCGGCTGGCCGGCCCGCAGTCGCTAGGCGACAGCGTTGCGGGCGGGGGCCAGCCGCCGGAAGTTCGGAATTTTGGTTAAACAAAGAAAACAAATCAAGACACTCAATCGATATCACATCCTGAGCACGGTGAATTCCGGCGGATCTGAATTCTTTGAGATGTAGCTTCCGCAGCACCGAAGGTGCGAAATATGATAGCCCAGGGCGCCAGCCCTGGGTCAAACATTCAAACAAGAGCCCGCGCTGAAGGCGCGGGAGAATCGCCGAAGAGCAGAGCCGCGGATGAGGAACAGCGCAGCGTTCTCTCTGGAAATCGCCGGCACCCTTTGTCTAATCCGAATGAACTGATGCGGGACCCAGGTAGTACGGCTCTCGCCTTGGGCGGATCGCCTTACCAATCCGTGGGCACTGGCGCTGAGCGCCCTAACTCTTGCCGTTTGGCACAATAAGTTGAACAGTCGGGAAGTAAGTCCGGTAGCGGGAAACGTCGCGAGTCAGAAGTGTCAGGCGTTCGGTGGCTGCATGAGCGCCAATATAAAAGTCCGGTAATGGCGCGTTTCGCTGGCCGCCTCGACGACGGTACTGGAGGAAACACCTGGCGGCGAGGAAACCGGCTTCGTAGGGGAGCGGCAGCCGAAGTAATTCCGTTGGGGAGAGCGCATCGTCGAGTTCTTCAATTGACGCGAAGTGCACAGAAACTTCGGCGTATATAATGGGATTGATGGCCAGCAAATCGCGTTCGGCATGCCAAGCCAGCTTTTCCTCAGCCCAGGCAGCCCAGCGCGAATCCTTAGTCATGACATCCAGAAGCACACTGCTATCGACCAGAACTCTCACTATGCCTCACTTCTCATCAGCTTGAGCAATTCGTCGGTCGAGAGCTTGCTCGCACCCCGCCCGCGCAAGCGCTCGACCAGCGCGCGCCCTCGGCCCGAGGATTTTGCGGGCTTGAGCAGGCGCAACTCTCGTCCATTGGCGCTTGGGACGAATTCTACTTCCGTATTGGGCAACAAACCGAAGCGCTCTCGCAGCTCCTGCGGAATGGTGACTTGGCCTTTGGAGGTAATTTTCATGTTGTATTACTCTTACCATTCTTACTCTTACAGAGCAATCGCCGGGTCAAAGCTCCGGCTTTTGCGCAGCCTTGACATCAAAGGTTAGATTAATCCCAAGCCCCGAAATTCGGCGGCGACGGAGCGCCGCCCTCCAAGGCAATTTCGGCGGAAGTCAGGCTAACCGGAAACTGTTGCACCCAAAAGGGACCTCCCTGGGTCAGACATTTAAACGAAGGCCCGCGCTGATCCGAATGAATTAATGCGGGATCCAGGTAATACGGCTCAAACAAGTTTTCGCCCTACCAATCGGCGGTAGGGGAAGATCTCCGAGCTGCCCGGGACACGGTCGTCTGGGCGTGCCGCGCCATCGTTACGTCGGCTTATGCGACTGTGGCGGGTGTTTTGCGCGCTTCCTGCTGCGTGGCGCTTTGCCGGCCAGCGAAACTTTTCCATTCCGGCCACCCCTGGTTTTTGCCTCCTTTGGTTGAGAGCCGACATGGGTCTGGCGCGGACTGCGCGATTTCGCTACCTTCGAGACAGCGGCGCGCGGGGCAGGAAGGGCGGTATGCTCGATTTCAATGCCGAAGACTGCCTCGAGGCTTTCGGCCGTCAGCATTGCCGAACCGTCCGCGGGTGCCGAAACGTCAGTGGTTACGCTCTCTGTCACTTCGGTAATGAGTTCGAGGTGATCAGCTGCGCGAAGCACAAAGAGCAGCTCCGGATTCGCGTCGAGGCGCGCCCCAACTGCATAGAGTGTCGCTGCGACGTGCTTGCACATTCCGGCCCAATCGGGGCATGAGCAATCCAGCCCGATTTCTGCCGGTTCCGGGAAAAGGCCGGTCTCGCGGCGGGTGATAATCTCCATGACCTGCGCCGACAGTTTGCCCTGCAACAAGTCCATGAGCGAACCGACCTGCCCGGCGCAGTTGGTTTTCAGGGCTTTCCACGCGGCCTGTTTGACGGGCTTAATTGTGATCGTGATCCTGTAGAGGGCGCTCCCACTCACCAGCGCGTTGATGACGCCCGGCGCTATCTGAAGATCTACTACCGAGCCATTCCTCACGTAGCTGCGACCGCGGGGAAGCCGGTTTGCGTAGTCGCTATAGGATTCCAGGTTTTTGCACCAGGCTCTGGCCCAGAAACTTCGGGCGATCGTCCGCCCATCAAGGCGAACCGGGTTCAGTTTGTGCCCGGTTTTTTCGAGAACATTCGCCGCTTTCTTCGCGCGACGGCGCTTTTCGGCTGCGCTCACATATGGGGTGAAACTCGGTCCCCAGCTCATAAAAATATATCGCTCCAATCACTCTTGCACGGCGCTCTTGAGGTCAAGAGCTACGAACCGGAGCAGTTCATCGTCACGCATCTCTGTTAGCAAGTTTTCACCGCCGCCTTCAAGTAGCTCCGCTGCCAGGCTCTTCTTTTCTTCAATCAGGCAATTAATGCGCTCCTCGATAGTGCCGCGGCAGACGAACTTGTGCACCAGGACATTTTGCTTCTGTCCGATGCGGAAAGCACGGTCCGTGGCCTGGTTCTCAACGGCGGGATTCCACCAACGGTCGAAGTGAATAACGTGGGAGGCGGCGGTCAGGTTCAACCCGGTGCCACCCGCTTTCAACGAGAGGATGAAAAACGGCGGCCCGCCATCCTCCTGGAACCGCTCAACCAGCCGTTGTCGCTCTTTCACGGCCGTGGCGCCATGCAGAATCAGTCCCGGGCGGCCAAAAATGCGCTCGAGATGCCTCGCCAGAGGGTCGGTTATCTCTTTGAACTGAGTGAAAACGAGCGCCTTTTCCTGGCGCGCGGCGATCTCTTCGCCTAACTCGCGCAACCGCTCAAACTTCCCGCTCTCGGTAGGATCGAACGTTCCGTCACCGAGCCAGTGCGAAGGGTGATTGCAGATCTGTTTGAACCGCATTAGAAACGCCAGAATTAGCCCGCGTCGCTGGATTCCCGTGACGGCCTCAAGCTTTTCCGCCAGTTCCTTGACCGACTGCTGGTAAAGAGTCGCTTGCACTTTGCTCAATACACACCACGCCGCCACTTCGGTCTTCTCCGGCAGATCGGCAATGATGCTCTTGTCAGTCTTGAGTCGGCGCAGGATGTACGGCCGGGTCAGGTGGCGCAAGGGCGCGAAATGGCGACCTTGGTCGTCGCTGAGACGCTTGATCGTGCGCGTAAACTCGGCGGCACTGCCCAGCAGTCCAGGACAGATGAAACTGAAGAGCGACCAGAGATCGGCCAGCCTGTTTTCGACCGGGGTGCCGGTGAGCGCGATCCGCGCTTGGGCCCGTAGCTCCTTAACCGCCGATGTCTGGCGCGCCGCTGGATTTTTGATCGCCTGCGCTTCATCAAGCATAACGAGCCGCCAATCGATTTGCCGCAGCGACGGCAAACGAGTCAGCAAGCTGTACGTTGTTATTACGAGGTCTTTCCCGGCCAGGACTCGCGCCGGATCGGCGGCCGCGTCTTTAAGCGTTTGCGGCGGCGTTTCCGATGGATGCGCAAAGAAAACGTCCAGCGTCGGGGCGAATCGCACGATTTCACTTTTCCAGTTGGCCAGCAGGGAGGCCGGCGCGACGAGGAGCGACGGCACTGGGG
>JBAUZZ010000670.1:0-9819 GCA_049585495.1 Chthoniobacterales bacterium | reverse complement strand
GGCCTGATGTGCAGGCGATCCTTTTCCGCCGTAATTGCCTTCCTCAATGTATTTTTTCGCGTTGTCCCAAGCGCCTCCGCTCGAAGTCATCGCGATAGCAACGAATAGTCCAGTCACGATAGTTCCGACCAGCAATCCACCCAGCACAACATAACCGAAAAGCGCTGCGACTACGACGAAGGCCAGCGGCAGAAGAGCCGGGACAATCATCTCCCTTAAAGCTGCCTTCGTTACGATGTCGACACAAGCGCCATATTCGGGGGTGTCTTTCCCGTCGAGGATTCCGGGCTTGGCCTGGAGCTGGCGCCTGACTTCTTTGACAACCGCACCAGCTGCCTTACCCACGGCTTCCATGCTGAAGGCGGTGAAGACAAAAGGCAGCAAACCGCCGAGAAACAACCCGATAATAATCTCGGGACGTTCGAGCGAGAACTCGAACGATCTCAATTGCTGGCCGCCAGTTTGAGCGAAATGGGTGCGCAGTTCCGCTACGTAGGAGCCGAAGAGGACCAGAGCCGCGAGCCCGGCGGAGGCAATCGCGTAACCTTTGGTGACTGCCTTCATGGTATTGCCCACGGCATCAAGTTCGTCGGTTACATTCCGGACCGGCCTGGGTAATTCACTCATGACCGCCACGCCGCCGGCGTTGTCAGTGATCGGACCGAAAGCGTCCAGCGAGATAATTATTCCCGCCATCGAGAGCATGCTCGTTACGGCTACAGCAATCCCGTACAAACCAGCTAAGGCGTAGCTGGACATAATCGCCAGGGCGATAAATACAACCGGCAACGCGGTGGCGTGCTGGCCAATGGCTAAGCCCGCGATGATGTTGGTCGCGTGTCCGGTCTCGGACGCCCGCGCAATTTTGCGGACCGGACTGAACGACATCGAAGTGAAATAGTTCGTAATGGCGACAATCACCGCTGTCATCGCCAAGCCGATCACGGCCGCCAGGTATAGCTGTCCGGGCGTATGAACGGCATCACCGGCTCGGAAGGTCGCGGGAAAAAGGAGAGTGGTCACCGGCCAGTACAAAATGGCGGAGACTATCCCGCTTACGCCAACCGCCTCGATCAATACCCGACTCGGATCGGCCGTCCGCAGGTTAACGTACAGAATGCCGAGAATCGCACTAATGACCGAAATACCACCGAGCAAAAATGGATAGATGACGGCTTCGGGCAAGTTTGGCAGTGTCAGGAACCCGACCAGGATCGCTCCGATTTTGCTAACGGCGTAAGTCTCGAAAACATCCGCCGCCATTCCCGCGCAATCGCCGACGTTGTCACCTACGTTGTCAGCGATTGTGGCGGGGTTACGAGGATCGTCCTCTTCGAGATTGCTCTCGATCTTCCCGACAAGATCAGCGCCAACGTCGGCGGCCTTTGTGTATATGCCACCGCCGAGACGGGCGAAAACGCTGATCAGGCTGGCTCCGAGCGCTAAGCCGACTAAACTATTGATCGCCTTTTCACGACCGAAAAGACCTTCTCCGATCAGGAAAAACAGCCCCACCGACAACAAGGATAACCCAACGACAAGCAGTCCCGTTACAGCCCCTCCGTTGAACGCTGCTCGCAGCGCGCTCTCCCGGGAGTGAGTGGCGGCCTGCGCCGTCCGGACATTTGAGATAACCGCGACTCGCATCCCGATATAGCCGGCCGCCATGGAACATGCCGCCCCGATTAAGAAGCCGAGTGCCGTATAGAAATCCCTGGCAAATATCAAAATCACGAAGATCGCGGCTGCGATGATACTGACCGTTCTGATCTGCCGGTTCAGATAGGCTTTGGCCCCCTCTTCGATTGCGCTGGCGATCTGGCGCATTCGCTCGTTTCCGGACGGCTCGGCAATGATCACCCGAATCAAGTAATAGGCCGCAGCCAGCCCAACTACGGCACAAAGAAGCGCCAACCACACACCGGACCCGAGCAAGAAAGTCGTCGCTAAGGGGGAAGCAATCATAGTTCTCGACATAAAGGTACAACTAGTGGCTAACCAACGGCACTTTTGCAACCCAAGAGTGGCACGGGCACCCCGCCCGTTTGGACAAGTACGGGCGGGACGCCCGCGGCACTTTGCGCTACTGCGCGAGGCTAGCCAGGATCGCCTTCTGGGCATGCAAACGATTCTCAGCCTGATCAAAGATCGTTTGCGCATGCGCCTCGAGCACTTCCTCGGTGATTTCCTTGCCCCGGTAAGCCGGAAGACAGTGTAAGATGAGCGCATCCGGCGCTACCGACCGGAGAAGTTTCTGATTAATTTGGAACGGAGCTAGATCAGAGAGGCGTTGAGCGCTTTCCGCTTCTTTTCCCATGCTCACCCAAACATCGGTGTAGAGGACGGATGCGCCGGCAGCCCCCTCGGTAGCAACCGTTGGAAAGTGGATTTTGGGGTTCGTTAACCGATGTTTAAAATCCTGGGACGGCTGATAATTCGCAGGCGCAGCAATCCGTAACTCAAACCCGAGTCGCTCGGCTGCCCAGATCCATGAGCGCGCCACATTGCAATCCCCATCCCCAATAAAACAGACCTTGAGATCCTCGAGGGTCCCGCGCTTCTCGAGAATCGTGAACAAGTCCGCAATGATTTGGCAAGGATGTTCCTCGTCCGTCAGCGCGTTAATAGTAGGGATCCCGCTGAATTGGGCAAACTGTTCCAGGTCGCTTTGCGCAAAGGTTCGGATTACCGCGCCGTGCACGATCCGCCCAAGGACGCGCGCCGTATCCACGACCGGCTCCCCTCGGCCCAACTGAATATCTCCCTGCGAAAGAAAAATGACTTCCGCGCCGAACTCCCGAATCGCTACCTCAAAGCTGACTCGGGTTCGGGTTGAAGGCTTGTTGAAGAGTAGAACCCAGGTTTGACCTCGCAAAGGCGAGGAATCCGGTTTGCCCCGGCATGCTTTGTACTCCCGGGCCGACTCCAAGAGGTCCAGGATCTCGGCGCACGTCAGCTTTTCAATCGAAAGAAAATGCTTCATAGGAAGGATCGGGCAGTGAAGTCTTTACGGACAAAGTTCCGCCAGCGTCTTCGATAATATGGAAATGGCCTCGTCTAGCTCATCACGGCGCACAATGAGTGGAGGCAACCAACGGATCACCAATGGACCAGCTGGCACGGTCAGGAGCCCGTTCTTCATCAGTGCGGTCACAACAATTTGCGACGGCTGGACGCCGGCGGCGGCGAGTCCTTGGAACTTGTCGGAAAGTTCCAGCCCAAGCATCAGTCCTCTCCCGCGAACCTCCTTAATGCCTGGCAGGACCCGAAGTTTTTCAACCGCGTAGGTACCGAGGTCGCCGGCATTTTTTAGAAGACCTTCCTGGTCGATGGTCTCAAGCACTGCCAGGGAAACTGCACACGCGAGCGGCGTACCTCCATAAGTCGTGCCGTGAGTTCCAGGCTGCAAAAGATCACAGAGGGCGATGTTCGTCCCGTCTCGCTTCTTTACCGGCTTCTGCGCAATCCAGGTAGCGCCGAGCGGGAATCCGCCGCCAATCCCTTTCGCCCAGCTGACACAGTCCGGGACCAGCTCGCGGGCAATCGTTTTCCAACCGCACCATTCCCCAAGACGTCCAAGTCCACATTGAATCTCATCGAGCATCAGCAACACTCCGGCCCAGTCGCAGATTTCACGCAGTCCGAGCAGGAACTCTCCGGAAGCGGGATGAATCCCTCCTTCGCCCTGGACAGCCTCGACCAGAATTGCCACCGTCTCATCTGAAATGGAATTCGCGACCGCTTTCAAATCGTTGAACGGCAAGTGTCGAAAGCCTGGCAGCAACGGGGCGAAGCCAATTTTCACTTTTTCCTGACCCGTCGCAGAGATGCCTGCCATGGTGCGGCCGTGGAACGACCGATCGAACGTGATGATCTCGAACCGCGGCGTGTCCCGGCCTGGGGCGGGCGCGCACTCGTTGCCGAACTTTCGCGCTAGCTTGAGCAACGCCTCGTTTGCCTCTGCTCCGCTGTTGGAAAAAAACACTTTGCCCGGAAAACCGACAATCTCGACCAGGCGCTTCGCCAATTCGCCCTGCGGCCGGGAATAATAGAGGTTGGAGGTGTGGATGAGTTGTCGAGCCTGACGCTCCAACGCCTCGACCATCCTGGGATGAGCGTGGCCAAGCGTCGAGACAGCAATGCCAGCCCCGAAATCGAGATACTCGTTGCCCTCCTCGTCCCAGACGCGTGTGCCCTTTCCGCGGACAAAGACGACATCGTACCTGCCGTAAGTCGGAACGACAAAATCGGCGAAAAGTTGCCTGGTGTTTATCTCACCCATAGGAAAGCCCGAAGGATAATCCGGGGAAGGCGCTGAGACAAGCCGATCGGTAGTCTGTTACTCGGGGTTCGCCTCTTACGCTCCTTCAGAGCGGTGTGCATATTAAATTCGAATTCCCAGGGTTCCGCTACGCTCCACCCTGGGCTAAGCTCTCTTACGCCTTCAGCGTAGGAGCCACTAAGTTGAGGCGCATGGCCATTCGGCGGACTACGGCGGAACAGGTCGGCGCCGCCGCGATGAAGTCTGCGACGGGAGCACGATGGATCAACTTTGGCGTTCGCCCCCAGGCGCCCGTCTCCTTTGGCGTTGACAGCGGCCGCTCAGAAGTTCTATAGGAACCGCAGCTTAATTTTTTTAAAAGTCGAAGAAATTCGGTCGCAAGGCGCGTTAACCACCGGCTTGCAACCGGACCTGTCGCAGCAAAAAGTTAAGTCGGAACCCCTGCCAACATCATCAGATAATCAATACCGCCATATAAGGAGTTACCACGATTATGCGAGTCAAATTCCCCCAGATCTTGCCGGTCCTTGTCGCGTTCGCGGCAACGGCTGCAGTCGGGTTCACTAAAGAGCTCGATCTCTGGTTCGTGCCCCTGTCCTCCCAAGGTCCTCTGAAGGAACCACTGCTAAAATGGTTTAAGGAACGCCTACCCCAGGCCCTGCCCGGTGTGACTGTGGGCGATAACTTTGGGCCACCAATTTATCAAGATGCACAACAGAAGTTCATCGTCCAGGGACGCACCGGAAAGCCGGATGTGATCGAGTCTGTGCTCGAAGGAATGATCGCCTACCAGAGGGCTGGTCTGCTCGCCCCGCTCAACGATCTTTTCGACCAGTGGCCCGACAAAGAACAGTTCATTCCCAGCACGATCAAGGCTCTGACCATCAACGGAAAATTGTACGGGGTTCCTTACAACACGAACGTTCGAGTGCTGCTCTATCGCAAGGATCTGCTGCAGAAATTTGGACTGACTCCGCCGAAAACCTGGGAGGAACTGCTGCAGGATGCTGCAACCATCTCGGCGAAGGAATCCGGCGTCCAGGGGCTCGGACTGACAACCAAAACCGGAAGCGTGAGAACCTTCCAGGAATTCATCTCCTTCTTCTTCCAGGTTAACAATGGCGAAAACCCCTACAAATATGATGATGCTGGCAAAAAATGGATGATGAACACTTCGCCGGAAAAGTTGGCTAAGGTCCTCAAGCTCTACGGTGATTGCTTTTTTGCGGCGAATCCGTCGGCCGTAAACCAAAACACCCGCGGGAACGACTACCAGGCGACCGACACCGATTACGTATCCGGCAAAACCGCCATGGTCCCGATGGGTCCCTGGATCTACCAGTATCGCGCAACCGGAGAGGTCGCCAGGAAGATCCTCGAAGAAGAGACCGGGGTGCTTCCACTGCCCCTGCCGCCGGGCGGCGTCCAGGCTACTTATCTGGAAGTTAAGCCGATCTCGATCAACGCTTTCTCCAAGGAAAAGGATACCGCTTGGGATCTCGTCAAAATTCTCACGAGCAAAGATTTCGTCGCCACCGCGAATCGGATAGAAGGCGTCAATCCGCCCCGAAAAGATGTCGCAGAGTTACCAGACTTCAAAAACGACTGGTGGGAACAAGCCTTCATTGCACAGCTACCAACCGGGGTAGCGCTGGCGCCGATCAACTGGGGCCTTGTCATTAACGACATGACAGAAGCGATACAAAAGGTGATTTACAAGAACCAATCACCAGAAGACGCTGGAAAAGGACTCTACAACACCCTGGACCAGCGGGCTAAAAGTAACCAGCTATAAAGGTCTGAGGCTGCCGCCGGTGGGGCAAGTCTGGGGCGGTTTTTGCTCTTGATGCGCGCCGAAGCCGCCAGCGGCTTAGGCGCCCCGAGAGCTTCCCGGTGAAGGCAATTTTCGCCGGATTCTAAAATTGACGGCGATGCAGGTATCCCAGATCATCCGTTGCGCGCACCAACGACCGAATGAGTGAACACCCCTAGCGCAGCAACAAATCCGCAAGCTATCTGGCAAAGGCTCACCCGAACAAGTTTCGGTTACACACTCCTTTTCCCGGCCCTGCTCGTAATCCTCGGCCTGAACCTCTATCCGACAGTGGCCGGGATCCTTACTTCATTCACAAATCAGTCGCTGATCGATCCAGGCCACTCTTCCTTTGTCGCACTCGAGAACTATGCCAAGATTCTGCAGGATCCGATCTTCCAGATATCACTCCTGCATTCCCTGGAACTCACCTTCTTCGCGGTCCTACTTCAAGTTGTTCTTGGATTGGTGATGGCACATTTGCTGATCCAGAAAGTGCCCGGAATTCATTTTTTCCGAAGCGTAGCGATGATCACCTGGGTGCTTCCGATTATCGCGTCCGTTGTGATGTTTCGCTTTATGACACTGCCGAACTATGGCCTGGTCAACATTCTCCTTAAAGAGAGCGGCCTGGGCGCGTTTGCCCGGAACTGGTTTGGCGACGAGAACTATGCTTTTCTGCTCATTTTGATCATGCACCTGTGGCGAAACGTACCATTCTACGCTGTTGCTTTTATGGCAGCGATGCAGGCGATCCCCACTGACCTCTACGAAGCTGCCCGGATCGACGGAGCGGGTGATTGGCGGCAGTTCTGGTTCATCACTCTCCCCAATTTGCGGTACATCATCCTGGTGATGGTCGTACTCCACGTCACTTTCACTTTTAATAACTTCGACTTTGTTTACCTCTCCACCGGCGGGGGACCAGTGAATGCCACAGAGGTGTTGCCCACCTACATCTACAAGCAAGCCTGGAACGGATACGCTCTCGGCTACGCGAGTGCCGGAGGCGTGATCATGCTCGCGATCCTGGTACTCCTGGTATTAGCCTGTAACAAGTTGATCGGAGGTTTGTCAGAAGCATGAAGAAGGCGTTCCCGGTCCGCTCTTTTGTTACCTACACGGGACTGCTTGTTTTTTATTTATTTCTGCTGCTGCCGATCGCCTGGCTGTTCCTTTCCAGCTTTCGCGATAGCGATTCGATCCAATCGGGACGCTTATTGCCGGCTTGGCCGGAATTGACTGTCCGGAACTATATTGAAGCCTTCCAGATCAGTAACTTCTCCACGTATATGGTGAACTCTTTCGTGATCGCATTCAGCGTAATGCTGCTGGTTGTTTTTATCGGAAGCCTCGGCGCCTATGCTTTGAGCAGGTTCACTCTGAAAGGCAAACGACTGTTCATGATGGCGGCTTTGTTACCTCAATTTTTCCCCTACGTATTAGTGCTGATCCCTTTTTATGTTCTGATGTCGAACCTGGGGTTGGTTGATAATCGTTTTGGACTGGTTTTGACTCACACCTCCATCACCCTTCCATTTGCTCTCTGGATGTTGACGGGATACTTTAATGCTATTCCGAGAGAACTCGATCAGGCCGCTCTGATTGACGGCTGTTCCCGTCTGGGCGTGCTATTTCGGATCATCTATCCGGTGGCAATCCCGGGCCTGGTTGTGGCCGGCTTTTTCGCCTTTGTGGTTTCATGGGGAGATTATCTTTTTGTTTCGATTCTGTCCCAAAGCAATGCAACCCAGACCCTACCGATCGGTTTGCAGACATTCATGAGCAGCCTGGAAGTGAGGTGGGGCTTGATCACGGCAGGGACCGTGCTGGCGATCGTGCCGACCGTTATATTCTTCTCGATCGTTCAGCGCCGACTGGTTTCCGGTCTCACCGCCGGTGCGGTCAAGACTTAGCATTCTTTCTCTAAGGAGTACCTCTATGGCAAAGATTTCATTTATCGGTGCCGGTAGCCTGGTTTTCACACGCAACCTCTGCAGCGACATTTTGCTGGCGCCTGGTCTGGAGGGGAGCACCATCGTCCTGATGGATATCGATGCGAAGCGGCTCGAACAAGCGCGAAGGATTGTCCAATCGATGATCGAGCGACGGCGCGCTCGCGCCGAGCTTATTGCAACGCTTGATCGACGGGAAGCCATCCAGCATGCGGACTACGTCGTCACCACCTTTCAGCAAGGCGGACTGGACGCCTACAAGCTCGATATCGAGATCCCAAGGCGGTTCGGCGTTGAACAATGCGTCGGTGACACCATCGGGCCGGGAGGAGTCTTCCGGGCCTTGCGAACAATCCCGATCCTGATCAGCCTGGGCCTGGAGATGGGGGATACGGCGCCGGACAGCTTACTCCTGAACTACGTGAATCCCATGGCTGCCAACTGCTGGGCAATCGATGTCGCTACCGGTCAACCGCACGTCGGGCTCTGCCACAGTGTGCAGGGAACCAGCGAAATGCTGGCCGACTGGATCAAAGTTCCGTACCGAGACGTCTCGTTCTTCTGCGCGGGTATTAATCACCAGGCGTTCTTTCTCGAATTTCGCCGGGCCAAGGAAGATCTTTACCCGCAGATCTGGAAGGCGATCGAGCGCCCGGAAATTTACGGAAGCGAGCCCGTACGAATCGAGTTGATGAAACACTTCGGCTACTTCGTTACGGAGTCGAGTGGTCACGCCAGTGAATACTTGCCCTACTTTCGCAAGTCGGAGAGGATGGTTACGGAGGAGCTGGTGCCGAAATTTTTGAATCCAGCCGACTATTGGTTTGGCCTCGGCCAGACCGGCGGCTATCTGAAGCATTGCCTGGATCGGCTCCGAAAATTCGAAGACGAATTCGAAGTCATCCTGGCTCAGGAGCCGCCAGCGAAACGAAGCCATGAATACGGCTCGTACATCATAGAAGCGATGGAATCCGATTCACCAATCCGGATCAATGGAAATGTCCCGAACAGCGGGTTGATCGAGAATCTTCCGGAAGGCTGCTGCGTCGAAGTGCCCTGTCTGGTGGATAGCAACGGAGTGCAACCGACCAGAGTTGGAATGTTGCCACCTCAGCTCGCCGCGCTCAATCGCACAAATATTAACGTGCAGGAACTGACTGTGGAGGCGGCTCTAACCGGCAACCGCGAAGCCATTTACCACGCTGTTATGCTTGATCCGCTGACGGCAGCCGTCTGCACTCTGGATCAAATCCGCAGCTTGGTCGACGAAATGCTCACCGCTCAAAGAGAGTGGCTACCGAAGTTTTCCTAAGTGTGCAGGCAGGTAAAAGCTCCTGCTTTAATCTGCCTGCACACTCAAGGCACGACCTCGGTGCCGATTCCGCTCACCGTAAAAATCTCCAGCAACAGAGCGTGTGGAATACGACCGTCGATGAGGTGCACTTTGGCTACTCCCTGAGTGAGCGCAGACACTGCGGATTGGACCTTCGGTATCATTCCCCCCTCGATGATCTCATCCTCTATAAGCTGTGCGACCTGCGCGCAATGCACCGTCGGGATGAGCGAATTGGGGTCTTTCACATCCCGCATAACACCCATAACGTCGCTCACATAGATCATTTTTGAGGCTTTCAGCGCGCCCGCCATCGCTCCCGCAGCAGCATCGGCGTTTACGTTGAGAATGATGCCTTCGTCGGTTTGGGCGATTGGCGAAATAACCGGCACAACCTCGCGTTCGACGGCCTCACGAACCTGCTCAAGATTCAGCG
>JBAUZZ010000669.1:0-2613 GCA_049585495.1 Chthoniobacterales bacterium | reverse complement strand
CCCTACAAGCGCGTGATCTTGTCGAGGATTTTTGCCGCTGAAGGTGGTAGGGCGAATTCGTCCTGCGAAGCGGGACAAATGAGCCTCAAGGGGCTAGCAACGTTTGCGGTTTAGTCTCAGCAAGCTTCGCCCTACCGTCATTCCCTAATTGCGCCGACTCAATCAACTCATTTCTCACGAATCAAGTTTGATTACCCATCGAATCTTGGATGATTCCAAGGCCCGAAATTCCGCCTTGCGCAAAAAACCGAACCCGTCAGGTTAGAAGGCTTGGGTCAGCATGAGCACACCGTCCTTGTTTCCAGATGACCCCAGGATTGAGCTGCAGGTCACGCTCGACTTTGCCAAGCAACGGATCACCTTCGACTGGCGGCCGTATCACAGCGACAAAAAGCTGGCTCATGGCGCGGTGTGGGTCGCTAACGGGCTTCTCCGGTGGCGAATTACCAGCGAGGGCGCCGTCGACGATTTTGACTGCCTGGTCGACCTCAACGGGATTGACCAGGCACTCGAACGCGTCTCACGGCGGTTCCCGGTCGCAAAACGAGATGTTGTAATTTTCGGCCGGAAATTCGATCCGATCCTGAACCAGTGGGAGAGAACGCGCTTCCGCAAAACGCGACAGCCCTGGGAACTCCTCGCGCTGGAGATCTTTCACATGGGTGATGAATTGCTCGATGCCCGGGCAGGGGTTTACCCTTCTGATGATCTCGACCCGGAAGCTTTTCATTTTCTGGAGAAGAAGGCACGGCGGGAGGAAAAGAGACGCCTCGAGTTGGAGGCAATCCAACAACGCGTTTGGGAAGCGAACCAACGAAACAAAAAGCGCCCGACAGCTTCTGAGCACCGGGCGCCGAAGAAGCGACCTGCGAGTCCTGAGATAGCCACGACCAAACCGGCGTTGCCGGTGCCTGAAGTGCGACTGGAGATCGGTGCTGCTGAAATGCCGGCACACGATCTATTTCGTACCCACTCCGGGATCGAGAGTTTTCTGAAAATCGAGCGCGCGTCACTGATGTGGATTTCCAATCAGTCGGACGATCTTCTCTGCCTGCCCTATTGCGCTATTGATCATCTTGAATATCAGATTCGGACAGGGCTACGCGTCACCGGCCCTCTGCGTGGCCGGGCATTGCTCTCGGACGAGGTCGGTCTGGGCAAGACGATCGAAGCGGGGCTTGTGCTCAAAGAATATCTTACGCGCGGCATGGTGCGCCGATTTTTAGTGCTTACGGTTCCATCTCTGATTGATCAGTGGGTGGAGGAATTGGAGAGCAAGTTTTCCCTCACGACCCTCACGAGTAACCAGCCGCAATTCCGGACGGATCCGGCGCGGTTCTGGACGGAAGAGAGGGCGCTCATTGTGTCTATTCACACAATCAAACAGGAAAATCACCTTGCTTTAGCCATGCAAAGACCATGGGACATGGTGATCGTTGACGAGGCGCATTATCTGCGGAACCGCGCGTCTAAAGCATGGCAGGCAGTGAATGCTCTGCCGCGGCAGTTTCTCCTGCTGCTCACCGCAACACCGGTTCAGAATTCGCTCGAGGACCTTTACAATCTCGTCACGCTTCTGCGACCGGGGCATTTGCCTTCGCCCAAAGAGTTCCGGCAGCAATTTATGAATCGTGACCGGCCTTACGAACCGCGCGAGCCGGAACGGCTGCGCCAATTACTCGGACAGGTTATGATCCGTAACACTCGCGCGAATGCCGGGATTCAGCTGCCATCGCGTCGGGCCGAAACCGTGCTCTACGAGGCGGAGCCTGAAGAACGCGACTTTTGGCAAGGATGGGATCGAGAGTTGCGCGCTACTCTTGGCAGCATGTCCGCTGCTCAAGCCAGTCTGTGGGGACGGTTGCTGCTGCAGGCGGCGGGGAGCAGCCCATCCGCCTGGCTGGCGGCGCTGGAGAAATTTCCCAAACAGGAACTCGCGGAACGTTGGCAGGCAAGGGCGCCGTTGCAGCGGAGCTGGGAAAGAAAGACCGGCATCCTCCCGCCACTGACGCGGACCGAGGGTGGCCTGGTGATTTTCACCCAGTTTCTCGCAACGCAGGCGGCGATGGCAGAGACTCTGGCGAAGAGCGGAGTTAAGACGTGGATTCTTAACGGCCAGATACCGGCGGCGAACCGGCAGGGTCTCGTCGATTCCTTTCGCGACCAGGGTGGCGCGCTGCTCCTAACCCGGAGCGGCACAGAAGGTCGCAACCTCCAGTTCTGCCACCGGCTAGTCAACTTCGATTTACCTTGGAACCCGATGGAGATCGAACAGCGCATTGGACGTCTTCACCGGATTGGTCAGGAACGGACGGTTGAGATTTATAGTCTGGTGCAGGCAGATACCCTGCAGGCGCACCTTCTCCAGATTCTGCAGGAGAAATTGAATTTGTTCGATCTGGTCGTCGGCGAGACTGGACTCATTCTCGGCGAGCGATTTACCAGCGAAGATTTTGAAGAGGAAATCTTCCGTCGCTGGCAGGACTCCGCTGGCGACTTTGGCGCGGCACTCAAAACTCTCGGAGAGGAACTCAGCCGTGGCCGCGCCGATCTGGAAGAAATCAAACACCTCGACGAATCATTGTTCGCTCAGGATTACGAGAGTATTTAATC
>JBAUZZ010000668.1:0-5240 GCA_049585495.1 Chthoniobacterales bacterium | reverse complement strand
CGCTTCGTCATATCTCCGTCGACTTGATGGATCGAGAAGACACAATGAGGGCGTTTTCGAGTTTGGGATCCGTTACCGATTTAGTTTATGCGGCTTATGTGGAGAGGCCGACAATGGCGGAAACTGTCGCGCCAAATGCGAAGATGCTCTCAAATACCCTCGAAGCGCTGGCGGCGCGCAGCGTCCCTCTTCAGCGGGTGCTACTGACCGGAGGGGCCAAATCCTACGGCTTTTCTCTAGGCGCATTTAATGCCCCTGCGAAGGAGACAGCACCGAGGCTCATCGCCCCGATCCACTATCATCAACAGGAGGACATCGTTGCCGGGTGGTGCGAGAAGAATGGTTCAAGCTGGACCGTTCTTCGTCCGCACCTGGTCATGGGTCCGAGCTTAAACTCGCCCATGAACCTCGTGACGGCGCTCGGCGCGTACGCCGCGATGAGTCGGGAACTCCGTATTCCCCTGCGCTACCCAGGGCGGCAGGCCGGGTGGAATGCGCTTCAGGAGACCTGTGACGCCGAACTCTTCGGACGTGCGGCTTTATGGGCGCTTGGTGAGGAGAAAACTCGAAACGAGATTTTCAACGTGTCCAACGGCGACGTTTATCGATGGCGTCAGATGTGGGGAGAATTGGCGGCCTTTTATGAGATTCCAGTCGCTGAGCCTCTCGCCATGTCGACCGTATCAGAAATGAGCGAGAAAGCGCCCCTTTGGAATGCCATCGTGGACCGATACGGACTTTTTCTCACCCCGTATGAGCAAATCGCAAACTGGGCATTCGTAGACTATATGCTGAACTTCGCTGACGAAACGATTCTGAGCACGATCAAGATTCGGCAAGCCGGATTTACCGACTGTATCGATACTCACGTTAGTTTTCGGCGGCAGTTATGGAAGTTACGGAAAATGCGACTTATTCCCTAACGGATGTATCCAACATACAGGGAGTTGTTTCTCCCACATCATATCATGACAACAAGCATCACCCAACCCCTTCTAACGCCGGTCCGTATGCGAGATCTGGACCTGCGCAATCGCATCGTGATGGCACCGCTCACTCGGATGCGGGCCGACAACGCCGACCGTGCGCCGACCGAACTTCATGCCCGTTACTACGAGCAGCGTGCCTCGGCGGGTCTAATCATCGGGGAATGCACCGCGATCAGCCCGGCGGCTTACGGCTGGGCCGACACACCCGGTCTGTGGAGCGCCGAACAGGTGCGTGGCTGGCGCGGCGTGACTGACGCGGTGCACAAGAAAGGAAGCCGCATCTTCGCGCAGCTCTGGCACACCGGCGCCTTATCACACCCGGACTTTTTCGGTGCGCCCTGCCGATGTCCGCCTCTGATGTCGATCCGGTCCAGGTGAGTAAATCCGAATTCCACGCCTCAGTCTTCATCTGACCGCTTGAAAGCGGCGATCATCGCCCGACAGGTCGAATTAACCCGCCATCCGTAGCTTTTCCCACCGCGCCGCGGCGAAAACCGCGGGATGTAGCGTAAATCATTGTCCAGATGCACAGACGGGAAGAAATTCGACAGTCGTTCGAGGATTATCAGCTTGGACGCACGGGCGGCTTGACCCCTTGATGAACGAAGCCAATGTAACGCCTCGCCATGAAAGCCCAGTTGGAAGAGCCTGCAGACGCCGCTAGAAAAGCCGAAGTGCTTCGGGAGGCGCTGGTGGCGGAGGATGCCCTGCGTCAACGCGAGGATTACCTTCGACTCACCATTGATACGATCTCTGTGCTGGCGTGGTGTACTCGGCCCGACGGCTGGAACGAATTCCTCAACCAACGTTGGCTCGACTATACGGGGCTCACCATCGAGGAGGCGCGGGGTTGGGGTTGGAAAGTTGCAATACACCCCGATGACCTCCCGCGAGTACTGGACGTGTGGCAGGGGCTCCTGGTTTCCGGTAAGTCGGGCGAATTGGAAGCCCGGTTGCGGCGCGCCGACGGCGTGTATCGCTGGTTTCTGTTTCGTGTCGAACCGTTACGTGATCCGCAGGGAACCATCGTCAAGTGGTACGGAATAAACACGGACATAGATGACCGCAAACGAGCTGAGGCGCTGCTAGCGGCGGAGAATAAGATTCTTGAGATGGTCGCAACCGGCAGGCCGCTCGTTGTGATTCTCGATGGTTTATGCCGGCTTGTGGATACACTCTGCGATAAATCGCTGGCTTCGATTTTACTGATTGATCCAAACGGTCGTTGCCTGAGGCGCGGTGCAGGGCCCAGCTTTCCAGAAGCGTTCATGGCTGCGATGGATGGCGTCGAGACCGGTCCTTGTGTGGGTTCGTGCGGAACGGCCGCCTACCGCAAAGAGCAAGTCATCGTCTCTGACATCGTGACAGATCCGCTATGGGCCAATTATCGCGAATTGGCTTTGGCAAACGGACTGCGATCCGGGTGGTCCACACCGATCCTGTCTTCAGACGGAAGCGTATTGGGAGTCTTCGGAATCTACGGACGAGAACCTCGCAGCCCAACTCCGCAGCATCTACATACCATCAAACAGATAACGCACCTGGCGTCCGTCGCCAT
This sequence comes from Chthoniobacterales bacterium, assembly GCA_049585495.1. Lineage (GTDB taxonomy): Bacteria > Verrucomicrobiota > Verrucomicrobiia > Chthoniobacterales > JAFAMB01 > JBAUZZ01. The sequence continues at coordinate 2,693 of JBAUZZ010000668.1, read as the reverse complement.
TGAACGGAAACAGGCTGCCGAATCGCTGCGCGCGTCGGAACTTCTGGCACGCGGCCAACTGGACGCCCTCACTCACACGCTCGATGCACTTGCTCAGGAATCTGACACGGACAGATTGCTGGAGCATGTGCTGCGCACAATCATCGAGCAATCGGACGCGCTTAGTGTCAGCGTGTGGGATCGAGAACCGGACGGTGATTCGCTGGAAGTCTTCGCCTTGATCGAGGATGGCCGCTTTCAAACTCGTCGTGGTGGCACCCTGCATCCGGAAGCAAGGCTCATAACGCTGGGACAAAATCATCCGGTGTGGAAAGAAATCCTGCACACGGGTCTTCACGCCGTCCTCGAAGACATTGATCAGCCCGTTGTGCGGATGCGTGTCGGAATGGGCCCCGATGCAACTTGGCACGACGTCTTGGACGATGCTGATTTGTCGCCCGCCCTGTTGCGTTTCAAGTGGCATTCGCGGGAGATGGGAGTCCACACGATTCTGTTTGTGCCGATGCTCATCGCCGGACGTGTTTCCGGATTCATCGGCATCCGTTTTTCTGTGAGGCGTGATTTCCGCCAGGAGGAGATCGAATTGACCCGTGCTCTCGCCCAGCAGGCGACTCTGGCAATCCAGTTGACCCTTCTTTCCGCCCAAAGTCGCCAGTCTGCCGTGATGGCCGAGCGTAATCGGATGGCTCGCGATATTCACGACACGCTCGCGCAAGGATTCACCGGCGTGATCGTTCAATTGGAAGCTGCCGGGGAAGCTATGTCCCAAAGCCGAACGGCAATAGTCTCCGACCACCTAAATCAAGCAGGCGACCTCGCCCGCGAAAGCCTACGCGAGGCGCGGCTTTCCATGCAGGCGCTCCGTCCACAGGCGCTGGAAGAGAAACAATTGAGCGAGGCGCTGAAAGATTTGGTCAAGAAAACAACCGCAGGCACAACCGTTAAGGCGGAATTCACCTCGCAAGGCGAACAACAGAAACTTCCGCCCGAATGGGAAACAAATCTTCTTCGGATCGGACAGGAAGTATTGACCAACGTCCTCCGTCACGCGCGGGCCAGCAAGTTCAATGTGTTGCTCGTTTTCGACAGCCGCGAAATTCGCTTGAACCTGCGCGACGATGGATGCGGATTCGATCCCAAGAGGAGGCACGAAGGCTTCGGTTTGCAGGGAATGAGAGAAAGGGCCGAAGGCATGGGAGGCCATTTATCAATCGAGAGCGCAAACGGCAAGGGCACGATGATTTCCATTGTCCTTCCGCTCGCAAGCGTTTCTGAAGGAGAAAAGATATGAATCGGTCATCCAATCCTCGAAACCCGACTCCAACCTCGGCGCCCGCGCGGTCTGGTGATGGAGGGGAGAGTCCGAGTGCTGACAAGATCCGGCTACTCATTGCGGACGATCATATGACGGTTCTGGCCGGACTGGCTTCGATCATCGGCATGCAGCGAGACATGATCGTTGTCGCTGAAGCTGCGGATGGCCGCCAGGCAGTTGACCTGTGGCGGAAGCATCGTCCTGACGTGACGCTTCTCGACCTGCGCATGCCTAAGCTGGACGGTGTTGGCGCGATAGATGAAATCCGCAAGGAGGATACTTCGGCCCAGATCATCATCCTTACCACGTATGATACCGACAACGAGATCTACCGGGCGATCAAGGCGGGAGCGAAAGGCTATCTGCTAAAAGACGCTCGACGCGAAGAATTGTTGGATTGTATCCGGAAAGTAAGCCGCGGCGGAACCTGCATACCGCAAGCACTGGTTGAAAAGCTGGCAGCAGGCATGAGCAACGAAACCCTGACCGGTCGGGAACTGGGAGTGTTGGCGTTGCTGGCGCGCGGCAAAAGCAACAAGGAAATCGGCGCGAATCTCTTCATCAGTGAAACCACGGTGAAAGGACATTTGCGCCACATCTTCACCAAGCTGAACGTTATCAGTCGCATGGAAGCCGTCACCGTCGCAAGTCACCGTGGACTGGTGCAGCTATAGCGGCTGAATCTGTGGCTTCTACGTCAGCGACCTGCCGACCGTCGCCTTGATCTCCTGCCGAATTCGACCCCTTCGAAAGGACTGCATTGGACCAGTTTCTCGGCACTGCAAAAGTCGGACCGTTTGGACAATAGCTGGCGACTAGAGGAGGTGTCATGCTCTTCGTGTGAATCGAAATAGCAGGAAAAAACGTATATGAGCCTGAGTTCAACCGATAAGGGTCTGTTGAACCCGGGCAATTGCGCAGTGACCTTCATTGATCACCAACCGCAAATACTCTTCGGCGTGGCCAACATTGACCGCCAAGACTTACTCAACAAGATGCTGGTGCTGGCGAAGGCGGCCAAACTTTTTCGCGTTCCGGTAATTCTAACGGCGGTCGAATCCGAGGAGGGAGAAGCAAGCATGAACACAAGGCCCAGTATGGACATGTTCCACACCTGCTCTCTGCGCCCAGGATCCGTGCGGCGGAATAGCGGCAGGATTGAATTTCCTATCGTCGGGACGAGAGCCGTGGTTTCTGCTCTCGGATCGGTGAATTGTCTAAAGAAGGAGGGTTGCACTCATGGATAACGCGGAACTGGAAAAACGCCTCACGGTCCTCCAGGACATTGAAGCGATCAAGAGGCTGAAAGCCGAATACTGTGACATTTGCGATGACGCCCATAATCCGGATCGAATGGTGGCGATTTTCGCCGAGGACG
>JBAUZZ010000667.1:0-1735 GCA_049585495.1 Chthoniobacterales bacterium | reverse complement strand
GTCATGATCTCCGCGGTCGTCCACTAAGTCACCCATATCGACCAAAGTGTCGCCCAACCCGCGCTTGTCACCGATCTCGCGCCGCACCTGCAAGGCTTGTCGGAAGTTGCCCAACGCGTCTCGAGCTTTGCCGAGCAAGGCTTGTGCCATTGCCATTTCGGTCAGGCTGGAAGCGAGGCCCTGCTTCTGGCCAATGCGGCGCCAGATGGTAAGCGCTTCTTGCTCGTCGCGCAAGGCGTCCGCCGGCTTCCCCAACATCCTGTAGGCTATCGCTCGGGCATGCAAGCTGGCCGCCTTCTGCTCCTGGTTGTCCACCTGGATTGCGAGGCTATAGGCGCGGTTCAGAGGGTCGAGACTGCCCTGGGGGTCGCCGCTATTGGTGGTTAGCCGTCCTAATTCAAGGACTGCCGCCAAGTCCTTTGGGTTCACCGACAACAGCTTCTGGTAGTACTCTCGGGCTTTGGCAAAATTTCCTGCATCCTCGTAGATACTGGCGAGCGCAGACTGCACGTCGGTGTTATCGGGCGAGGTTTTGGCCAGGTTTTCGTACTCCTTGATCGCCTCCGGATAGTTTTTGGTTATCTGCGAGCGAATGGCAGAGATCAGATACTTCTCTGTTTCTGGGAGATCCTGGCTAAGCTCCAAGGCCCTTTGGGCGGACTGCTCCGCTTCGCTGTCATAACCCAAACTGCTATAGCTCTGTGCCAGCTTGGAAAAGGCCAGCGCGAAGGTGGGATCAGCCTTGGTGGCGGCCTCAAATTGTTTCTGAGCTTCCAGATTTTTTCCATCCCTCTGAAAGCCGACGCCCTGGTCATAGTCGCGCAGCGCATCGATTGATGTGGAGGTGGGCTGATAGGAACTAGCCTTCAATTCTTTTAATACATCGCTGGACAGTGCGAGATTCTGCCGGACGGTATCGGCCAGCTTATCGAATGCGGCTGGAATATCTTTTTCGCTCGCGGCATCTGCTTTTACAGAAACGGTGCGGTTGTTTTTCAGATCCTGCAACGTCGCATCGATGCGAACCTGGCCGCCGAAACGAGCGTACTGGCCGAACACGACTACGTCAGCGCTGCTGAACTCAGCGATGCGCCGGAGGATGGTGGGATCGAACGAACTATTGGGCGCGATGTGCAGATCCTGAAGCACCTGGTGCAAACGATCGGGAGAAACGGTCCGCAAGTGCGCGGACTGGCCGACATCGGTGGTAAGCATGTCCGCCAAACTGGGCCCCAGCCAGTCGAAGCTGGGGTCTCCGGAAGCATTTCTGAAAGGGAGGATTGCCAGCGAAACAGCCGGAGCAGCGCTGGTTTGTGTGGACGACGGCTGAAAAAGCCTGTCGCGGAAGCGGTATCCCCCGATCGCAAGCATGACTATGATTAGGCCCGCCGTAATCGACGGCCACGGGAGCGTCCGGCCCCACGGACCTATCTTCGGCTCGAACCCTAGTGTCGCCCCGGCACGGTTGCCTTGCCAGCTATTGAGGTCAGCCAAAAGCTCGGCAGCATTCTTATAGCGCAGATCAATTTCGCGCTCTAAACATTTGCTGACGATATTGCTCACCGACCGCGGGATGGTATTGTCATGGTCAGAAACCGGCGCAACCCGCTCCTGAGTGCGCCGAATCAAGCTGGCAATGGTGCTATCAGCTTTGAATGGCATCTGCCCGGTGAGCATTTCATAAAAAATCAGCCCCAAAGCAAAGATGTCAGACCGCTGATCGAGATGCTTGCCC
>JBAUZZ010000666.1:0-3362 GCA_049585495.1 Chthoniobacterales bacterium | reverse complement strand
CTCCCACTCAGTTCTGGGCTTTGCAGGCCAACCTGTGGTAAGCCTTGTTTCCTGTGGCCAGGACCAGAGTCCCCAGATTCCCGGCGAGCCGGCCGCCGCTGGCCCGGATGAAATATATCTATGAGCGACTGAAGACGCAGCGTCGCCCCAATTGTTCGGTTCTTGCAGAAGCACTCGAAGTTTCACCGAAGACCATTCAACGCGACATCGATTTTATGCGGTACCAGCTCGATCTGCCGATCGAGTACGACCAGGTGCAGCATGGGTTCTTCTTCAACGGCCAGGTCGCCCAATTCCCCTCGATTCATATTACCGAGGCAGAGCTGATCGCTCTGCTGGTCGCCCGAAAAGCCTTGGAACAGTACGCTGATACGCCCTTCCAGAAACCTTTGGCAGCGGCTTTTCATAAGCTTACTACCGGACTCGAAAACGAGATCGCCTTTAATTGGCAGGATCTGGAACGGACGTTCAATTTCCGTCCAGTCGGCTTTGCCAAGCGTGATCTTGCTGCCTTCGAAATCATTGCTTCGGCCGTTCGGGAACGGCGCGAACTGGAGTTTGATTACCGAAAGCTGGAGGCGGAAAGAGCCGAACCACGCAGGGTTCAACCATTCTCGCTGCTCTGTGTAGAGAACCAGTGGTATCTCAGGGCCTACGACCGGATGCGGCGCGATCTGCGTACTTTTCACCTGGCCCGGATTGGGAATCCGAAAATGCTAAGCCAGCGCTTCGAGCATCCGAGGGGTTTTGATGTAACCGAATCTTTCGTCAACTCGGTTGGGGTGTATGCCGGCTCCGAAGCGACCGAGGTTGTCCTGAACTTCCGGGACTGGGCAGCTCGCGTGGCAGTGGAGCGCACCTGGCATCCGTCACAGAAGATCCGGGAGCGAAATGATAAGACGATCGAAATGAAACTGAGGGTGGCGATTACTCCGGAGTTCGAGCGCTGGCTCTGGTCCTGGGGCGATGCCGTGGAGGTAGTCAAACCGCTGGTTCTGCGGGATCGCGTCAAAGCCACGTATCAACGCGCCGCGATGCGGAACCGATGAAGCGTAGGTAAAAGCTCCGGCTTTTACGAGGGTCGCGAAACTCGAGTAGGGCGATTCGCCGCGGCGGATCGCTCTACCGGTCAGGGGGTATGCGGTCTCAAAAGCACAGCTTGTCAGACCGTCTTGCGATGAACTGGCCCCGGGCTACTCCGTAAGAGTCCGAAACTTTGCTAATTTTGCTTCCTTCTGTTCAAAGAATTTCGCACAGACCAAAATCCGGAAAATGTCGCGGATCTTGGGTCCATTCTGGCCGAATCTGCCGAGAATATTATGAGGGGACAGGTCACAAATCCGATTCACAGGGTAAGACACCCTCCGTGCCCACCGTGGCCTCCGTGCGATGTTTTCTCCTCCGCCCTTTTCGTCAGCAGGATAAGAGTGATTCAGTCTTTGTAAGACTTCTCGTCTGCGTAATCGGCGGAATCTGCGGTTTTCTCTTCTTCGGAGCACACTTCACAAGCAAATACGGTCAGTCCATGAGCGGGATACGGAGTTGACTGGCGGCGGCCGCAGCAGGCGGTCTCGGGTCCAGAGCATGGTTTTGGAGACGAGAACTGAAGCAAGAAGGTGAATGTCGGTCCAGCCCAACCCGCGGCCCCAGAGCATTCTATTTCCCAGTAACGACAAGGCTTCCTCGAAAGAGACTTCGGCAACCCGCGGAAGGGCTAACCAGAGGGAAAGAAACTCCTGCCGGTTCGGTAAGGAAGGGAAGGCAGAGGTCTCCTTCTTGTCAGAGCGCTTTGCGATGAGCCGACCCCGGGCTACCGTAACTTTGCTTCCTTCTGTTCAACCCAAATTCGGAAGTTCCGGCGGCTGACCCCCGCCCGCAACGAGCGCGCGTCGCTTGTAAAAGCTGGAGTTTTTACGTACTGATCGCTCGAGGAAATGGCCGCCCGAGATGAAGATTTCTGAATTGCGCGAACTGCTCGACCGAACCTCCTCGGAGGATGCAAAGCGGATACTGATCGAAGTCTATCGGGTGTTGCCGAAAAAGACGCGTGAGAATTTGGCGATCGACGAATTGGTGAAAAATCCGTCCGGCGCTGCCAGCCACAAGCAGGCTAAAAAGCTCGCGCATAAAGTGGATATTGATTACCTCGAGGCGGAACTCGAACAGTTTCTCAGCGACGCTTATGCTCAGAACTACTTCGCGCCCAACCGCTTCGTTCCAAAATCTGAGCGGCCCAAATGGCGCTTCATAGTCAAACGCTTGTTCAAGGAGATCAATAGCGTCGTCGTCGAACCCGGCAGTATTGAGAAGGCTGGCATGCTGCTGGAAAAGCTGTACCAGATGCTTTGTTACGCGTGCGATTTCGTTCTCTTCAGCGCCTACGATCCGTTCCAGTCCGTAGGCATTTCCCAAACGGCTTTCCTCGACGCTGTGCTTGGCTTAAAAGCGGAGCATCTCGAGTTGCACAAGTTTATCGATCACGGCCTCCATCTCGTTCGGGACAGCAGGCTCAATCGCTACACCCTCGGTTCGAATCTGGTTCAGGTCCTCATTGACCGGTTGCGGACGCCGGAGAGCCTGGAACTCGCGATCGAACGGGCAGCGCACTTGCATAGTGAAACCAATTCCGGCCCTGAACGAAAACAGAATTATGAGCGCGCCGACCGACGCAACAGATTGGCGGAGTTTGGCTTTCTTGCCTACGTTAAGCTGTCCGACTACGACAGAGCGATCGACTTTTTCCTGGCGCGTTACATCGCCAGTGACAAAGAGATTTCTTTATTCGTGCTATTAGAGCGGCTGCGTGCGCTGCAGCGCGAAGATCTCTGGCAACGCGAATATGAAAGGGCCATTCAGACGGGCATCAGGCCACGAGACCGCCTCGCGGATGCTTACCGCCATCTGAAATCCCACGGCCAGCTTCCTGCATACTACTGACACGCAGCAGGAGAAGTTTGGGTGGACGACGACCACGCCGAGGGTCGGTAGGGCGAAAACTTGTTTGAGCCGCGCTGGATCTCGCCTTGCCGGAAAGAGAGAAGGATCACGCCTTGAAACTTGAATAATCGGCGGCGGCCGTGAAGAGCTTCATCTCCCTGGCATCTTGGCTGATCTAGCGCTCGGTTTGAGCGACAGCATGTGCAACTGCAGACTCCGAGACATCTACCTCCTGATCCAGCTGGGACAAATACAACGACCCAACTTGCGCGCGATCAACAGCGCAAGGTTCCTCCCGGAATCGCCGCCCGCTATGATTATCCGTAACGGTCGTGTCATTTCGAGACTCTAGAACCCAGCGGGCGGACACGTAAATACTCAAGTTTCAACGGCGTGACCCTCCCCTCCACCCCCCTACACAAGGA
>JBAUZZ010000665.1:0-1840 GCA_049585495.1 Chthoniobacterales bacterium | reverse complement strand
ATTAACATAGCGGACGATCCGTTTGTCTGCGTCGATCTCCGCGAGCAGCAAAGTCACGTAGCGTTCGCCGTCCGACACCGAACAGATCTCCGTGTTCAAACGCGCTACCAGTTCCAGCATGTTCCGGTCGCGATTCGCTTCGAGCTGCATCACCGCCGCCGTGGCGGACATAAGAAGGGCCGCGGGCACTCCTTTGCCGGCCACGTCGGCGACTACTAGTTGGATGGTGTGCTCATCGATGGGAATGTAATCGTAGTAGTCGCCGCTTACGCCTTGTGCAGGCCGCATCATGCCGGCGATTTCAAGTCCACGAATGGCAGGCTTGCCGACAGGAAGAAACAGGCGCTGAACTTGCGCGGCCAGCTCCACGTCCTTCAGAAGGCTGTCGCGCTGCTGCTGGATTATCTTGGCTAGCGCTTCGCGCTGTTCGACATACCGTTGGATGAAATAAACAATAAAGATGAAGCACATTGCCGTAGCGAGGTTGTCAATCACGCGAAGCGCCGGGTGGATATGCCGCGGAGAATCATAATCGTGAAACAAGACGCAAGCAGCGATGAGCCCGTAGCTGATTTCCCGGCGGAGGAATATTGCGCCGATGCCCAGAGGAAGGATGTAGAGGTAGACAAGCGAAATCGACGTCACGAGGCGATCTGCGTACGCTACGGCGACGATGGCACCCAGTACCAACACGGGCGGGAGCCACATTGGCCCATTGGACGCCACGTCTTTGCGCAAAAGACGCGACAACGGATTGCGTTCGCCGTTGCCGCGCCATTTCGGGGGCATCCATTGCAGATAAGCGTGATGCGCAAGCTCGCTCATTCAAGAGGATCCGTCATACCCATGCACGGCGTTGATTCGCTCGCCGAATCTCACGCCGTCATCGCTACTTTGAAGATCCTGGAGGGAATTTCTTAAACATTTTTTCGACTCCCTTATCCAGGTTCTCCGTATTCTTGTTGGAATTGTTGGAAAGCGTGTCGCTCGAAGTACCTCTGAACAGGAGCTGCTTGGTCTTGGTGTCGTATAGATCGACGACCAGCGTGCCGACGTTGTAGGTGTCGGTGGTAGTGGTTGCCTCTCCAAAACCGCCGCCTCCAAACCGTCTCCAACCCCAGCCGCCGCCGAAGCCGTCGTAAAACGTGTTCAGAGTTTGCTGCTCCTGTGTCGTCTGTACAGCGATGATCGAAACATCGCCTCCTGAGTCCACCTGCGTCCATCCCTTCGCCGCCAAGGCAGCATTGACGGCGCTCTTGATGCGATCGATGAACAGCGGATCTTTCGTCTGAACGTGTTCCCAAGAGTAGGTTTTGTATTGCGTGAAGTTTGCGTTGTGATCGTAGTCGGTCTTAACGTCTTGAGCCGACAATCTCGCGGCAAACAAGAGCATGATTCCCATCAAAACAAGCGCAAATCGTTGCAGTTTCATACTTTCTCCTCTTTTTTGAGTGCTCGAAACAACTGTCGCTGCGTGGGCCAGCCGTGCACACATGCTTAGCCAATCAGTCTTCTTACGAGCCGCTGGTCCCCTGTTGTGCGGGGTGATGTGCCGGCACGTGTTCCTGGGCTTCCGCGTTTGCTTGACCGACGCGCTTTTCATAGTTCGACTCGACTACCTGGCTGCCGCTGGGCTCGCCTTCATCGAAGAGCTTGTTAAGGAAGTAGCGATTTCCGTATTTGTTGAAAATCAGTTCACTCTTGCGGGGTGTGGAGTTGGCTTCCGCGGAATGCACCTGAAATAGCGCCGCAACTGATCCATCCGGTCTGCTGATTTCCATGATCGTCAAGTCGGAATCGTCCAGCATGCGGATGACGTATTTGCCTGCCGGAAGTTTCG
>JBAUZZ010000664.1:0-11920 GCA_049585495.1 Chthoniobacterales bacterium | reverse complement strand
GACCCCCCGCGGGCGAACAGAGAGAGCGATGCTTAGTCATCGCCGTTCTCTGGACTTCCCGACTCTTGCCTTGTCGATGGCCGGCAACGCCCGTTTGGCAATTTTTCAGCAGGGTGGGAGCAGATTAATTAGGGAACGCTACGGCTGAGCGAATCAGAGAAAGCTCCACGCCGAGTCATACGCTTCGCAGCCGTTCGAACGCTTCGGGCAGCCGTTCGCAATTGGTCGCGAAACCATGCGTGAGCAGGTTCGGTGGTGAGGCGGGCGTGCCATACCATGAAATAAGTGAAACCTTTGATTTCGCGCGGCGGCTCCTCCACATGTACTGCTGCGGTCGCCGGCGCGAATCTGTTGCGTACACCCTGCCAAACAAACGAAATCTTCCTTGTAGAGGACCTCTGCCTGCAAGCCGGAGGGTGGAGCTTCGGCGCTGAGAGCGATATCAATTCGTCCCGCGACAACGTCTTCATAGACCCGTTCGTTCCAGGCGGATTCTTCAACTCGGACCTTCGCTGCTGCAGTCCTTATACGCTCCATCAGTGGAGGGCGCGCGATAGTCGCGCAAGCCGATGCCAGCAAACCAGCCGAGGTAGCGCGCGTGTTCGACGACGCTGAAAAAGAGTTCGGCGGCGTCGACGTTTTGGTCAACAACGCCGGAGTCATGAGACTATCGAGCCTCGCTACTGCGGATGACGCGATGTTTGACAGCCTGGTTGCTGTGAATCTGAAGGGCACGTTCAACGGCTTGCGCGAAGCAGCCAAACGGCTTCGCCCTGGCGGACGCATCATCAATTTCTCTACCAGCGTCGTTGGCCTCAGGCTTGAGACATATGGACTCTATGCTGCGACCAAGTCTGCTGTCGAAACGCTGACCGCGATCCTCGCCAAAGAACTCCGCGGTCGGTCGATCACTGTCAACGCAATCGCGCCGGGCCCGACCGCGACCGACCTATTCTTGCACGGGAAATCGCAGGAGTTCATCGACCGCATGGCGAAATTGAATCCGCTTGAGCGCTTGGGTACACCACAAGATATCGCCGCAGCCGTTGTTTTCCTCGCCGGCCCCGATGGCTCCTGGATCAATGGCCAGGTGCTTCGCGCCAATGGAGGCATGGTCTGACCCACGGCAGAAGGAAGAGGCGAGATATGAATCCGATCAACGCTCAATTCTGCAGACGAGCTTCCATCGCAGCGAAAGAGCTCAGTGATCACTAATTTCTTGCTCGGCCGGGGACACTTTGTACTATTCCCCTGATTTTTGCAGGCCGTCCCTCCTGGACTACAACATCTCCGGCGCCCGTCGGAGATGGCCTGCGTGTTTAACCTGATCGCGATGGGCCGAAGTTGTTGCCTGGCAAACAGGCAAATAGAAAAAGCGATTTAAATTGTACGGCAAAGATAGTCGACGATATGAAACTAACATTTTACGCAATCTGCGCGCTCGGAGTTATCACTAGTAACTTCGGCTGCACCACAGCAGCCGATCGGGTTGCCTCCACTGCCGCCCCCGCCGCCCCTTCCGCCCCCGCCGTGGTGAAAGTTAATTTTGTTAATCCAGGAAAATTTACCGACTTTCGCGTCAAGAATCGAGACTTGCAAGATTCGTCAACGATCTTTACTCGAGACGTAACCAGCGCGCTCTTACCTGTGATGGCCAGGCGATTCCCCGGCCATACGCTTAACTTGCGATACACCAATATCGATCTAGCCAGCCGTCGCACATCCGGACCCCAAATAGTGAGAGCGGTTCGACCAGCCCGGCTCGCATTTGACTATGTGCTGCAAAACCCCTCCGGTCGGACAAGAGCCAGCGGTTCACGAACACTCGTTGATACCGCGCACACCCCGTCGTTCAGGAGTTCGCTCTGCTCCGGTACAGGTGGAGGTCAATATGATGCGAAGATGGCTGCAGTCCCTTAGAGTTCCCCAGTAGACGGGGCAGCCCTCTCGGAACTTCCTGCCACTCGGGCTCGTTCGCAAAGAGGGCGGGATCGAGGTTTGGCTGTCGCAGCTAAAACTCTGGGAAAATTCTAGAAAGGCTCTGTCGAAAGGCTTAAAAAACGCGGGAAGGCTGCTGACGGAATTCTTTGTATCACTATATCTTCGTCCGTCCCGTTTCGATTCAATACCATTTTTTTAAAAACCTCGATCTTTCGGGGCGTCCCAAAAGGGCAGTATGAGGATCTTCGTTGCACGGCCCGGTATCAAGTCATGGTCGAGGGTTGTAACGTTCCACGCTTTTTTCCGGAAAAGGGACTCAGATTGAGCTCGGAACGATTGGAACTAACCCTCGAAAAAACGAGTACTCAGACTGTTCGGGATGATCACTGAGAGCTAGCCGATTTCTTTGAGGCGCTCATTGCGGGTTCGCCCGAACGACTATCACCGAACACCGTGCATGGCGCACCACGCGCTCGGCGGTGCTGCCCAACAAAAAGCGGGCCAAGGCCGACGCCCCCTTGTTCCCAAGAAAGATCAGATCAGGCTTGGTTTTTTCCGCTTCACGAAGTATCTCCTCGGTGGGGATCCCGACCCGGGCGCTCGCGGTGCATTTCAGCCCGGTTCCCCGGATTATTTCAGAAAGCGCCTTGAGACGTTCCATGGCTCTCTGGCGCATTGCCTCCAAATTTGCGTCGACGCGTTTGTTCGCCGCGACAACCTCGGGGTTGATCTGGTAGGTCGGCACCTCGACGACGTGCAAGAGGGCGAGATGCATTCCGGCAAGCTTGGCGAGTTTCGCAGCAAGATCTATTGCGGCCGACGCTTCTACTGAAAAATCGGTCACGACCAACGCTTTCTTCAGGGCCACATCTTTTGGACTGCTCGACGCGGCGGCATGTCGGGTAGTGGTTTCTGGATCAGCCATAGATATCTGGGTGATATTCAGTCAATGCTCGCCTCCTTTAGGCCGAGGTGGCTGCTGCGCGGCTTCTTGGCGCAATTCCTGTCTTTCGGATCGCTTCGCGAAAAAAACCATGAGCAAGCCAAAAATCAGCAACGCAATGCCCCAACCCAGGTTGATATTCATGCCTAGCGAGCGCTCGTACATCGACGAGCGCATCGTGACCAGGCCGAACAGGACGAGCAACGCTCCAAAGGCCGTGAAGAGAAACCCGATTGGTATGCGAATGTCAAAGCCCATAGTTGCAACGAGTTCAAGTTAGAAGAAGATGATGTTCAGCAGCAGGGTAAGCGCCAGCACAACGATGCCCACTGGCACAGGCCGAGTATACCACGCCCCCGTGTCGTCGTGCTGCTTTTCGGTAAGGGCATAAACCAGTCCCCGCAACTCGCTTTCCGGGCGCGGCTGGGTGGCAAGGCTGACGATGATCGTCACGACAAAACAGGTCGTCCACGCCCAGATGGCCGTCCAGAAGTTCTGGGCCATCTCGCTGGGATAGATGTTGAGCACAGCGATCCAACCCCCTTTGATCCCGGGAGAACTGTCAGCCGGCAGGGTCAGGCCCTGGTGGATAGCCGCAGCGATGATGCCGCTTAACAGGCCAAAAAACGCGCCGTGTCCCGTGGCGCGCTTCCAGAACATGCCCAATAAAAAAGTAGCGAACAAGGGAGCGTTCACAAATGCGAACACCAACTGCAGGACGTCCATGATGTTGTTAAAAGCCGCCGCAAAGTAGGCGGTGCCGATCGACAACAGCACTCCAAAGACGGTCGCAAAATGGGCCATTTTCAGGTAATGGTCGTCGCTTTGGCCCTTGCGGATGTAGGAGTGGTAGATGTCGTAGGTCCAGACCGTGTTGAACGCGGTGACGTTACCCGCCATGCCCGACATGAAGCTAGCCAACAGCGCCGTCAAGCCGATTCCTAGCATGCCGCTGGGGAAATAGCGCAACAGCATCTGGGGAATGATCATGTTGTAGTCGAGCACCAAGTTTCCATTTTTGTCTCTCACCACTTGGCCCGTTTCGGCGCTTATTTGCACCGGGATCAGAGGCTCCATGGTGCTCGAATACTTCTCGGTACCGGGAGCCGACCCGGCACTGGTGGAGGTAAGAGGAACCCTCGTGCCAGAGGCGAGGGGAACATTCCCCGCCGACCCGGCCGCATGGTGCTCGGTGGTCGGAGCCGATCCCGCAGCGGTTTCCCACGGGCTTACGGCAGGCCGGGCGACAGGCCGAGTAATGGCGAGCGCGATCAATCCGGGAAGGATGACAAGGAAGGGGAACAACATCTTTGGCACGGAGGCAATGAGAGGCGTACGGCGGGCGGCGCTCATCGAATCAGCAGCCATGGCTCGTTGCACAACCAGAAAGTCAGTACACCAGTAGCCAAAGGAGAGCACAAAACCAAGTCCCATGACCAGGCTGAACCATTCCACCCCGAGGGGGTTATTCTGCGGGCTGTCCATGCCGGCCCAGGCATGCACGAAAGCCGGGGGCAGGTTGGCCTTCAATCCCGACCAACCGCCTACGTTTTTGAGCCCGAGAAACACAAGGGGGGCAAACCCGGCTACAATAAGGAAAAATTGCAAGACCTCATTGTAGATCGCGCTGGTTAAGCCTCCCAGGAAGATGTAGGCTAACACGATCACGGCGGAAAGCAAAATGCTCACATGAAAAACCCACGTCGCAGGCAGATGCAGCAATCGGAACGGCGTATCGAAGATGTGCAGAGTCTGGATCAACAGCGCCATGGCGTACATCGAAATCCCCGACGACATGACCGTCATGCACGCGAAAGTAATGGCATTGAGACCACGCGTTTTCTCATCGAAGCGCAGCGATAGATAATCGGGCACTGAGCGCGCCCTCGAACCGTAATAGAAGGGCATCATGAAGATTCCGACAAAAACCATCGCAGGAATGGCGCCTAACCAATAAAAATGGCTGGTGGCAATGCCGTACTTGGCTCCGGAGGCAGCCATGCCGATGACTTCTTGGGCTCCGAGATTTGCGGACAGAAACGCGAGGCCCGCCACCCAGGCAGGGATAGAACGGGCGGCGGACAAAAACTCAGAACTCGTCCGCATGAACCGCTTCAGGACGAAGCCAATTCCTAAGACGAACCCGAAGTAGATGATCATGACAAGGTAATCAATCCATTGGAGTTGGTTGGAGGTATTCATGGTTCCGGGGATCCTTATAACCAGTGATTAGCACTCTGACCATGGTGCACTTACCAGGAATCGCTCGAGTGCCTGTGGATCATGTTACGCATCGGCAAAGCACCTACAATCCTGAGAGACCGAAAGCGAATTCAAGCTTGGTGCCGATGCCGCCAAAATCGATGCCGTTGTAACAGGAGGATTCATGGGTGAATCTCTTTGCAAGGCGAAGCTATGAAACTCTAGATCCGGCTGCCCGCTGGAATAATGGCGCCTTTTGGGACCACGACCACTAGTAGTTGTGGCCGTCCACATCTGCAGGTTTGCCTTCGGGTGTTATAACTACCCCCGTCTCCAATACGGGCGTTTTTGTCGATGATAGCCCCTTCAATAAGCGTGTTGCGTCCTATTCCAAGCGGCGGGCCGTCTGACGCGGGTTGCATCTCCTCATCCTGGTAAAAATCTGCGCCCATTAGGACCGAATTGCGGATCGTGGCCCCGCTTTCCACCAGGCTGCGGACTCCGATGACCGACCGCTCGATCTTCGCGTCGGAGATGATGCAGCCGTCGCCGACGATCGCCCGGTGGATAGTCGCCCCGTTGATCTTGCTGGCGGGCAGGAATCGCGGATGAGTATAGATCGGGTGAACGCGGTCGAAGAAGTTTTAGGGGGCACGATGTCGGTTAGGGCTAAATTGGCTTCGAAAAAAGCCCGCACTGTTCCGATGTCCTCCCAGTATCCTTGAAAGATATAGGCAAAGACTTTGTATTTCTGGAGCGAGGCGGGGATGATGTGCTTGCCAAAGTCGTCGAGACTATTGTTCAGGGAGTCGATCAGGATCTGGCGATTGAACACGTAGATACCCATCGAACCCTGGTAAAGTTCTGCATCAGCCGGCCTGCCCAGATCCTTTAGCAAGTCGCGCGGAATACGAAGTTCTTGCAGGAGTTTTGGATCCTTCGGCTTTTCCTCAAAGCGGTAAATTCGTCGGTTCGCCTCACTGTGCATGATGCCGAACCCAGAAGCGGCCGCGCGATCGACCGGTGTGGTGCCCAGGGTAACGTCAGCGCCGCTCTGGAGACGAGCCTGGAGAAGGTCGCCGTAATCCATGCGGTAGAGTTGATCGCCACTCAATATGAGGTAGTACCGGCAAGGACGTTCGAGAAAATAGCGAAGGTTCTGACGCACAGCGTCCGCCGTCCCCTGATACCAGCGAGCACCTTCAGAAGTCTGTTGAGCAGCAAGAATCTCGACGAAGCTTTTTGTAAAGTTGTCGAACTTGTAGCTCGCAGTGATGTGCCGATGCAGTGATTCACTGTTAAACTGGGTGAGCACATAGACCTGGCGGAAGCCGCTGTTGAGACAATTGCTGATCGGAATGTCCACTAGGCGGTACTTCCCGCCAAGCGGCACCGCGGGTTTGGCACGATCTTTGGTTAATGGAAATAGCCGGGTGCCTGCACCTCCGCCCATGATGACGGCGAGCGTATTTTCTGTCGAGTTCTTGTTCATAGTTTCCTAGTGGTCGGTGTGGTGATTGTTAGGAACCCATCGACGCCACCCTGTTGACATTTCATAAGCCTCGCGCCCCACACGGCGAATGGGCTGCCCAATCCGCCCCTTACTTTACCGCCATGGGGCTTGGGTAGGCCCGGAATTCCTGCCACTCGGGCTCGTTTTCAAAGATCCAATCGTAATAATCCCATTCTTCCAGTTTCCCGGCGGCGTCCTCGTCCACGATAATCTTGCAATTCGGGTGTAACTGAATAGCGGAGGCGCTGATCATCGCGGTAATCGGCCCTTCCACCGCCTTGGCCAGGATCGCCGCCTTTGCTGCACCGGTAGCTAACAACAATAGCTCACGGGCATCCAGGATGGTGCCCACGCCCATCGTCATGGCCCGTTTCGGCACTTTTTCAGGATCGCCTCCGAACATGGCCGCATTCTGTTGCCGCGTGATCGGAGTCAAGGCTTTTTCCCGCGTGCGGGACATCAGCGCCGACAGGGGCTCGTTAAAGCCGATATGGCCCGTTTCACCGATACCCAGCAGTTGCACGTCGATCCCCCCTGCCTCCCGGATCAAATGCTCGTAACGGTCGGCCTCCGCACCTAGATCGACCGCCATGCCATCCGGGACTTGGGTGTTGGCAACCTCAATGTTGACCCGGCTGAACAGGTGTTGATTCATGTAATAGCGGTAGGAGTGCTCGTCCTCGGCTGGGATGCCGATGTACTCGTCCAGGTTGAAAGTGCGGCAGCGCGAGAAATCCAGTCCTTCGCTGCGTTGCGTAGCGACCAGGCAGTCGTAGACACGCTCCATGGTGCGGCCGGTGGCTAGCCCCAACACCAGGTCGGGTTTAGCTCGCAATCGCGCAGCGATCAGCCTGGCGGCAAGTTCCGCCACCTGGTCCGCGTTGGATCGTATAATCACTTCCATCGTCAGTCTCCAGTTGTTGTCAGAAATAGTTCACTTAGGTCGTCCTTGCTGGAGAGCACTCGACCCTGTTCGAGCACCTCGCGCAATTCCCCGTTTGCCCAACGGCGCAGCCGGTACAGAGTTGCGAAAGCGAATCGCGGCGCTGCTCCACCTTGGCCGCCAACCAACTCGGCCCCGCGGCGCACGTTGTCCATCATCCAAGCCGGCAGACGCAGGTGATAGGGGTTCCGTGCGACCTCGCCCACGTGCAGTGAAAGCGCGGCCACCAGATCGGCCACGTCCGTCGCACTGGACTCTACCATCAGGTTGGGCGCATCCATGGCGCCCCAAAATTCGGTTTCCACCACCTGGCAGACCAAACCCGAAGAGCGTAGTGCCTCGAGTATCAGATAGTGGACGCCAATGTGGGTTCTATTCCAGTCGTCATCGTGCGGGAAGAAGACGATCGAAGGCCGGTGGTCCGCCAAGAGGCCGGTGATCAACTGGACCGAAGCGGACCAGCGTTGTGGGTCTCTTTCCCGTGTGACCGGGTTGATTCCCTCCAACCCCTTTCCTCCCGGCGCTACCAGACCGAAGCCGATATAATCGCAGCAGTTCTTGAGCTCCTGCCAGCGTTCGGCCTGCCGATCCACGCGGCTGCCCAAGGTCACTGCCACATTGACGACGTTTATCTTTAATTCGCGAAGCAGACGCAACGGCAACCCGCCAATGATGACCTCGTCGTCGGGATGAGGCGCAAAGATCAACGCCGTAGGCGCGCCGGCCGCTGCTTGCATTCGTTTGGGGGGAATGAGTCCCGCCGGGCTTAATGCCTCGCCCTCAGTGAGCAACCGAGCAAAGCCTTCCACCAAAGCTTGGTAGGGATTGTTCGTCGCCATGAGTCTCCTTATTTTCGGTCGATTTCCGTTAGGAGCTGATCCTGAACGGCTTTGCGGATCATCAAGACCGCGCCGTGGACGGCATCCAACTTGCAGGGCACCAGCCTCGTTCTCAGCGTTTCTCCCAGCCACGGCTCAATGAAGGGTGCCAGCCCGCCCAGCAGGCTGCACGGCAGCCCCTTGTCGACACTTTGGGCGGCCAGCGCCACCGCGAGCCGGTCGATCTCCCTCGCGGCTTGCTGAATCAAAGTCAGGGCGAGGGGAGTCTGCAGCTTCACGTGCTCGATGACCAGCGGCGCAATTCGTGCAAACTGCGTAGCGTTGGCCTGATTTGCCCAGACCACCAATCGATCAAGGTCGTGATCGAAGTGGGCATGCACGGCTTCCAGGAGCGGCGAAGGCTCGCCGCGACCGTCCAGCCAATGCAGGGTCAACCGAACCGCTTCCAGTCCCAACCAGGCGCCGCTGCCTTCGTCGCCGTGTGGGAAGCCCCAACCGCCGACCTTGTATTCTTTGCGCGCCTCAATCTGAAAGCCCACTGTCCCGGTCCCAATGGCGATCATCGCACCATCCTGGCCGCCGTGCGCCCCCAGGCACGACGTGTACCCATCCGACTTCAGCATTAGCTGGGCAAAGGGATGCGGGGTGTTGAGGAATTGGTCGCAAGCCGAGGCCACTTCGGTGCCCGCCAGCCTAGCGCCGCAATAGAAACGGTGCTCACCGTCGTCCGGGCGCAGCCCGCTCGACGCCAGCGCTTCTATCAGAGCGTCATTAACGGACCGCCAGCTGTCCTGTACCGACAAACGGATATTGGCCGGCCCGCCTTGGCCCTGTCCGAGGATTTCACCGTGTACATTCTCTACCCGCACGATGGTCTTGGTAGCGCCACCATCGATGCCTATAAAGATGTCGCGCGTCGGGTTTGCGTTGTTCATCAGGCGCCTCTCTTTTGCAGATCAGGACTAAGTTTGGCCCCGGCCGCTTCAAAATACTCCTCGATTTCTTCCAACGTCTTGCCTTTTGTTTCCGTATGATAGCGCTCATTCAAACCGAGGACCTGCGAAAGAAGCTGAAATCCGCGAATCCTCCTATCCTCATTGACGTACGATTGGAGGATGACTTCAAGACAGCTCACATTCCGGGAGCGATTAACAGCTGTGTCTATGAAGTAGCCTTCGGTGAACGCCTGGCCAGCATTGTGCCAGAGCAGACGTGGCCGGTCATCGCTTATGGCGCAAACTCGGGCAGCTATGAGGCCCGGATAGCGACCGAGAAACTCTGCAGGGCAGGTTACGCCAACGTCTATGAATATCGGGATGGTTTCAGGGCGTGGCAGGCCGCAGGCGCTCCGATTAGCCAAGGCGAGCCGCGGCCGGCCGAGACTGTGATTTTAGATGGGATTCACCCCATTGATGTAGCGGAGAGTTCTGTCGAATGGACTGGGCGTAACCTCCTCAAAAAACATCATGGGCAAATTGGGTTGAAGTCTGGCCAGCTGGAATTCGTTCAGGGCCAAATCACTGGCGGGCGTGTCGTCGTCGATTTGAACAACATCGTGTGTTTTGACCTTCAGGGTACTGAGTGGCACGATGTCTTGATCAATCACTTACAGAGCGACGACTTCTTTGATGTGGAGCGCTTTCCCGAGGCGCTATTTGTGATCAATACTGCGCGGACCATCGACGGCGCCAGTCTCGGCCAGCCCAACGTCGAAATCATTGGCGACCTGACCCTGAAAAGTATTTCTGCTCCTCTGAGATTTCGCGCAGCAGCCGGTGTGACGCCCGATGGCAAAGCAGCGGCTCAAGCCGTCCTTTCATTCGATCGGACTCACTGGAACGTTCTCTACGGGTCGGGACGCTTCTTTCAGAGGCTTGGTATGCATCTGGTCAACGATCTCATTGATTTGGAAATCAAAATTGTCACGAAGTGACACCGACGTCGCTGTTGGCTACCCCGACAATCTGGTCAGGTGAGTTGAGTTTTCGGCTTCGCCAATCGTGAAATTAGGAATCCGCCTTTTAGCAGGTTCCCTCTGTCAGACCGAAACACCCTGGAAAGACGCGGTAAAACTGGGCTGACGCGTGCTCGCCAAAGTTCGGCCTTTGCTTCCATATAAGCAGGCATACTTGCAAGATGGACTTGTAAGTATGACTGTGCTGTTGTATACCACGGGATTGCTATGCCACGAAAGACCTTCGATACCGCCGTCACCGACTTTATTCAGGCCATCGGGCTATTGGTGCGCCGCGTGCGCGCAGCGGCCGCCTCGCATGAGCTTTCATTGACCGAGGCTGCCGTCATGGCGCGCCTGGCGAGTGACGGGCCTGCAACGACTGCCGACCTGGCGCGCGCGGAAAGCATGAAACCACAATCGATGGGAACCACTGTCGCGGCGCTTGAGGAAATGGGCATGGTCGAGCGTAAGCCGCATCCAACCGACGGCCGCCAAGTGAATATTGAGCTGACCGCCAAAGGCGCAGCGGTGCGCAAGAGCGCTGGCGATGCGAAACGGACGTGGTTGGCGCAGGCCATCGCCAAGCTCGACGAACGGGAACGGGAAACACTGTTCAAGGCTGGCGAGATCATCAGGCGCTTGGTGAAAAGTGACCAGCAATAAGAGACGAACGCGGCTTGTAAACGAGCCCGCAATCAGTTCGGATATGCAGGAGATCTCTTTCCCAGGAGGTTCGATGTCGCACGCCTGGCGAGCGCTGCGACACCGCAACTTCAAGCTCTTCTTCTTTGGTCAGGGCATCTCTGTGATCGGTAACTGGATGACGCGGCTGGCGACAACCTGGCTGGTCTATCGACTGACGCATTCGGCGCTACTCCTTGGCATCGTAAGCTTCGCGGGGCAGATTATTTCGTTTCTGCTGGGGCCATTTGCGGGCGTCTGGGTCGAGCGCCTCAATCGCCGCAAGCTGCTGGTGGCGACACAGGCTGCTGCTGCCGTCCAGTCACTCGCCATGGCCGCGCTCACCCTGGCACACGTCATCACTCTTTGGGAAGTCATCGCACTCACCGCGTTGCAGGGCTTGATCAATGCCTTCGACATGCCGGGGCGCCAATCCTTCCTCGTGCAGATGGTCGATGATCGTAACGATCTCAGTAACGCCATCGCCATCAACTCCTCGCTGGCAAATGGTGCGAGGCTGATCGGGCCGGCCATTGCCGGCTTGGTGATCACTGCTGTCGGCGAGGGCTGGTGCTTCCTTACGGATGGCGTTAGCTACTTTACAGTGATCGCATCCTTGCTCCTGATGCGAATCAAGCCCATGGATACTCACCGTAGTAGGAGTAGCATGCTCGAACAAATGCGTGAAGGTTGGGACTATGTCCGTACATTTCGTGCAATCCGCACCATCCTTCTCCTCTTTGCACTTATCAGCCTGATGGGCTACCCCTACGCTGTGGGGTGTCTTCGATCTTGCGGACAGGTGTAAGCTAAGCCTGAGGCCGTGGAAAAGAAGAATCAGAAACCAAGGAGTAAATTTGGCCGACGCTTTGACGAAGAGTTTAAGCGTGACGCCGTTAGC
>JBAUZZ010000663.1:0-8636 GCA_049585495.1 Chthoniobacterales bacterium | reverse complement strand
CATTTTGTTCGTTCGAAGCGGTCCTCGCTTCCGACTATTGGCGACCCTCGGGGGGGCGTATCACCAAGCTATCGGTCGCGTCGAACTACAAAATTGCGGTCTCGTTTGACTCGAGTTTAGCGAAAATGTTCGAAAGCCTGAGAAAAAGGTATGCAAACAAGACCATTGTATACTCTATTTAGCTCACCTAAAATAGTATCACTTCCGTATAATTCAAGCGTTTTTTTTGTGGCCTTGAAATCTTTTTCGCTTACTGATATTGTTCTTGATGCCTAAACCACGACGAAGGAAACCTGGCCGCCCACCTACGGGCCGCATTTCCGTGCACGTCTTCTTGGACAAAACACTCGATGAGGAGCTATCTAAAGCGGCGGCCAAAGAGGGCGTGCATCGCTCAGTGATCGTCGAACGAGCTTTGGCTAAAGAACTTCAGGTTTCCGTCAACCACAAAGACTTGGGTTATCTTGAGCGGGCATTGGAACATTTGCTTACAGCCGAGAAACTGCTTTCATCCGCGGGAGCCAAAAGCTCTTAATCAGATCGTTCGCTGTCAGTAGCACCGAACTTATATTCGCCGGCAAATGTAAGGGTAGAGAAGTAAGCTCGTGAGCACGGTTTCCAGAGTTTTCGTCGCGTTGTGCCTTCTCTGGAATCTGCGTTGCCTCGCTCAACAGCCGACGCCGATCCTGCCGGATCCGAAACTGACACCGGGCGACGTCTTTGACGTGACGATCCAAGATATTTGTATACCGGGATACTCGAAGAAGGTGCGAGCTGTACCTCGGGCGTTTCGAATCCAGGCGTATAGGAAATACGGGATCACATCCCCCAATCCGGGTGACTATCAGCTTGATCACCTGATCCCGCTTTCCCTCGGTGGCTCGAACTCCATCCGTAACCTTTGGCCACAATCTTAGAACACATCGCCCTGGAACGCGCATGTGAAGGATGTGCTTGAGCGAAGACTGCATAATCTCGTCTGCGCCGGGAAGGTCGATCTCCAAACCGCGCAGCACGAGATCGCGACCGATTGGATTAAAGCGTACCAGAAATACATCGCCGAAAGTCCGCCAGCCTCGGAGATGCGCAGGCCGCAGTTTGCGCCTGAAACTGCTACGGAGAGCGAGGTATGGGTGAACACCCGTTCTGGAAAATACTTCAAGCCGGGCTCACGGTTTTACGGTAAAACCAAGCAAGGGACATTCATGACCGAGATCGACGCTCTGGATAGCGGGTATTTACCAGCGGGCGGGACGAGCAGGTAAATTATGCCAAGAAACCACAAGTTAACCAATGTCATACAAGGCCGAACCGTTCAGCGGTCAACCGCCGAACCGGGAAAGCTCCTCATCGAGTTCGATGATCAATCGACGATGAAGCTGAAGACGGCTGGGATTGCCGACATCTTCCCGCCAGGAGGTAAGATCAAAGCAATCCAGGAGGATGGCGCCGACTTCACTCTTCAGTTCGAGGAGGGTTCCTCGGTGAACTTGCGACTTGCCGACCCGGGGTCGTCGGTGGCGGTGCGTGACGAGAATAACCGGGTGGAGTATCTCGGCTGAGCAATTTCCTCAGCTCGAATATGTCACGGTGAGGGAGGCCGCTCGCGTGGCGCCCTGGCGGCTCCCGTACCCTCCGCCACCCCACCACAGTGCCCAGCGCGAGACTAAGAGGAAGTTTAAAATCAACCAGCCGGTCGCCAGCCAGAAGAGTGGGTGCTTAGCAAGTTGCCTTGCAAAGAGGATGGCACCGCCCATGCTCAATAAAAGGTAAGGCTGATAAACAAACAGTCCGCGACTCGGGCTGAACAAAGGACCGCGAGCACTAATTGTCCATCGGTGGAATGACTTAACTAGCCCTTGTAAGAAATAAGGCGGCTGATAGTAGAATGGAAGCCAGTCGCCGAATTCGAGCTGAGAACGATCCGCCGATGTTTCTTGAGCTAAAGTCAGCTTTCCACTTCCGAACGAATTTTGGTGCGCGATTCGAGTCTTGCGTTTGGAAGGTTCGGTGGCCGGAGGCGGAGCGTTTCGAGTTCCGGGTTCCCCGTTGGGTCACCGAAGAAATGATAGCTACCGATGTCTGCACAGCTTTGGCTTTACCATTTGAGCTGTAGCTGATCGCGCAGATGTTCTCTTTCAAAGCCAAGTTCGCGCAAAGCAAGTCGCACAACGCGGTTGGTCCGGCTAATAGGAATAACCGATGTCGATACCAGTCGAACGATTAGAACGTGACGTCGCGACCGCGGCTCCGCCGATTACGGTTGAAGTCTTTGAATCGTTCCTGCAATGCGAAACAAAGTCGAAACTGTATTCTCAAGGTGCGGCTGAGACTGATTTCGAATTCAAAAAATGGCTAAGCCGCGAGCGCGATTGTTTTAAAGAAAATGGCTTATCCTCGCTCCGCACAATGTGCCAAGAAGATGAGTTCTATGTTGGAACCCCATCTGTCGAAGCTCTCAAACAAAAGCGTTGGCGAATCATCGCAGATTACGTTGCCACCTCAGCCGAGATATGCGCTCACCTCGATGCTCTGGAACTTACGCCAGCGACTCCAAATCGAATGGCATTGTTTTATCGTCCACTCCGCTTTGTACCAAGCGAGAAACTGACAGCTGCAGACAGGCTTCTTTTAGCATTCGATGCCCTGGCTATCTCGTACGTCATAGGCAAGACCCCAGCAAACGGGAAAATTATCCATGGCTGCAAATATAGAGCAGCGGTGATTCCACTCTCGAAATTGGTTTGGAAGGCGCGGGCTATCGTCGGCAAGATAGCTGCCCAGCGCGCTGAGACCACACCGCCGCTGCCGATCCTGAATAAACATTGCGTCGTATGCGAATTTCGGTCGCATTGCCAACAAATCGCTTTACGAAAAGACGACCTGAGTCTCCTCCCCACTATTACGGCAAAGGTGCGCAAGACGCAGAATGACAAAGGTATCTTTACGACCACTCAATTGTCCTACACTTTTCGCCCGAAGCGAAGTTCGGCGAGCCGAGGCTTAAAATCACTAAAGCACGAACCTGCTCTAAAAGCGCTCGCCATTCGAAAGAGGCAAATACACGTCGTAGGAACGCCAGTCTGGAACGATTTGGGTCATCCGATCTACTTCGACGTGGAAGGAGTTCCTGATCGCGATTTCTATTACTTAATTGGATTGCGGTACATGTCGGGCAACAACTGCATACATCGCTCCTTCTGGGCGGATGACCCATCCGATGAGAAAGTCATGTGGCTTAAATGCCTCGAAACCCTTGCGCTGTTAAATCAGCCAAGACTCATCCATTACGGCAGCTATGAGACGCAGTTTTTGAGACGGATGAAGGCTCGGCATTCCGGCGTTTCGATGAACTCCGGCCAGATCGATCATCTGATCTCGTCCTCGTTGAACCTCTTATCCTTCACCTACGCGCAAATCTATTTTCCTACTTATTCGAATACTCTCAAAGAGGTCGCTCGTTTCCTCGGCTTCGAATGGTCAGAGCGCGATCCCACAGGGCTGAGAACGCTTATGTGGCGGTCGGATTGGGAAAATTCACGCGATTCTGGAATCAGGCGGAAACTGATGACCTACAATGCCGAAGATTGCGCGGCGGTACAGAAAGTGGCCGAAGCGATCGCCCGTGTGTGTGACGAACAGCGGACGACAGACGCAGCTGTGGAAAGCATCAATGTGAAATCTTTGGCATCGGAATATCCGCAACGGTTTCCACCGCTCGATTTCACCGTCCCGGCGTTCGAGCAGATCAATGCAGCGGCGTATTGGGATTATCAACGGAACAAGGTTTATGTACGGTCGAATAATCGCGTACGAAGAGCCTCACAAAGACGCCAGCGTAGCAGTCGGAAGCCGGTGCGGATCAACAAATTTATCGAGATCATAGACCAAAGGCCCGCACGCTGCGCACGCTGTGGGGTGACTATCATCTATAGAAACGGCAAATTCCCGCGCATGGTTTACGATCTCCGATTTTCCGGCACCGGGATCAAGCGTTGGATCGTACAATATTCGGTTAATCGGTACATATGTTGTGCATGTAAGTGCAGTTTCCATGCGCTTCCCCGGCAAAGCAGATACGGCAGAGATTTGGGCGCGTTCGTTATTTATCAAGTGATTGAGCTGCGCATTTCACAACACGCGGTGGGGCGCAGCCTTGAAAGTCTGTTCGATTTGAGCATCTGCGTTAAGGCGGTTAACGGGATCAAGTCGCGTTGGGCCCAACAATATGAGGCTACATACCAAGCGATTCTGGCGAAGATCGCAGCGGGGAATCTAGTCCACGCAGACGAAACGAAGGTGACAATTGATGGCGCTAGTCGATATGTATGGGTCTTCACTAACTTGGAAGAGGTGGCGTTCGTCTATGGGGAAACTCGGGAGGGTAAAACCCCGCAGGAGGTACTTCGCTATTTCCGCGGCGTTCTGGTATCGGACTTCTACACCGCGTACGACAGCCTTGATTGTCCGCAGCAAAAGTGTCTGATCCACCTGATGCGAGATATCAATGATGACCTCCGCAAGGAGCCATTCAATGAGGAGATGAAACACATCGCGTATAGTTTTGCTGCATTGCTCAAGCCGATCGTCGAGACGGTCGATCAGTTCGGTCTGAAGGCTCGCCACCTTCATAAACACAGAAAATCAGTGGCCCGCTTCTACGACGCGTTGTCACAGCGCAACTATCAGACCGAACTGGCAAACGGCTACAGGCGAAGGTTCGAGAAATATCGAGACCGCCTGTTCACTTTCCTCGGTTACGACGGGATACCGTGGAACAACAACAATGCCGAACACGCGATTAAGGCGTTTGTACGACTCCGGAATGTTATTGGCACGAATAGCACGGCCAAAAGTATGCGCGATTACCTTGTGTTGTTGAGCGTCGCTGAAACTTGCAAATGGAAAGGTTTGAATTTTCTCAGCTTTCTACGCTCGGGCGCGATGGACATCAACGGATTTGACGGTAACCTTTGACCGACACCATCAGCCCGACAAAAGGAAATTCGGCTGCTCATCGCCGCGGCTTCGATAGCAGAGCTGGGTACGAGATTGTTAGGATTTCCAAAGAACAGTACCGAGCGTTTTGGAAAGATAGCGATCTCGGAAGGCGAGTGAGTGGGAGACGGATCATGTTATTTTCGCGTCCCGCTGTTCAAGGTTTTGCCAACGCTCCACCCCCGACTTCAGAATCCGTTCTAGTTCCTCGGTCGGGAACACCCGGTTGATGGCCTCCATCGCATGCAGCAGGGTGTTTGTAGCCATAGACAGGGTCTGCACGAGTTCGCGCCTCTCGGGACGGAAGGTCAACTGCCCGATTCTCCCCTGATTGTCCGCTTAAATGTGGCGGTCCAGTGCAAGCACAGTTGTGTGAGCGGCGTCGCCAGATGTCATCCGGTAAATAGTATCGTAAAGGGCGGTCATCTTCGCGTTTCTCGCCGCCTGTTCCCAAATGATGCCTTGAGGACGTGGTCGTTGGTACTGTGCTGTTACCTCAGCGACGACTTGCTGCAGGTTGTTGACCTGCTCTGACGTCAATTCTTGGCGAGACTCCGGATCATTGAGAATGGCATTGGCGTGGCGCAGACGATGGCCTTGATAGTCTTCGATGAGGGCGTCCACAAACTTGTCGTCGACGGCAACACTGCTATAGCAAACGCTGTCTCGGCGCAGCTTCGCACGAGGCTACGCGCATCAGCGATCATGCCACGTTCGGCCATTATCACCGCCCCCTGAAACGATTGCAGTGCTCGCCCGTAGAGCGACGCAGCGACCAATTGCTGGTTTATGAACTAGCCCGGTTTGATTGCGAAAAGAATTTTCATCCGCCAACTTGAGGTCATCATTGATTGTTAGACAATCATTGCAGCGTTTCGAACTAGGAAAGAACCGGTCGGTATTAGCAGCCGGCGATAATTCCATTGGGTTTTGTATTCTAGTTGTCGACGGAATCTTTTGACGCTTGCCAGGACGGCGGCTTCCTGAGGGGACAGAGGCCTACTATTTCGTTGACCCACTGAACGCCCCCGTGCTACAAATTAACTTGCCACGCAAATCTTCTTGAGGCCGACGCCTCTTCATGAGCCTCCTTGGTAAGAAACTCTAGAAGACGGTCTCAAGAACAAAGGTGTGCGTAGGCTCGAGGAGTTGGGGAAGGCAGGCGGCCTTCCCCAGCTTCGTCTCGGGAGCACAAAACTCCCCAAAAATTGCAAGGAACGGCCCCTTGGCATACTCCCAAAGGGACCACCGTCACAAAGGCGCAAGGCAAGGAAGCCCACGGACTTCAGCCGTGGGGCGGTCACGTCTCATTCAGTTACGGGAATTATAATAATTATTGACGCTGTAGTGTTTTTTTTGCATCATCGGTACGCTGTTGTCGAGGCAGTATTCCAACAAGGTCAACAAGGAGGTCAATGTGCACAGATATGCACCCTGCCGGCTATCTTCGCTGGCGGGGTTTTTCCTCTCTCTTCCCGTCGTGCTCAGCCTTCGGGCTGTCAATTTTGGTTCCGGTCGCAGAAACCGGCGGATTAAAAGCCGCAGAAAAGCTAGAGCAGTGGCTGCGCTTCTGGCTGGGCTATACCTAGGCGCTCTTGCCGCTCACGCCCAGAACGGCCCATTCCTGTATGTGCCCAGCAACGTAAAAGTGGCACCACCACTCGGCGTATCGGTCGTCGATACATCCACTAACACTGTCCCGTTCGCTCCGATTCCGGCGGGACCCGGTATTGCAGTCGCGGTCAGGGGTGACGAGTCTGCCATATGGGTGTCAAATGACACAAACGGCACGGTCACACCCGTCGAAACCGCCGCCAACTCGGTTGGCGGTCCCATACAACTCACTGGCGGTCCTTTCGTTCAGGGTTTAGCTATAACGCCGAACGGGAAGACCCTCTATGCGACGACTGTGTCGATCACTGGGTCCCCTGGGGCCCTGGGCTTCCTCACTCCCATCAACACCGCGACCAACGAGGCAGGCACCCCGATTGGTGTTGGGCTTAATCCTAGGGATGTGGTCGTGAGTCCGGTTGGGAACAACACGGTCTGGGTGGCCAATTTGATTCTTGCAGATGGACAAGGCGCCGTCACGCCCATCGTCAACAACCTCGTTGGCACTCGGATCGAGCTGGGCGCGGGCCAACAAGCATTTAGCTTGGCCATAACCCCGAACGGGAACACCCTCTATGCCACAAATCCGTTCGGCAACAACGTTGCGCTCATTAACACCACCAACGGATCAGTCACGCCAATCAACGTGGGCGCCGGATCATTTGGCATAGCGCCAACTCCGAATGGCCAGAGGGTCTATGTGGCGCTTGCGTTCGCCCATGAGGTTGCGGTCATCAACGTCGTCGGCAACGCGGTGACATTCATCCCACTTGCGCCTGGTCCAAATGGCGCGGCCATTCCGAACGGCGTGGCCGTGAGCCCAGACGGGAAGACCGTTTATATAACTGACCTTATCAACAACGAAGTTATTCCTATCAGCACCAACAACAACATGCCAGGCACTCCGATTCCGGTCGTCGATATGCCGGAGATCTTCCCCGGCATCGCCTCCAACGGGAACGCGCTGCTGGCGAGCGGGTTAACTTTCGTCGCCAATACTTCAGGCGCCCTGGAATCTACGCTTGCTTCAGGTCCAATCGGCTCTCCGGGTCCGATATTCACTGGCGGCACCTTGCAGTTTGCCGGCCCTAATATCACGAGCTCCCTTCCGATCACCGTGGAAACCGAAGGCGGCACGTTCGATACCCTTGCCAACACCGCGACGCTATCGGGTCCGATCACCGGGCCGGGCAGCCTGACCAAGATCGGCACCGGTATATTGACCCTGACCGGAGATAACAGCTACTCGGGCGGCACGACAATCAGCGCCGGAACACTGCAGATAGGCGACGGCGGAACGACGGGAAACATCATTGGGAATGTTACTGACAATGGAACATTGAGCTTCAACCGCAGCGGCGATAAAAAGACCTTTGCCGGCTTAATCAGCGGCAGCGGTGACTTGGTGAAGCTGGGCAGCGATACATTGGTCTTGACTGCGATCAACACCTACACCGGCGGCACCAACTTCAACGACGGAATCCTGGCTGTAGAGGGCAACGGGCATTTAGGCCCTGGACCTTTGAGATTTACCGGAGGCACCCTAGAGGACTTGACCGGCGGCAACTTGCTGGAAAACGCCGATATTGAGCTCGATCCAGCCGGGGAGTTTATTGCCGACACAGATACTACTTCGACCTTTAGAGGAACTATCAGTGGCACTGGCTCGTTCACCAAGACGGGCCCAGGCACCTTGATTCTGAGTGGTGCGAACACCTTCAGCGGCGGCACCACCATCGAGGAAGGTACTCTCGTTGTGGGCGTACCAAGCGCCGCAGGCACGCTAAGCGCCGCCCAAGAAATATCCCAGGCACTGGGCTCAGGAGACGTTTTTTTGCTGGGAGGAACCTTACGCACTACAAGCTTCCAGACTGGCGTGCCGCTGCAAATCAATGTCGGTGGCAATTATACGCAAGGGCCGGGTGGAACGCTTGCGCTTGGGATCGGCGGCCTACAGCCTGAGCAGTTCGATCACGTGGCGGTTAAAGGTAATGCATTCTTGAGCGGAAACCTAGTGGTGAGTTCTC
>JBAUZZ010000662.1:0-9457 GCA_049585495.1 Chthoniobacterales bacterium | reverse complement strand
CACGCAAAGCGTCTCGCTGGCTGGTGCGGATTACAAATTGGTGAAAAATGTGGCCCCTGGCTTCGCACTTGGTCCGATAGGGCTCCGTCGGCAGCTTCAGATCGCCATCTACTCCTGACAGCTGCTCCCTGTACCGCTGCGCGATCTGCCAACGTCGGCGCGACCACCGATCGAGATGGGGGAACTTTTTCAGCAGCACGGCAGCCTGCAAAGCATCCAGCCGAAAATTGCCGCCGACAAATTCATGAACGTAGCGTGGCGCCATTCCATGATTTCGAAGGATTCTCATTTTGCGAGCTGCAATCTCATCGGCAGCGACGGCGATACCGGCGTCTCCAAATGCTCCGAGATTCTTTGTAGGATAGAAGCTGAAGAAGCTGAATTGGCCAAACGCACCTGCCCGTTTCACGCCAGTTCGAGAAGGATATTCCGCGCCAATTGCCTGAGCGGCGTCCTCAATAATTGGGATGGCGTACGCCGCAGAGACTTCAATGATACGGTCCATGTCGCTGCACAGACCGAAAAGGTGCACCGGAATCACGGCTCGGACCACCAAGCCCTCCTGAGTCACGACTCCTTTCGGGGTACGGATGCATCTACACTCCAGGAACTCCTCCAGCTTGACTGGGTCGAGGTTAAAAGAACCGGCTTCAATATCGACGAAAATCGGCTTAGCGCCCAGGCGCGAGATGCATCCCGCAGTGGAGAAGAAGGTAAAGGGGGTAGTGACAACCGCATCGCCAGGACCAATCCCCAGCGCCATCATGATCAATAGCTGCGCATCGGTTCCGGATGAAACGCCGACGGCCCAGCCCCCGCAAAGTGCTGCGATTTTCTCCTCTAGCTCTGCTACTTTCGGCCCGAGTATAAATGCCTGGCTGTCGCAAACAGCAGCGATCTCAGCCAGAATTTCATCACGCACTGGCTGGAATTGCTTTCGAAGATCGAAGAACGGTACTTTCGTCACTAGTCTAGGCTAACCTGACAGTTACCTCTCGCATTCGCACACCTAAAAATCAATTCCGCGACCGGCCTCGCGGATACAGCGCGGCGGAGCCGCAACCAAACGTGATTCGTGAGAAGTGAGAGGTGAGAGGTGATTGGGGGGTCGGCGTAACTAAGGAATGACGGTAGGGCGAATCCGCCGCGGCGGATGAGCCTAAACCGCAAATGTTGCTAGCCCCTTGAGGACTTCGGCGAGCCCAGTCGAGTCGCTCATTTGTCCGGCTTCGCGGAACGAATTCGCTCTAATACCTCCGAATAAACTAACTCAGTCGATACGTCTACCTATATCAGGAAGGACATCTCTGGAATGAAGCGATTATTAATCTTAGCTTTGGCAGCCGGACTACCGCTGTCGATTTCGTTGGCCCAAGCGGATGAAGGACCGCTCCATAAGACTGGGAAGACTTTGGAGAAGGTTGCTACCAACACGGGGAAGACTATCGAGCACGGCGCAAAGGCAACAGGTCGGACGCTTAAACACGGTGCGGAAGCAACCGGGCGCACGGTAGCCAAGGGGGCGCATAACACCGGCAGAACCTTGAAAAAGGCCAGCTAGCTCCTGGCGGCTAAACCGCGCTTGAGTCCTACAGCTCTGAATCGTGCATTTCCGCGAGGATTTTTGCCGCTGAAAGGTGGTAGGGCGAATTCGTCCCGCTTCGCGTCGCGAAGCGGGACAAATGAGCCTCAATGGACAAACAACATTTGCGGTTTAGGCTCATCCGCCGCGGCGGATTCGCCCTACCGTCATTCCTTAGTTTCGCCGACCGTCCAAGACATTAGAAAGGACAGTTTACCGGCGCCTCAGGTTAAGTCTGCCCGAACGTCATAACCTTGGGTGTTCGAGACTCGGACCCGAACGAATTCTCCAACCGGAGCGGGCCTGTTCAACAAGATCCGAGTGTCCACATCGGGAGCATCTCCCTCGCCTCTGGAGACCAGTGGTTGCTCTACCAGGGCCTTCAACTCCTTCCCCACGAGACTCTGAGCGTGCTCTTGCGCGATCTCCCGCTGGAGCGCCATCGCGCGGCGGTAGCGAGCCAGCTTCGTCGCGGAGGGTACCTGGGCCGGCATTTTCGCAGCCCGAGACCCATCCTCCCGCGAATAGGTAAATATGCCGAGACGCTCGAAGCGAATCGCCTCAATAAATTGAAGCAACGACTCGAAGTGCGCGTCGGTCTCGCCGGGGAAGCCAACGATGAACGTAGTCCTCAGCGTAATTCCCGGCACCGCCGCGCGAATCGAGCTAATGAGATCTTCGATGTGTCGCCGCGAGGTCTCACGGCGCATCGACCAGAGCATCTCTTCGGCGATATGCTGAAGCGGCATATCAATATATCTCGCCACCTTTGAACTCGCTGCAATCGATCGGATGAGCTCCCCGCTCCAGTGTGCCGGATGAGTATAGAGAAGCCGAACCCAAAAATCTCCCGGGATCTGCTCGAGCCGCTCCAGAAGGCGCGTCAGAGTCGGACCACGGGCGGAGTCTACCGGCTGACGGGGCCCGGCTTTCTGCTCCCAGAGGTCCATTCCGTAGTACGTCGTATCCTGGCTGATCAAATTGATTTCCTTGACCCCTTCATCGACCAGACGACGGACCTCCGACACAACGGAGTCAATGGTGCGACTCCGGTGCCTGCCCCGCATCTGGGGAATGACACAAAAGCTGCAGGGATGATTACATCCCTCAGCGATCTTTACGTAGGAAAAGTGACTCGGAGTGAGCCGAAATCGCGGCGTTGTGTAATCCGGGATAAAGCGTGATTTCGAGGTAACGAAGTTCAGCGGATTAGGTTCGGCCGATCGCTCACCAAGTGCCTTCTGAACGATCGTTGCAGCTTCGCTGATTTGATCCAATCCCATAAATGCATCGACCTCGGGGAGTTGACGCACCAGGTCGTTTGTGAAGCGTTGTGCTAAACAGCCGCTTACGATCAGCTTCTGGCCAGGGCGCCGTTGCTGATCTGCCTCGAGGATCGCCTCGATCGATTCCTCTTTGGCCGAATCGATGAAGGCACAGGTGTTGACGATCAATACATCGGCGTCTTCGGCGTTCGCCGTGATCTCCATCCCGTGCGCCCGGATGTCGCCCAGCATGATCTCAGCGTCGACCAGGTTTTTGGCACACCCCAAGCTGACCATCCCTACTTTTATCGGAGCAGTCCCGGATAACAATTCAGACACACCTAAAGGCCAACTGGTTTCCATTTGGCATTTGAGAATCTAGTCGATCACAACATCGCTGGAGCTATTCAGGACGCGTTGGCCATTTTTTCGGACCTCTACGGCCCCTTTGTCATGGATCTTAACCCAGAAACGTTTCCCCTCCACTACGATCGGCTGGTCTTCCGGGCCAGCAAACCCATCAAAGACCGGTTCAGAACCCTCCTCGTCTTTGGTCACCCTCACCCAGGTGCGTTTCAGAACGCGCAGTTCGAGTTTGGTCTGCGGCCCGGTAGTTAAATCCGGCGTGGAAACCCCTCTGGTTGTACCGGGAGAGTCGGCCGGCGCGCCTTGGTCAACCGGCAGGGCGCGGCGCACTTGTACACCGTCTTCGACCCGGGAATCTGGCGGAGCGCTTGGCAAAGCAGCAGCCTGATTACCAACTTGAGTGCTCGATGACGGCCGGGGAGCAAGATCGGCAACTGGACCCTGTGTCCCTGACGGCATACCGGCTAACGAACCAGGAGACTCGCTCGCAGCCGGTCCGGCAACGGCCGGGGTAGGTGCTTCCGCCGCGAGCTGGTCTCGGGCAGCCCGACCCTCTATTGCGCGGCCGCGCAACCAAGGGACAGTGACGGTCATATAAGAAAAAAGCGGGACGCCGACCAACAGGATCAATACCAGCAGCACCACCACCAGAGGCGGCACGCGAAAACCCTTAACGTTAACCTTTCTCGACTTCAGAATGGACCTCGGACGAGAAGGGGCTAAGTACTGATAGTCTCGGAGCGAAATGGAATGATTTACCTGAAAGTGATCGAGTTCCTCCTGGATGTCGACCCCGAGGAACTTGGCATATTTCGCGAGAAAGCTCTTCGCATAAGTCAGGTTCGCGAAATGCCCATATTCGTCCGCCTCGAGGTCGATTACCCGCTCCGGACGGATTTTCGTCGCGTTGGCTACCTCCTCGATACTTAGCCGTCGAGCAATTCGCGCCCTTTGTAGCTTCCTGCCTACTGTCTCGACCATCGTTACAGACTTTTCGACCAGTTACTGATTTGAACCTCTTGCGGTGGAAGGCCTTTCCGACTCGCTGACCTCGTAGTTACACGAGGGCGTCCAAGTCGACCAGTATCTCTCTTGGCTTTGCCCCATCGCCGGGGCCCAAAATG
The DNA here is from genome assembly GCA_049585495.1 of Chthoniobacterales bacterium. Lineage (GTDB taxonomy): Bacteria > Verrucomicrobiota > Verrucomicrobiia > Chthoniobacterales > JAFAMB01 > JBAUZZ01. The sequence continues at coordinate 5,120 of JBAUZZ010000662.1, read as the reverse complement.
CCCCTTCGTTCCAGGATGTCAACTACCCGCGCCGCACGCGTATAACCGAGCCTCAAGCGACGCTGAAGCATCGAAGTCGATGCGCGCCGTTCCTGACGTATGATCTCAAGACACTTCTCGACCAGGGCCTCGTCCTCCTCGGTCACTTCCTCTTCCGATGACCCAGGCGATTCGAGCTGAGTTTGAATCGCCGGGTCAAATACCGGTTGACCCTGTGCGGAAACAAAATCTACCAGCTCTCGAATTTCTTCATCGGTTACCAGGACTCCTTGTGAGCGAATCAAGCGCGAGGTACCCGGCGGCCGGTAAAACATATCTCCTGAACCCAGGAGACGCTCTGCCCCGTTTTCATCCAAAATGACTCTGCTATCCAGCGCCGAAGCAACTTGAAACGCGATTCGGGTTGGGATATTCGCCTTGATTACGCCAGTAACCACGTCGGCGCGAGGGGTCTGCGTAGCCACAATCATATGAATGCCGGCTGCACGCGCCATCTGAGTAATCCTGGCTATCGCGCTCTCGACATCCGCGGGCGATGTCTGCATCAAGTCGGCTAACTCATCAATAATCACCACGACGTAGGGCATCTTGTCCGGAATCACGAGATTGTCTTCACGTAGAGCATCGCTCGAAGGACTCGTTGATGGCTCATCGAACGCCTCGACGCTCTCAGGCGCTGCGCCGACAGCCCTGCCTGTGTTGGGCTCTTTCCCAGGCTTCGGCCTGGCGCGCCCGTTAAATCCCGTGATATTGCGCACTCCTACCTTAGCAAAGATGCGATACCGATTTTCCATTTCGTTGATCACCCAACGTAGCGCCAGGAGAACCTTCTTTGGATCAGTCACCACCGGCAGCACAAGATGAGGCAGCGTGTTGTAAATCTGTAGTTCAACCACTTTGGGATCGATCATTACAAATCGCAGATCATCTGGGCGAAAACGGAACAGAATGCTCGCAATAATCGAGTTGATGCAGACGCTTTTGCCACTGCCGGTCGTTCCTGCCACGAGACAATGTGGCATCTGGGCGAGGTCGCCGAGAATGATTTTCCCGTACACATCTTTGCCAAGAACGATCGTGATCCGGTTTTTGGTGTGCGCCCAGTCTTCGGACTCGAGAATCTCCCGAAGTGTTACCTTCACTTTCCTCGAATTAGCGATCTCGATGCCGACGGTATCCTTGCCGGGGATTGGAGCGAGGATATTAATGCGCTCCGCTCGAGTCGCACGCGCCAGGTCCCGTTCCAAACTGGAAATCTTATCCACTCGAACGCCTCGGGCCGGATAAACCTCATAGCGCGTTATTGTCGGCCCTCGCGTGATGTCTCCTGGGCTCGCGTCAATGTTGAACTGCTTGAGCGTGTCGATCAGGATCCCTTGGATTTGCTTCAATTCCGTCGGATCGGCGGCCTTTCGCCCTTCCAGGTCGAGCGGGGCCAGCAAATCGACCGATGGCAACTCGTAGTTCTCGATACGCTGATCGGAGAGTTGCGGCAATACTTCCTTTTCACGAGCCTTACCTCTTCCATCGGCACCCGACGGTTTGGACTTGTTAGAAACCGCGGCTGAGGCATCAATGATCTTGGGTTCCGGATAGTCGCTCAAATTCGTATCGCTCTCTTCCGGAAGAAACCCCTTTTTCTTCAACTCCTTCTCATGGCGCCGGATCTCCTTTTCAATCCGTTTTTGGTTCGCCTCCAATCGCCCGCGCTCATCCGCTGCTTCCAGCTTTTTGCGACGACTCTCTTGAACCACCCGCTGCACCAAATTCTTCGCACTCTCGACCGCCCGCTTCACCAGGTACACCGGACGGATCCCAGTCAGCCAGATCAAGCTGATCAGATAAAGCACGGAAAGCGCAATGATTGAACCTATCCGTCCCAGAGCATTCTGAAGAAGTACGCCACCGAGCCAGTAACCGGTCCAGCCGCCGGGGCCCAGGATATTGAATTCCTTTTTCCAATTATGCAGAAACCAGGTCTGGAGATGCATCACGGAGGCGCCGCTGACGATGAAGAGGAGTACCCAGGGGAGCCGCTTTAAGATTCGGAAACCTGGCAAGAACAGCTTCGCTCCGCCGAATCCGAGAAGGATCGTCGCGACGAGATAGGATGCCGCTCCCAGCGTCAAATATAGAAATCCGGCGATGATCGCGCCGCTCGGGCCGATAAAATTTTGAGCAGGGCTATTGGGCGGGCTCATGTAACTGAACCAGACCCAGGACGGCACATCCTTAGGCGTATAGGAGATCAGTGCCAGGAAAAGAACGGTGCCCAGGCCAAGGAAAGCCAGTCCCAACACTTCATTCCACGCGTTATGTTTTCGCGACTGTGCCATTTTTTTTAGTCTAATTCCTTGTTGTGTCCTTTCAATGCTCTTTCCATTCTGTAGTTGCTTATGAGAGAATGCCTGACTTTTGAACCGTTGTACATGCAAAGAGTCTGGGGAGGCCGAGCGTTGGAGAGCGCCTTCGGGCGACCTCTTCCGGCTGCGAGCCCGATCGGAGAGTCTTGGGAACTCGTCGATCGCGAAGACGCTCAAAGCATTATAAACTTCGGCTCCTGGCGTGGCATTACGCTCCACGACCTTTGGACAAAGCATCGTTTGGAAATTTTTGGTGAAGGTTTTGGCGAGCCGCGTTTTCCGCTTCTTGTCAAGATTCTAGACGCCGGCGAGGCATTATCGCTCCAAGTTCACCCGCCAATCAGCGTAGCTGGACGCTTCTCGGGTGAGCCAAAGACTGAAGTCTGGTACTTCGTGGCAACAAAGCCGGGTGCGGGCGTTTATGCAGGAGTCAGGAGGGGAACTACCAAGGCCGATTTCCAATCGGCGCTCGCCACCGGAGCAGTAACGCGACTGCTTCACCGCCTTGAAACTTTTCCCGACACCTTTCTCTTTATTCCTAGTGGACGGCTTCACGCCATCGATGCGGGAAATGTCTTGTTCGAAATTCAGCAAAACAGCGATACAACCTACCGGGTCTTCGATTGGGACCGACCGGGGCTCGATGGTAAGCCTCGTCAACTGCACATCGATGAGAGTCTGGAATCGATTGACTTTGACGACTTCGAACCAAGGCTCAACTCGATATCGGGTGAGAAAATCGTTCAATGCGAGCACTTCCAGGTCGACCGTTGGACATTGCAGGAAGCCCGTCGCGCAAACGAAAAGCCCAGGTTTGCCGTTTTCCAATGCCTCAGCGGCGAGGTTATGTTTGGCAACAGGGAGTTCCGTCCCGGTGATCTTTTCCTCGTGCCCGCCAGCGCGCACGAAGGAGATGTGAAACCGCTCGGGGCAACGAGTGTGGTGCTCCGAACTACCGTGTGAATCGATCTAGCGCAGCGGGCGAATTTTCAGATTTTGAGCTTGGGTTGAACCTTCAATCGTGCAGAGTGCGTAGGGCTAAATTGACGATCAAGATTTTAAACACTAGGGTCCGCTTGTGAATCTTTTCACAAAGTCAGCATTCCGTGGTGCTGCAGCTATCCAGCTACAGCGTGCTGTCGAGCTGATTAACCCTCATCTGTATGCCGTTGAAGAGCGCATCCGCGAGCAAGTCAGGGCCTTCGATCCCGCAATTGACGGATACGTAGCCTATGCGTGTGGCAGCGGCGGCAAACGGCTCCGCCCGGCCCTCGCTCTTCTTTCCGGCGCTGCCACTGGGAAGATCTGCCCGAACCATATCGATCTGGCCGTGATCGTCGAATTGATTCACCTGGCAACGCTTGTCCATGACGATATCATGGACGGGGCCGAGATTCGCCGGGACCAACCCACTGCGAATGCAAAGTGGGGAAATACGTTGGCGGTGTTGTTAGGGGATTGCCTGTTCGCGCACGCCCTCAAGCTGGCCAGTGCTTTCCCCAACAGCGAAATCTGCCGCCGAATCGCCGATGCCGCGACCGAAGTTTGCTCCGGCGAGATCATTCAGACTCAGCGTCGCTACGATTTGAACCTTTCCGTCCCGGAGTATCTCCGCATTATCGAAATGAAAACGGCTTCGCTTTTCGCCGTCGCCGCTGAGCTCGGGGCGTTTATCAGTGGAGCCAGCCCGGAGGCGATTACCTCGTTGAAAATCTTCGGCCTCAAACTCGGAACTGCTTACCAAATCTACGACGACTGCCTGGACATCGCCGGCACCGAGGAGAAGGCGGGCAAGACCCTCGGATCCGATCTGCGGAAAGGGAAACTAACGCTTCCCGTCCTCTATCTTCTGGAAAGCGTTGGCCGTGACGATCACCATCGCTTCAGCGAGGTCCTCTTGCGCAGCCGCTCCGAGGAGCTGGCCGGGCTCGGGGCGGAGGTTATCCGGTACGGGGCCTTGCGACGAGCCGTGGACACGACGAAAGGTCTGGTAGCCGACGCCCAAACCGGCCTGCAGGAGATTTCGGTCAACAAATTCGTCTTGGCGATGCAGGAAGTCGGAAATTTTCTATCGAATACCGTTGATCAGTTCGCGGCAGCTGCGTAACATTTCCTGCGCATGTGCTGATTTCCGTGCGCACCCAAACGATCCGTGAGCTGCCGCTCCAGGAACGGCCCCGCGAAAAGTTGCTGACGCGCGGCGTTGCTGCGCTGACAGATGTCGAGATCCTAGCGATCTTAATCCGGACCGGAACGCGCGGCTCGAATGCGATCCAACTCGCCCACCAGCTTCTGGAGCGTTATGGTTCGTTGGCGCAGCTTGCCCGAGCCTCGGTTGCCGAACTCGCCCACTTGAAGGGTATTGGTTCAGCTAAAGCGATCCAACTCACTGCCGCTTTCGCGCTCGGCGCGCGCCTGGCCCTTGAAGAATTTGGGACAGAGCCGCTCGACTCGCCAACCGCAATCCATCGCCTGCTTGCTCATGAGTTCAGAATGCTCGACCGCGAGTCGCTGAGAACCGTTTTGCTCGATACCCGATACCGGTTGATCGCCGTTCGCGAAATCTCGAAAGGAACCCTGAACGAGAGTTTGGCGCATCCCCGCGAAATCTTTAAGCCAGCGATCACCTATTCCGCTTACGCGATCGTAGTTGTCCACAACCATCCCTCAGGCGACCCGCGCCCAAGCGAGGCCGATATCCGTCTCACCCGCAAACTAGCCGAGGCCGCGCACCTGCTTCAGATCTCCTTGCTCGAC